>CAZAHC010000278.1:0-4279 GCA_964484595.1 uncultured Fibrobacteraceae bacterium | reverse complement strand
TGGGTGTCGGCCAGCAGGTAGCCGAAGGGCGAGCCGATGGCGATGGCCCATTCCCCGATCTGCAGGTCGTCTCCCCTGCCCATGGGCGCCACCGGCAGGTCCTCGCCCTCGATTTTGAGCAGGGCGAGGTCGTAACGGTCCACCGCGTCGAGCACCTCGGCGTTGAACTGGCGCCCGTCCGAAAGGGTGACGATGACCTCGCTGCCCCCCTCGATGACGTGGAAGTTGGTCAGGACGTACCCGTCGTCCGAGACGATCACGCCCGAGCCGAGACTCTGCACGTCCTGCCGGAACTCGCGGCGCGGGAACATGCCGGGGAAGAAGCGATCCCAGATCTCCATGCGCCGGTCCCGGATGATCCGGTGCTGGATGACGTTGATGCTGACCACCGCCGGGGCCACCAGCTCGGTGGCCTGGACGATGCCGGTGCGCCGGCACTCGGAGATGGTGTCGGCGTCGCGGTCGGTGCCCGGACCGGTGGTGCTGACCGGCACCGCGACCGGTCCCGGGTCCATCGCGGCGGCTCCGGTCTGCAACAGGGCCACCTCGTTGGCGTGAGCGTTCCGCTCGCGGACCAGCATCCAGATGCTCCCGGCGAGCAGGCCCACCAGGATCCCGATGACGATTCCGGTCCAGCCCGGCGCGTTTCTGGCGCGCAGCGTACTCATCTGGATCACCCCTGCAGTTTCTCCCAGTCGGCCAGGAAGGCGGCCAGTCCCTTGTCGGTGAGCGGATGGGCCACCAGCTTCTTGATCACTTCAGGCGGAATGGTGGCGACGTCGGCGCCCAGCAGGGCCGACTCCACCACGTGCATTGGATGGCGAATGCTGGCCACCAGGACCTCGGTCGTGAAACCGTAGTTCTCGTAAACCGTGATGATGTCGTCGATCAGCTTCATCCCATCTTCACTGACGTCGTCCAGGCGACCGACGAAGGGCGACACGTAGGCGGCGCCGGCCTTGGCCACCAGGACCGCCTGGGAGACGGAGAAGACGAGGGTGGCGTTCACGGGGATGCCCTCGTCGGCGAGGACCTTCATGGCCTTCAGACCCTCCAGCGTGGTGGGTATCTTGATGACCATGTACTCGCTGATCGCCGCGAGGCTCCTGCCCTCGCTGATCATGCCCTCCGCGTCGACCGCGACCACCTCGCCACTGACCGGCCCCTGGACCAGGTCGCAGATCTCCTTCAGGAGGGCGTCGGTGTCCCGGCGACCCTCCTTGGCCATCAGACTCGGGTTGGTGGTCACGCCGTCGCACATCCGGATGGCCATCACTTCCTCGATCGCCTCGATGTTGGCGGTGTCGATGAAGAACTTCATGCGGTTTCTCCTTCGGTACTCGCTTGCCCGGGAGTCGCTCGCGCGCCGGCAGGCAGGCGGAAAGCAGGATCGAGCAACTCCGGCGGGTAGGTCACTTCTTCCAGGAATAGGCCCTGGGCGGGAGCCTTCCGGCCGGCCTGGCTGCGGTCGCGGGCCAGCAAAATAGCCGGCATCTCGTCCGGCGAGCGCCGGCCGAGCCCGACCTCCAGCACGGTGCCCACCAGGTTGCGCACCATGTTGTGCAGGAAGCGGTCAGCCCGCACGTGAAAGATAGACGAATCGTCCAGCCATTCAAAGCAGCAAAGGTCCACGGTACACTCGTTGTCGCCGGGTTTGAGGGACTGCGTCTTGCAAAAGCTGGAAAAGTCGTGAGTTCCCAGGAAAAACCGGGCGGCGGCGTCCATGGCCGCCTGATCCAGAGGGCGGGCGACGTGAAAACCCAGGTGACGCCGGAAGATGTCGCGCCGCAGCCGCAGGTGGTAGCTGTAGCGGCGGGCCTGGGCGGAGAACCGGGCGTGGAAGTCAGGCGACACCTGCCGGACCGCGAGGATCTCGAGATCGTCCAGGGCCCGCGAGGCAAGGGCCCGCTTAAGCCGGGCCACCTCCGCCCCGTCCCGCACCGTGAGATGGCCGACCTGCCCGCGGGCGTGGACGCCGGCGTCGGTCCGGCCGGCGCCCCAGATGGATTCGGTCCGACCGAGCAGGTCGGCCACCATCCGGCTCAACTCGCCCTGCACGGTCCGCAGCCCGCTCTGGATCTGCCAGCCGTGGAAGTCAGTCCCCTCGTAGGCCAGGTCGAGGCGAACCCGCAGGCCCGGTTCAGCCGGCTGGAAGTCGGCGGGAAGGTCGCGCTCGTCGCTCACCCGTTTCCCCCTAGCAGAAATTCCAGACGAGCAGGCCAGCCCAGACGACCAGCCCCGCCGCCTGGACAGCCGGCAGCGGTCCCGGCTGAACCGGGGGCCGCGGCAGGCGGCCCTGCACCGAGAGGGTCAGGCTCTCCGCCCGCCGGAACAGGCTCTCGACCAGGGGCACCACCAGGTAACCCCGGTCGAGGGCGCGCCGCCACCAGTACCGCCAGCGGCGACCGCCCGGCGCGACGGGGCCGCGCCGCAGGCGCACGACCGAGTCGATGCGCCTCCCCTCGGCCAGCACCGAGGGCACGGTTCCGAACGCGACCGCCAGCACCAGGCTCAGCCGCGCCGTATCCAGCCCCAGCCGCCGTCCGGGTCGCCACCACCAGCCCAGGCCGGCGGTCAGCTGCGCCAGCGGGGTAACCCGCAGCAAGAGGGCCAGCCAGGCGGCCGACCCGGCGACCCGGGCCAGAGCGACCACCCCCTGCCCCAGGCCGGTCCAGGAAGGTCGGCCCAGCGGGGCCGCCTCCACGGTCGTCACCAGGTGAACACCCAGGACCAGCAGCGCCACCGGCCACCACGGATACGCCGCTCGGGCCAGGCGTCGCCAGGGCAGGCCCGACCTGATCAAGAACCCGACCGGCAGCGCCAGCACCGCCGGCAGCAACCAGGCCGGGACCGCGAGGCAAGTGATCAGCGCCAGCAGCAGGGCCGCCAGCTTGAACCCGGGGTGCAGCCGGGCCAAGGCGGAGTCGGGATCGGTTCCGGTGGCAAAGAAGACCGTCGGCATCATGGCGAGCTGGAGCGCTCCTTGGTTAGGCTCTGTCCGAAACCCCACTCCCGTCGCCAGGTGCGTCTGGCGGGCCCCGCTTCACTTACCAGCCAGCAGGTCGGCGATCTGCACCGCGTTCCAGGCGGCTCCCTTCAGCAGGTTGTCGGCCACGACCCAGAACAGCAGCGCGTCCTCGCGAACCGGGTCTGCCCGCAGTCGCCCTACGTGCACCGCGATCCGGCCGGCGATCTGCCGGGGGGTGAGGTACCGGTGCGGATCGAACTCCACCTCGAGCCCGGGCCAGGCGGCCATCACCTCCGCGGCGGCCGCCGGGGTTGCGGCATCCTGCAGCACCACCCGGACCGCCGCCCCGTGCCCCCGCTCGACGGCGACGCGCGTGGCGGTGCAGCTCACCGCAAGAGCCGGCAGGTCGAGGATCTTGCGCAGCTCGGCGACAACCTTGGTCTCCTCCGCGAATGACCCGTCCGGCAGCGCCGGTCCGATGGCCGGGATAACGTTGGCGGCAATCGGCTGGGGAAAAACCTCGCCGCCGTCTCCCGCCGACCCGGACTCGCAGGCCAGTTCGCGCTGCAGCTGATCCAGGGCGCGCTGGCCGGCGCCGGAGACCGACTGCAAGGTGGTCACGTGCACTTCCCGGAGACCGAAGGCCGCCTGCAAGGGCGCCACCGCCAGGGCAATCTGGATGGTGGAGCAGTTGGGGTTGGCAATGATCCCGCCCTGCCGGGGGCCGTCCCGGCCCAGCCTCGGTACGAGCCGGCCGTTGATCTCCGGGACGACCAAGGGCACCGTCGGCTCCAGCCGGAAGGCCGACGAGTTGTCGACCACCCAGGCGCCGGCCTGTTGGGCGAGCGGCCCGAACCGGCGGCTGGCCTCGGCCCCGGCGCTGAACAGCGCCAGCTCAACCCCGGCAAAATCGGCGCCCGCGGCGTCGCAACACCTGACCAGCCGGTCGCCGAAGGCAAGCTCGCAACCGTCGGAGGATTTCCCGCAGAGCAGCAAGGGCTCCTCATCGGCCCAGTCACACCGGGCCAGACAGGCGAGCATCGTCCTGCCGACCAGTCCGGTGGCGCCGAGGATGGCGGTTTTCATCTCGCTTGTCCCCTTCCCACGGTCACGAACGGGGAAACCGGATCCAGGCCAGCATCTTAACAAAGGGATGGGTACCGGTCAAAGAGCAGCCGACCACCCACCGGGGCGTGGACACTGCAGGAAGCGGGTGCTACGGTAACCTGCGGCAACCGCCAGTGAACCGCCCCTTGGCCTGGATTATTCATGAATGGCCGTAGCGAGGGTGAGGAAAATGCCCGCCAGAAC
>CAZAHC010000277.1:0-4293 GCA_964484595.1 uncultured Fibrobacteraceae bacterium | reverse complement strand
GCTGATTCCTGCCTGTCCGTCCCCGCTAGCCCTCGAAAACCGAGCCTGTGCCGCCGGTGGGGACCGGGTAGAAACGAGAGGTGCTCCGGTAGCCGACCGCCTTCTGAACCACCTCGTCCAGCTCCTCCAGAACCATGATCTTCCGACCCGTCGTCAGGCTGATCAGGGTGTCAGGGGTGGACTCGACGAACTCGATCAGATCCGCGTTGACCACCAGATCACTACCATTGAGTTTCGTTACTTTTATCATTTACTTTAGCCCCTTGCTCCTGGCCCTCAGGTCTAGCGGACCAGCGAGACCATCTCCTGCATGATCTGATCGCCCGTGGTGATCACCCGGGCGTTGGCCTGGAACGCCCGCTGGGCGATGACCAGTCGCGTGAACTGCTCCGCGAGATCGACGTTGGAATTCTCCAGGGTGCCGGGAATGATGGTGGTCCCGTGCGCCTCCCCGGCGAAGGTCTCCATCGCCTGTCCGGAGTTGCCGCTGCGGTTGTAGGTGTTGTTCTCCTCGCGATTCAGGCCGGCCGGGTTGCTGAACATGGCCATCCCGATCCGGGCCAAGTTCCGCACGCTGTCGTTGGAAAACTGGCCGACGATCATTCCACTCTGGTCGATCTCGAAGTCCACCAGCTGCCCGGTGGTGTAGCCGTTGGTGATCGACTGCAGCGTGCCCGGTCCCTCGAACTGGGTCAGGCCGTTCAGGGCCCCGACGTTGCCGTAATCGATCGCCAGCGTCACAAGTTCGGCGCCCTCCTCGTCCTGCCCCTGCGGGCGGAAGGTCAGCGTGCTCGACCCGTCGTCGAAGGTGAAGTTGCTGATGGTACCGTTCTCGGTGAAGCGGATCCGTCCGGTCCCGCCGAGCATGATCTCCTCGCCGCCATCCATCTCGGCCTGCCAGATCCACTCGTTCAGACCCGAGACCTTCTGGAAGGTGAAGCTGATGGTGTGGGCCCCGCCCAGGGAATCGTAAGCTGTCGTGGCGACCGCAAAGGTCTGCTCGTCCCGCGCCTGCTGGGTCTGCAGGAACTGGAAGGAGGTCTCGATGATGGAGTTGGAGCTGCCGGCGTCCAGGACCTCGGTGATGGAGACGTCCCCGATAGCGTTGGTGGTGCCGACCTCGCCCCGCATGACGATCTCGCCCAGCTCGTTGATCTCCACCGGGTGAGAGCTGATCCGGAACGCCGCCTGCAGCTGGGTCAGGAACTCGGCCAGGGTGGTCGCGCCCTGGGTGATGGTCATGGTCTGGGAGGTGATCGCCTCGCCGCCCCGGGTGCCGCGAATGTCGATGATGGCAGTGCCATCGGTCAGGTCCAGCCCCAGGTGCTGGCCGTTCTCGTTGTAGAGATCCTCGAACAGGTCAGCGCCCGCGGCCGGCGCGCGGATCTCACCGATCTCCCCGTTGGCAGTCGAGACCCAGGTCTCGGTGGGAGCGTTCTCGATGCTGCTGGGGAACTGGAAGTTCACGTTGAAGTTGGCCTTGCCCCCCACGGCGAGGGAAAGGTTCGTCACGTCGAAGCCGCTGTGATTCCATACCTGCAGGTCGCCATCGCTGCCGATCTGGAAGTCGAGGGAGTAACCCTCGCCAGAGAAGGCATTCATCAACCAGTCGCGCAGATCGCCGTAGGTGGCGCCGCCGCTGGGCGACTGGCCGCCGACCAGGAAGGGCGCCGGGCTGACCATCTGCCCGTCGATCATGGCCGAGACGGAGATCAGGTCACCCTCGTGTAGGTCGAAGAAGCCTTCGCTCTGACCGGCCAGGCTGACCAGCAGGTCCGACTCCTCGGCCACCGTCAGGAACGAGTTGGACTCGAGGATCGTCTCGATCGCGTCCGAATCGGCGTCGAGGTTCCCCATCAGCTGCACCTCGGTCGAGGCGGATGCGGGCACCACCTGGGAGGGGTCGATAAAGATGTCGGTGAAGGATCCCGTCCCGACCACACCGTTTTCATCGGCCATGAGTCCCTGCACCCGCAGACCGGTCGTGGGGTTGACGAGGATGTTGTTGCTGTCGAGGCCGAACACGCCCGCCCGCGTGTAGTGCTTGGCGAGGCCATCGCTCAGAACGAAGAAACCGGGCCCCTGCAAGGCCAGGTCGGTCTTGATGCCCGTGGTCCGGAAGTTACCCTGGTTGAAATTGGTGTCGATGCTGCCGACCTGGGTGCCGAGGCCTACCTGTTGCGGGTTCGTGCCGCCCAGGCCGCCGCTGACGGGGCGGCTGGCGGCCCGCATGTTCTGGGTCAACATCTCGTTGAAGGTAACCCGGCCGACCTTGAAACCGATCGTGTTGCTGTTGGCGATGTTGTTGCCGATGACATCGATCTCGACCAGGTTGGCATTCAATCCGGACACGCCGGAGTAAAGTGAACGGAACATTGGAACCTCCTGATCGCGGCGGAGACAAAGTCCACCTTCTCGTTTACGAAACCCTTCCGGTCCGCTGAACCGGGACTAGGTGTTGTTGACCGCCAAGATTTCCGAGACGTAGTACTCCTGACCACCCACCTCGACGAGGGCCAGGTTGTTGACCCAGCGAATGCACTCGACGGGCCCGGACATGTAGGCCACGAATTCGAGCGGGTTGTCGTTGCCGTCGGCAACGGAGATGGAGAGGGAGTACTCCCCGTCGGGAGCCGGCTCCCCGTCCGACAACATGCCCACCCAGGGTATGTCGTTCCGACCCTTGGGGCCCGTTTCCTGGTAGGTCGCCACCACCTGGCCGCTGTCATCGCGCACTTCGATCGTGGCCTGACCGGCGCCGGCGACCTCGAGCTTGCTATGGCTGACTGAACCGTCGGCGACGGTCACCCCATCGCCGCCAACCGTCACCTCGCGCCCTACCAGTCCCAGCATCATGGTGTTGTTGAGCGACTGGGTCAGGATCATGTTCTCGTCCAGCTTGCTGGCAATGCTGGTCAGCTCGTCAAGACTGGTGAACTGGGTCAACTGGCTGACGAACTGCTGGTTGTCCATCGGACTCATCGGGTCCTGGTGCTGGATCTGGGCGATCAGCAGGTTCAGGAAGTCGATCTTGTTCATTTCGGTCCCGCTGGACTGCTGGCTCCCAGCCACGCCTCCCGGTATCGTGGTCACTCCCTGCACCGCCATCGGCAAACCTCCCGGCTACGAGGCGAGGATCAGCGCTGTCGCCGCTGATTCCCGCCTTCCTTCCTGCCCTGCCGCGACTGGCCAGGCTGATCCTGGAATCGCGACCCGCGCTCCTGGGAATCCTGTCGTTCCAGGCGCACCTGGACTTCTTGCCAGCGGCTCGACTGGCCGAGAATCAGCTCGACTAGCTTGTCGGCCCCTTCTTGCAGGGCCGCCTCCGCCTCGGCCGCGGCGGCGGAGAAGGTTATGGTCAGCTGGTTGCCATCCCGCAGGATGTTGACCTCGACCCGGCCCAGCTGGGGCGGGTCGAGCTGTAGCGTGAGCGTGGTCTTGCCGGACGACCCCACCGCGGCCAGCACCGGCCCCGTGACCTGGGCCCGGATCTCGGCCGCTGGAATCGGCGGCGGTTCCGGCCCACCAGGGGCCGGGGTTCCCGGCTCGGTACCCGACGCGACCGCACCGCCGCCCGGGAATCCGGGTGCCGAAGTAAAGGCAGGGGGAGGCAGTTCGAGGCGTTCGCTGGCCGCAGCCGTGACGGCGAGATCCAGGGGATTCGGTCCCCCGGAGGCGCTGCCCGAAATCTCTGCCGGGGCGGGCGACTTGCCGGCGAGATCAGCGTAGGTCCCCAATTCAGCGGGCGCCTCGAGGCTCGCCCCCGCCGGCCCAACGTCCGGGACAGGGGTCGCAACGGCCTCGGGCCGAGAGGCCGGGGTTGTGAGCGCCTCGGCGCCCAGGACCCCGCGCGGGTCCGCCGCCCCAACTTCCGGCCCCGTCGCGCCAGGAAGCTCCGGCGCCAACGGCAGTGCCCCGTCGGTGGCGACCGGTAGCCCGGTCCCCGCTCCCAGAGCATTGCCGATTTTGGCTTCGGCCTGCCCCCGGGTCAAACCTGACGGGTCACCGCCGAGGAACTGCCCCGCGCTGACCGCCTGACCGTCGCTGAGGCGCAAGCCCCCGCCGGCTCCCGGCGCCAGGGAATCGGCCAGCATACTCCCGAAGGAGAGACCTCCCGCCTCCGGTGACAGCTGGTCCTGGTCCTCGCCAGCGGCTCCGCCTTCCGGCCCGGGATTGTGGCCCTTTCCGGACAACTTGCCCACCCCGGCGGGAAAAAGAAGCAACTGCTCCATCAACTGCCTCCTTTGAGACTCATGCGAGTGCTGATCTGAGCCGCGAGGCCTGCATTCATCC
>CAZAHC010000276.1:0-4308 GCA_964484595.1 uncultured Fibrobacteraceae bacterium | reverse complement strand
CCAGAACAGCCTGCGGCTGAGCTGGCCCCGCGAAGAGGTCGACCAGCGCCTGCAGGGCATCATGAAGGCCATCCACAAGACCTGTATCGAGGCCTCCAACGAGTTTGGCACCCCCGGCAACTACGTCGATGGCGCCAACATCGGTGGCTTCCTGAAGGTGGCCGACACCATGCTGGACCAGGGCGTCGTCTGATCCTCACTTCCGGTTGGCTCGACTGCGGGACGGGGAAACCCGTCCCGCTCCTTTTTCCCCCTGGGCAGCAGGGCGGGTACCCGCCCCAGCCCGGACCGTTGACACCCCTAATCGCCCGCACCTATATTGTGCCCGGATTCGCAAACGCCCGTGGGGGCGACATGGCTTCGACGTGGTCGGGGGACTGTCAGCTGCATGCCGAGATCCCGCCTCTCTCGTAAAACGGTGGAAAACCAATAAGTGACGAAGCAAACTTCGCACTGGCTGCCTAAATAGAGGCAGCCCGTCCCCGGGCGGGAGGGACACAGGTCCTGTCCAGTGGGGCGACGTTATCCGGTGTCTGGCCCGGAACCAGGTCCCTGGGGGAAGGGCGAGATTTTTGTGGGACTGGCCCGTTGGGTGGTAGGTCGCACGACCTCCCGGCGGGCGAGATCAACGCGCGACTAAGCATGTAGAGGCAGGCAGGGTACCGGTTACGGACGCGGGTTCGATTCCCGCCGCCTCCACCATTTACTCCTCTTCCCCTCAGGTCTTTTCCCCTTCGGTTCCCTGACGTTGAAAACCCTGACTGGTTGGGTTAGTTTGGGGCCGCCGGGTTCGGGGGCCGAACCCGAGGCAGCCCGAACCTGAACCACCGTCCGCAAGGAGAACGAGATGCCACTGGTCCCCATGCGCGTGTTGCTCGATCACGCCGCCGAGAATGGCTACGGCGTCGGAGCATTCAACGTCAACAACATGGAGCAGATCCAGGCCATCATGATGGCGGCCACCGCGACGAACAGCCCGGTCATCGTCCAGGCCTCGCGGGGTGCGCGGTCGTACTCGAACGACAACTACCTGCGTCACCTGATGCTGGCCGCGGTCGAGCTGAATCCCGCCATCCCGATCGCGATGCACCAGGACCATGGCAACAGCCCGGAAACCTGCCTGTCCGCGATCGAGCAGGGTTTCACCTCGGTGATGATGGACGGCAGCCTCGAGGCCGACGGCAAGACTCCCTCCAGCTACGAGTACAACGTCGACGTCACCCGGCAGGTGGTCGCCGCCGCCCACGCCCGGGGAGTCACCGTCGAGGCCGAGCTGGGCTGCCTGGGTGGCATCGAGGACGGACACGGTGCCGGCCTCAGCGGCGAGGAGGCCCTGGCCCACCTCACCGACCCGCAGCAGGCCGAGGAGTTCGTCGCCGCCACCGGCTGCGACGCCCTGGCCGTGGCGATCGGCACCAGCCATGGCGCCTACAAGTTCACCAAGAAACCGACCGGCGACGTCCTGAAGATGGACGTCATCGAGGAGATCCACCGCCGCCTGCCCGACACCCATCTCGTGATGCACGGCAGCAGCTCGGTGCCCAGGGAGCTGGTCGACATCATCAACGAGTACGGCGGCGAGATCCCCGAGACCTACGGTGTGCCGGTCGAGGAGATCCAGCGCGGCATCCAGCACGGCGTGCGCAAGATCAACGTCGACACCGACAACCGCCTGGCGATCACCGGGGCGATCCGCAAGGTATTCCAGGAGAAGCCGGGGGTCTTCGATCCGCGCCACTACCTCAAGCCCGCCCGCGAGGCGATGGCGGCGGTGGTCGAGGCGCGCATGATCGCCTTCGGCCAGGCGGGTCACGCCGACCGGATTCCCGGCGTTACGCTCCAGGACATGGCCGCCAGGTACGCCGGCTGATAAACCGGCGGCGGCAGCCGCCCGGAGCCCAGAGATGATCGAGGACCTCGCCAAGATCCGCAACATCGGGATCAGCGCCCACATCGACTCGGGCAAGACCACCCTGACCGAGCGGATGCTGTTCTACACCAAGCGCATCCGTGCCATGCACGAGGTGCGCGGGAAGGACGGCGTCGGCGCCACCATGGATTCGATGGATCTCGAGCGCGAGCGCGGGATCACGATCCAGTCGGCGGCGACCTGCTGCGAGTGGAACGGATTCCACGTCAACGTGATCGACACGCCCGGGCACGTCGATTTCACCATCGAGGTCGAGCGGGCGCTGCGGGTCCTGGACGGAGCGATCCTGGTCCTCTGCGCCGTGGCCGGCGTCCAGTCGCAGTCCATCACCGTCGACCGGCAGATGCGTCGCTACCACGTGCCCCGGATCGCCTTCGTCAACAAGTGTGACCGCTCCGGCGCCAACCCCGCCCGGGTCACCGAGCAGCTGTGCGAGAAGCTGAAGCACAACGCGGTCCTGATGCAGATCCCGCTCGGGCTGGAGGCCAAGCACGAGGGGGTGATCGACCTGTTGCGCATGCAGGCGTGCCGCTTCGAGGGAGAGAACGGCGAGATCCTGCGCTGGGACGAGATCCCGGCGCCGCTGCAGCACGAGGCCGAGATGCGGCGCGAGGTCCTGCTCGACGCCGCCGCCATGTTCAGCGACGAGCTGACCGAGGCGATCCTCACCGAGGCGGTGAACGACGAGCTGGTTCACGAGGCGGTGCGCCGGGGCTGTCTGGAACGACAGCTGACGCCCGTCTTCCTCGGCAGCGCCTACAAGAACCGCGGCGTGCAGCTCCTGCTGGACGGCGTCGTCCGCTACCTGCCGGACCCGACGGAGGTCCAGAACGAGGCCTGCCAGGTGGACGGCGAGCAGGAATCCAGCTTCGTCCTGTCGAACTCCTCGACCGACCCCCTGGTGGCCCACGTCTTCAAGCTGGAGGAGGGGCCGTACGGGCAGCTGACCTACCTGCGTCTCTACCAGGGCGCGCTGGCCAAGGGGGACGAGATCCTGAACAGCCGCACCGGCAAGAAGATCAAGGTGGGGCGCGTGGTCAGGATGCACGCCAACAAGATGGAGGACATCAGCGACGCGGACGCCGGTGACATCGTGGCCCTGTTCGGGGTCGACTGCGCCAACGGCGACACCTTCACTTCCGGCCAGCGCGTCAGCCTGACCTCGATCCACGTGCCGGAGCCGGTGGTCTCGCTCGCCGTGACGCCCGCCGACGGCAAGGCCCAGAGCAAGATGGCCAAGGCCTTGCAGCGGTTCGCCCGCGAGGATCCCACCTTCCGGACCGCCGTCGACCGCGAGACCGGGGATACCCTGATCCGGGGCATGGGCGAGCTGCACCTCGAGGTCTACCTCGAGCGGATCAAGCGGGAATTCGGGGCCGCGGTCATGACCGGGCAGCCCCGGGTCGCTTACCGCGAGACCATCACCACCGGGGCGGACTTCAACGTCGTCCACCGGAAGCAAACCGGGGGCGCCGGGCAGTACGCCAAGGTGGTCGGGCGCCTCGAGCCGGTCACCGGCCCCGATTTCCAGTTCGACAGCCAGGTCACCGGCGGCAACATCCCCACCGAGTACATATCCGCCTGCGAGAAGGGTTTCCGGTCGATGCTGGACGAGGGGCTCTTCTCGGGGCATCCGGTCCAGGGAATCAAGGTGGTTCTCGCCGACGGCGACGCCCACGCGGTCGACTCCTCGGACCTGGCCTTCCGGACCGCTTGCCGCAGCGCCTTCCGGCAGGCCTACCTCAAGGGCGGCGCCATCGTCCTGGAACCGTTGATGCTCGTCTCGGTTGAGGGACCCGTGGAGTACCAGGGCGAGGTGGTCAAGACCTTCATGCAGCGGCGGGGGATCATCGTCGGTACCACCGAGGACGAGGGTTTCGTCCGGGTCGACGCCAACGTGCCCCTGGCCGAGATGTTCGGCTACGCCACGGTCCTGCGCTCGGCCACGCAGGGCAAGGCGGAGTTCACCATGGAATTCGCCCGCTACGCCCCGGCGCCGGCCGATGTGGCGGAAGAGCTGGCCGGCAAGTATCAGGCAGACCGGGCCGCCGGCAACCGGTGACGGCCCGTTACCCGCTCGCCAGAGCTGGGGAGGAAACATGTCCGGTAAGGACCTTTGCGAACGCAGTCCGCTGCGAGTCTTCGAGCGCGCGATCGGCGGCGGCCTCGGCCCTGGGAACATCGGCGTCGTACTATCCCGCCACGGCGTGGGCAAGACCGGTTTCCTGATCGGTCTCGCCCTCGATTCCCTGCTGCGGGGACGCAAGGTGCTGCACATCTCGACCAAGGAATCGGTCGAGAGGCTCCGCGCCTTCTACGATCAGATCTTCCACAACCTGGCCGAGGATCTGCAGCTCGAGAATCGCGGCCAGCACCAT
>CAZAHC010000275.1:0-4338 GCA_964484595.1 uncultured Fibrobacteraceae bacterium | reverse complement strand
TTTCAACGTTTTAGCATCTCTCGAATCCCGTGTTTTTTGCAATCATGGGGTTAAGCAACCGCCGAATCCCGAGATCCCGCCGATGATTTCTGGCTGAATGGGGTCGTTCAGGTCGAGCACGGTGATTCCGTTGCTCCTAGTGGTCACGAGGGCAAATTGGCCAAGGATGTGAATCCGTACTGCAGACCAAGGGAAGTCCATTGTGTGGACAATCAAGGGCTGGCTGGGGTCCGAAACATCGACGACATGGATCTTGTTGGGCCCGCTCCTGCAGAAAAGAAGCACATACGGCCAGTAGACGGCGGCGATTTCCGCATAGCCATCCACAGGAAGGTCAGACAGGATTACCGGCTGTGCCGGATCCGAGATGTCGAGGACGAAAAAGTGCTGCCAGTTGTCTGGCAGGAATACCAAGTCGCCATGAACGGAAAACCACCTGGGGTTCTCGGGGAGGGAAATCTCTCCGACTTGAACGGGGTGCTGGAGGTCAGAAATATCTAGAACAAGGAATTTCCGATCGTCACAGAGCAGCGCAAGGTCCCCGTGCAAAACCCCCAGGTAGGGGTAGCTAGTCAGGTATGTCGCCCCCAGTTCAGTAGGACTGGAAGGGTCGGAAAAATCAATGATTCTAAATCGCCTGGGATATTCTTCCAGGTAGAACAGCACGCCATCCCGGGCCATAAAACAGAGGATACGATGCTCTGATTTCAGGTTTCCCAGCACGGGGTTGCCCACGCTGTAATCGATACAGGCAAACGAGGGAATTCCCGGCCCGGAGAAATGGAGAAGGAAGAAAATCCCCGCCAGGAAGATACGGGCAAACATAACAACCCCCTGTTTTTGAGCATTGATTATATCATTTTTGGGCTAATGGAAACAACTTTGGCCCGAGTCTACCGGAATGACCACCCCGGTCACCACAAGAAAACTGAGCGATCTGGGTTGGCTGTAGCTCGGAAGGGGCACAAGCAATTTTCCCCTTGGCAAATCCACCCGCGAACTGCAAATTATCTTAGCACGTTCGAAACAGCGAATCACCGGCCAGGCTAGCCAGGGTGGATTCTGAATGACAGGCTGCGACCATTCTTCCCTCAGGACAACCTCCGGCATCTCGCAATTGCCAGCCCTGCTCTGGACCCTGCTTGCGGTGCTGCTGACGGCCAGCCCGGCCAACCCGGCCGCCCCCGACCATCCCTGGGACGCCCTGCCCGAGCCGGCCCCCCACACCGACCACGGCAAGCTGATCGAGGGGCCGTTCAGCGACGGCCCCGCCGTCACCCGTGCCTGCCTGCGCTGCCACGAGGGCGAGGCGCAGGAAGTGATGGCCACCGCTCATTGGAGCTGGCTCGGCGACGAGGTGCCCGATCCGCACGGCGGTGCCCCCCTCCCGATCGGCAAGGCGAACGTGGTGAACAACTTCTGCATCGGCGTGAAGCCGAACCTGCCGCGCTGCACCACCTGTCACGCCGGTTACGGCTGGGCCGACGACAGCTTCGACTTCGGCGCCGCCGAGCGGGTCGATTGCCTGATATGCCATGACACGACGGGCGAGTACCAAAAGGGCCTGGCTGGTGAGGTCGCAGAGGGTGTCGACCTGGTCAAGGTGGCGCGCCGGGTGGGCCTACCCTCCCGCAAGACCTGCGGCACCTGCCACTTTTCCGGGGGCGGCGGCAACGGCGTGAAGCACGGCGACCTAGATGGCTCGCTGCAGTTCCCGCCCGAGCGGGTCGATGTCCACATGGGGCGGCACGACTTCTCCTGCCAGACCTGCCACCGGACCGAGGACCACGTGATCCCGGGCCTGTCGATCTCCGTCTCGGCCGGACACATGCGTCGCGTCGTCTGCACCGATTGCCACGCCGAGCGGCCTCATGCCAGCCAGCGGCTGGACGACCATACCGCCCGCGTGGCCTGCCAGGCCTGCCACATCCCCGAGATGGCGCCGCGCTGGCCGACCAAGATGGCCTGGGATTGGTCCGCGGCCGGCCAGGACCTGCCCGAGGATCCACACCACTACCTGAAGAAGAAGGGCAGTTTCGAGTACGGTCGGGGCGTCGCTCCAGAGTACGCTTGGTTCAACGGCCAGACCGACCGCTACCTGCTCGGCGAGCCGGTGAATCCGGAGGGAGTGACCCATCTGACGCCCCCGCGAGGCGACCTCGAGGATCCGGCCGCCAGGATCTGGCCGTTCAAGGTGCACCGGGCCCGGCAGCCGTTCGACAAGGAGCACGGCCACCTGCTCGTGCCGCGTACCTGGGGCGAGGGCGGCTACTGGACCGAGTTCGACTGGGAGCAGGCCAACCGGATCGGCGCCGAGATCGTCGGCTTGCCGTTCAGCGGCAACCACGGCTTCACCGAGACGACGATGCACTGGCCGCTGAGCCACATGGTGCAGCCCAAGGAGGCGGCGCTGCAGTGCGCCGACTGCCACGGCGAGAAAGGCCGGCTCGACTGGGCGGCGCTGGGTTACCGGGGTGATCCGGCCGCCCGGCGGGTGGTCACGGGGGCGGACCCCGCCGCCACGGCCCTCGCGGTCGGCTTTGCGCCGGAGGATATGTCCGGGTTACGGGAGGCGCTCGCGCCGGACCTGACCGGGCAGGTCTTCAGCGGAGAGAAGCTGTACCGGTCGGCGGTCAACCTGCAGGGGCGCGACGAGCTGCGCCGGCCGTGGGACGTGCACGCCGAACGGCTGCTCTCCTGCCGCCACTGTCACCAGACCGGGAAAGAGGTCGGGGCGGAGGGCCACCCTGCCGCGAGCACCAGCCGCTGCGAGGCCTGCCACGACTTCGCCGCCGGTCACGAATGGCTGCCGTTCGGGAAGCAGCACGACCAGGCGCTTTCCTGCGAGGCCTGCCACGTGCCGCGCGCCTACTCGCCGGCCGTCGCCGTCCACGATGCCACGGTGCTGTCCCCCTCGCTCGAGCCGCGAGTCGAGTATCGCGGCGTCGAGGGACCGGCCGACCAGACCGCCTCCCTGGTGACCGGATTCCGGCCCACCTTGCTGCCGCGCCCCACCGCCGACGGCTCGCTTGAGCTCGCCCCGTACAACCTGGTGGCTACCTGGTACTGGGCTTCGGGTGGGGAGCCGGTGCCGCCGGCAGTCCTGCAGGATGTCTTCTTCTCCGGCGGCTCCTATCATCCCGGCATCCTGACCGCGCTCGACGCCGACGGGGACGGCCGGCTCGCCGATGGCGAATTGCGCCTCGACAATGCGGCCAGGGTGGCCGCCGTGCGCAGCCGCCTGGTCGACGCCGGGATCCCTGAGCCCCGGATCGAGGCCAGGCTGGTGCCGTACGCCATGCCGCACGGCGTGGGCGGGCGCGGCTGGGCCACTCGCGAGTGCGACGCCTGCCACGGCGCCGCCGGGACCCTCTCCGCTCCGACCGTGGTGGCCGGTTTCCTGCCCGGCGGGGTGGAACCCGGCCTCGACCCCTGGCCCACGTCCCCGGCAGGTCCCTCCCCCGAGCTTTCGGGCGCCCTGGAACGGTCGCCCGCCGGCGGCCTGCTCTACCAACCCTCCCCGCAGGAAGCGGGCCTCTACCTGCCCGGCCGCGACCGCTGGCGGCTGGGCGAGATCCTCGGCCTGCTGGCTCTCGGCGGCGCGGTCCTCGGCATCACCGTTCATGGCGGCTTCCGGCTGCTCCTGTGGGCTCACCGCAGAAACGGCAACCAGGAGGATCCGTGGTGACGCGAGTCTACATGTACTCCCGGTACGAGCGGTTCTGGCACTGGGCGCAGGCCGCCGCGGTGGTGATGCTGCTCCTGACCGGGGTGGAGATCCACTGGCCGCAGGTCGGAGTGTTCGGCTACTCCGCCGCGGTCAAGATTCACAGGGTGGTCGGGGTGGTGCTGGCGGTCAACGCCCTGTCCTCGCTGATCTACCACCTGCTGACCGGGCGGATCCGGCAGTTCGTGCCCCGGCGCCGGGGACTCGTGGGCCGGCTGACGGCGCAGGTTCGTTTCTATCTCGCCGGGATCTTCCGGGGCGAGCCGCACCCGATACCGAAGACGCCCCGGAACAAGCTCAATCCGCTGCAGCAGATCGGCTATATGGGGCTGCTGAATCTCCTGCTGCCGGTGCTGACGGTCTCGGGCCTCCTGCTCCTGCTCGCGCCCCAGCTGCCGGGAGTTATCGGCGCAGTGGGTGGCCTCGGGCTGCCGGCCAAGATCCACACCCTCGGGGCGTGGCTGATGGTCTCCTTCTTCGTGGTCCACATCTACCTGACCACGACCGGTCACTCGCCGACCGCGCTGACCAGGGCGATGGTGACCGGATGGGAAGAGACCCCCGCCCCCGACCCGCTCGAGGAGACCGCCTCGGCTCCCGCCGAGAACGAC
>CAZAHC010000274.1:0-4361 GCA_964484595.1 uncultured Fibrobacteraceae bacterium | reverse complement strand
TCAGGTCGTAGTGAGGTTTATCCTCGTGGGAGTTCGAGTCTCCCCCCGGGCACCAACCCTTCCCTTCCTGCTCGGTACCGCCGGCCTCACTCGATGTAGCCCAGGGAACGAAGCTGCTGCCGGATTTTTTCGTCCACTTCGGGATCCTCCTCGCCCTCGGCCGCTGCCGTCGGCGCCAGCGACTGGTAGCTGGGCAGCCGATCCGACTCCAGCTTCGTCACCAGGCGCCGGCCCCGGTCGGTGAGCCCGTCCCGCAAGACCACCCCCGGCATCTCCTCGCTGGCCGGTAGCCCACACACCGCGAGCAGGGTCGGCATTATATCCAGCAGCTCCATCCGGTCGAACCAGGCCCCGGCCGTGTAGTACGGGCTGCGCACCAGGAAGATCCCGAACGGGTTGTGCTCGCCCGTGCCGCGGACCCAGCCCCAGGGCCGGTGCCGCGGGCCGTGGAAGCCGTGGTCGGAGAGGATCACGACCTGGCGCTCCGGGAACCAGCCGAGGACCTCGCCCAGCACCTCGTCAACCCAGTCGTAATACCTCGGCACCACCTGACCGAACAGGGTGATCTCCTCCTCCGACAGCCGGGTCGGGCTCTTCGCCGGTTCGAAATAGGACCAGAACTTGTGGCCGATCATGTCGGGGCCGCGCAGATAGAAGAAGAAGATGTCGAAATCGTCGTGGGCGGCCAGCCATCTCGCCACCGCCAGGTACGAGCGGTCGGCGGCCCAGATCGTCCGCAGGTCGCCGACCTGGATGGGATACTGTTCCTCACAGCGGGCCAGCTCCGCGGGCGGGATGAACCGGCCGAGTCCCCGCGGCGACAGGGTCGCCGGATCGACGACCAGGCCGGCCACGATCTCGGTCAGGGTGTCCGGGGTCACCAGGCCGGCCAGCGGTCGCTCGCGATGGCCACCGTAAGTCAGGTAGTCGCTGACCATGACCCCGGCGATCTCGCGGGCCGGATAGGTGGTCCACATGCCCAGGATGGCAGTGCGCAGGCCTGCCGCCCCGGCGATGTCCCACAGCGCCGGCGCCAGCCAGGCACTGCTGGTCACGGGTTTGAGATCGCGGCCCTCGACGAACCCTCCCACGCCGTGGCGCCGGGGTTCGAGGCCGGTCAGGATGCTGGCCCACAGAATCGGGGATTTTTCCAGGGGTCGGAAGCTGAGCATCCGGCCGCTGGTGGCCTGCTCCCGGAAGGCCTGGAAGTTCGGCATCCGGCCCTCGGCCCGCAAAGAGTCGAGCAAGGCCCAGTCTGCAGAATCGATACCGATCACCAGCAGACGGCTGGCCTCGCCCGTCAGCTGGGGATCCCGGCCGCACCCCCCAGCACCCAGCAGCAGGGCCTGCGCCAGGCAGGCAACCAGAACCAGCCCTGCCACACTCCGCGGGGACCCGCCCGCCCGGCGGCTGGTCCCGGTCCTCTTGATTTGATTCATCTCGTCTTCCTGCACTCGGTTCCCTTCAGTCGGTCGCCTTTCCGCCGAAATGATAGGATGGATACCCGCCCAGGCCAACCGGGAACCTGGCGGCGGGTTCCGGCCAGGAGGGACCGATGCGCTGGATCGACGTGGAACTCCCGCACCAGGCCGGGGACACCGAGCTGGCCCGGCTGCTCGACGAAGCGGCCGCCGCCGGCGAGGGCCTCGCCGGGCTGCAGGAAAGAGTGGGGCTGGACAGCCCGCTGGTCGTGCGCCGGATCGAGGAGGTGGGCCGGCTTCTGTTCCAGGCGGCCACGCTCGAGAACCCGGGCGCCTTCGCTCCCCGGGCCGACCGCAACGGCAGCGAGAGCCCCCGGGTCGGGCTTGCCGAGACGGACCATATCGTCGGATACCATCTCTGCGTCCCGCCCCGCTTCGTCGGCCTGCCCTGGACCTGGCTGCACAATGGCCTCGGGTTCCTGCTCGAACGCTACCCGATCTGCGCCTCGGCCAATCCCTCCCGGCTACCGGCCGACCCGGGGCAACGGCCGTGGATGCGGCGCCTCTGTGAGGCGAACCTGAACCAGCAGGTCCGCGGCGAGCTCTCGATGCGTGACGCCCTGCCCCTGCTACGGCCGCGAGAGTGCGCGGACCCGGAGATCCTCTTCGTGGCCGGACACTGCCGCGACCAGATCCGCCAGCTGATCGGACGGGAAGCCGACGGCATCAAGCGAGCGCTGGCGGCCGGTCCGACTGGCCGCCCGCTGGCCCGTCTCAGCCTCCCGACCGAGGCGGTCACCCCTGATCTGCTGGCCCGACGCGGGTCTCAGTTCCAGGGCCTGCACTTCGCCGCGCCCACCTCCCAGCCGCTGGACGTGGTCGAGACCGGCCAGGCAGCCTGGCTGGCCGGCCTGGCGTCGGGATTGCACGACAGTGCGGACATCCCGCCCGCAGGGGAACAGACCGAGGACGAGACCGGGTTGCCGATCGACCTCGAGCTGGAGGTGGTCGGGGTCGACCCGATCACCGCCCTGCTGGACAACGTCACGGCGCGGGCGGCCGCCAGGGGCGTCACGCCGGTCCCGCTCGACCCGCCCCGGCAAGCTGCCCCCCGCCCGGTGCCGTTCTGGCTCGAGGACGGGCCAGTCCAGCCCGAAGCGCTGGGCCGGGACGGCGTGGTGCCGCCGCTGGTGTTCTCCAACAGCTACCGGAGCTTGCCGGTTATGGGCTCCCGGTTCCTGGGCGCCGGCGCGTCAACCTTCGTGGGCCCGCTGGCCCCCCTGTACAGCCGGCCAGCCCGGAAGTTCGCCGGCCGGTTCTACAACTTCCTCGCCGACGGCCACTGCGTCGCCACCGCCCTGCGGCAGGCCGCCCTGGCCTGCCGGGCGCAGTTCGGCGCCGAACATCCAGTCTGGCTCTCCTATGGCGTGGCTGGTTACGGTTCCCTTGCTTTGCAGTACCTTTAATCGGGTGCAGCCATACGAGGTCAAGGGAGTGGGCGGCTATAAATAATTCATTTGCAATGGAATACAGTTGATTCCTGGAGCTGAACTTCAAGAGCCGGCGGGGCGGGCCCTAGGCCGGGTTTTCGTGCTTAGCGATGAGATCGATCAGCTCCTCGTGGACCAGTCCGTTGGTGGCGACCAGGTCGGTGGAGTAGGGACGATACGGCTCACCGAGATGGTTGGTGACCAGTCCGCCGGCTTCCCGGACCAGCAGGATCCCCGCGGCGACGTCGTACAGCTGCTGGGGGCGACCCCGGCCGGCGATCATGGCGTCGAAACGGCCGTCGGCCAGGTAGGCCATTTCCAGGGCAATGGTGCCGAACCGCCGCATCTTCATCGTCCCGAGCAGGATCGCCTTCAGGAGCTCTGGGTTTTGGACATAACGCCCGTTCTTCTGCAGCTGGGCGCTGACGACGGCCTCGGCCACTGTGGGCCGGTCGCTGACCCGGATGGGTTCTCCGTTCAGGCGCGCGCCCTCCCCGCGGCTGGCGGTGTATCCCTCCCGGAGCAGCGGGCTGTAAACACAGGCGGCGAGGATCTCGTCGCCGTCCATCAGGGCCAGACTGGTGCAGAAGTTGGGCAGACCGAGGGCGAAGTTCAGCGTGCCGTCGATCGGGTCGATGTGCCAGACTCGTCCCTCGCCGACGGCCGCGGCGCCGGATTCCTGGCTGAGCCCGAACTCCTCGCCGAAGATGGCGTCGCCGGGAAAGAGCTCCCTGATGCGAGAGCCGATTTGTTTTTCGATCCGCCGGTCGGCCTCGGTGACCGCTTCCCGGGCATACTTGAACTGCAACGGGCCTGTGCGTTGAAAAAACTCCAGGGCGACCTCCGCGGCCTCGCGGCCCCAGTCAAGCATCGTCCTTTCCTGTTCCGGTAGGGTTGGCTTCATCGGTGGTAGTTCCTTCCCGGTAGGGTGATCACGGGCCGATCTCTCGCCGCGAGAGGATACTCCCGGGCGCGGCTACCCAGCAAGTCCGTATCCCGGCCGGCGGCGCCCGGGTCCCTGACGACACGCAATGCAGGTTGGGCCTTCGTACCTTTCCGGAGTATAATGCGTGGCCGGGAGCCGGAACATATTGGGTACTGCTGCGTTGTTTAGCCCGGATTCCCCCAGCTCGTAGTTGCCGAACAATCGGGGCCTTCTGCGGAAGCGCGGTGCACGATGACCCCTGCTCGGTCGGACCGCAATCCCTTGATCGCAGCTTTCCGGCTCGTCTTTTCCCGCGGGGCGCACCTCGCGATCGGCGTGCTCGCGGTCGCCTTCTCCATCTTCGCCGGCATCGATGTGAACAAGGAACGCCCCCACGACGGCACGGTCTGGCTGCTGGGACGTCCCGAGCTGGTGGTCCTGGAGGTGCTCGACCGGGAAGGCGTCGAGCCCCCGCCTCTGCCGCGGGGGGACCAGATTCACCGCATCGCCAACCAGCAGGTCCCC
>CAZAHC010000273.1:0-4390 GCA_964484595.1 uncultured Fibrobacteraceae bacterium | reverse complement strand
GTTCAAATCGGTGAGGCGGAATGCTTCGTCGACTGCGGCGCCCGCAGCGAGCTACCCATCGCCACCAAGGAGTTGCTGGACGAGGACGGCAACCTGACCGTCAAGGAGGGCGACCAGATCACCGCCCACGTGCAGCAGGACGGGGAAGGACTGGGCCTGACCCTCGGCCTCGATCTGCGCCACGCCGGCCTGGCCTCGCTCGAGAAGGCTTTCGCCGACCGGACCCCCCTGACCGGAACTGTCCGCCAGACAAACAAGGGAGGATTCACGGTCGACCTCGGCGGTTTCCGGGCCTTCTGCCCTTATTCCCAGATCGACGTGCGCCGCATCCACGACGCCGAGAGCTTCGTGGGCCGGGAGCTGAAGTTCCGGATCCTCGAGCTGGCCGACGGGGGGCGGAACATAGTCATCTCCCGCCGCGCCATCCTGCAGGAGGAGCGGGAGGAGATTGCCGCCCAGACCCGCGATTCGCTCACCCTCGGCGATGTGCTCGAAGGCACGGTGACGCGGCTGGCCCCCTTCGGCGCCTTCGTCGACATCGGAGGCGTCGAGGGCCTGGTCCACATCTCCCAGATTTCCTACCGGCGAATCCAGGACGCCGCCGACGTCCTCAAGGAAGGAGATCAGGTCAAGGTCAAGGTGCTCGAGATCCAGAACCTGGGCCAGGGCCGCCAGGAGCGGATCAGCCTGTCCATGAAGGCCCTCGCCGAGGACCCCTGGCCCGCTGCTGCCGGCGACCTGCAGGTGGGCTCCGAGGTGGACGGAAAGGTCACCCGCCTGACTGACTTCGGGGCCTTCGTCGAGCTGTTGCCCGGCATCGAGGGCTTGATCCATATCTCGGAGATGGCCAATCGCCGGATCATCCACCCCCGGGAAATCCTCATGGAAGACCAGGAAGTTCCCGTCCGCATCCTGGATGTCGATCTGGATCGCCGGCGCATCTCCCTCTCCCTCAAGCAATCCACGCGCTGGGAGGGCGACTGAGCCCGACCGTTTGCCAAGACGCGCGGCGCCCGGGTCCACCCGGGCGCCGTTTTTTTTGGGAGGGAAGTGGGGAAACCGGCTCACCGGCTGAGCTCGAGCATGCGCTCGATCGGCCGCAGGGCACGCCGGGCCAGGTCCTCCGGAACGACGATCTCCGGGGTCCGGTCCCGCAGGCAGCGGTACAGCTTCTCCAGGGTGTTCTTCTTCATGTAAGGGCACTCGTTGCAGCTGCAGCTGTAGTCCATCCCCGGCGCGGGGATCAGCTCCTTGCCGGGATTTTCCTTCTGCATCTGGTGCAGGATGCCCGGCTCGGTGACCACGATCACCTGCTGCGCGACTGTCTCGCGGGCGAACTTGAGGATCGCCGAGGTCGAACCGACGTGATCGGCGTGCTGCAGGATGCCGGCTGGGCACTCCGGGTGGGCGGCCACGACCGCGGCGGGATGGCTGGCCTTCAGCTCCACCAGCCTCTGCTCGCTGAACGCCTCGTGAACCTCGCAGGAGCCCGGCCAGAGGACCAGCTCCCGGCCCAGCTCCTTGGCCACGTAAGCGCCCAGGTACTGGTCTGGCGCGAAAACGAGCGGCTTGTCCGACGGAAACGAGGCGACGATCTTCTCGGCGTTGCTCGAGGTGCAGATCACGTCACTCAGCGCCTTGGTGGCCGCGGTGCAGTTGATGTAACTGACAACCTTGTGGTCCGGGTACTGCGCGAGGAACTCGGCGAAGGCCTCGGCGGAGCAGCCGTCGGCCAGGCTGCAGCCCGCCTCCAGGTCGGGCAGCAGGACCTGCTTGTCGGGATTGAGGATCTTGGCCGTCTCGGCCATGAAATGGACGCCGGCGAACACGATCACCTCGGCGTCGGTCCTGGCCGCCTGCTGACTCAGGGCCAGGCTGTCCCCCACGAAATCGGCCACGTCCTGGATGTCGGGTTCCTGGTAGTAATGAGCCAGGATGACAGCCTTCAGCTGGCGGCGGAGGTCGTCGATCGCCGCGAAGAGGTCGCGGCCGGGTCCGGGGGCTCGGTTAGCGGGATCTACCATCAAACGATCACCTCTGGACAGGGTGGCGGTTTGCTCACAGCAAATGTGGTCACGACCGGGCCGGCCGGCAAGTTCCGCCTGGGCGCAAACTGCCGTCCTCGCCTCGCCCCCGGGAAAAGGGGTTGGGTGTGGACTTTCACCGGCCCAGCAATTACATTCTAGGCAGGTCTTCGTGTTACGCTCCCTCTTCATCCCCTCGTTCGGGGGGCGGAGCGGTTTCTGTTTGCTGGGCCCCACCAACTCAACGTGAGGATCAGATGGCAAAGATAAAGGGAGAACCGACCATGACCCGCCGTTTTCACCCCGGGTTTAGGGCAGGTTTGGCCCTGGCCGTACTCGTCTGCTTGCTGGGAATCCTGATGCTGGCTGCCGGCTGCGGGAAGAAGAAGGCAGCCAATCCCACCTTCCCCGATCCTCCGGAAACCGAGGTGCAAAACTGGTTCTTCGGCATCTGGGGATCGGCCGCCAACGACGTCTACATCGTCGGCCAGCCCGGATTAATAATGCACTTCGACGGCCAGAACTGGGAACAGCAGACCTCCCCCACCCAGGCCCCCCTCATCTCCGTCTGGGGCCCGAACGCCGGCGAGGTCTTCATCTGTGGCCACGAGGGGACCGTGCTGCGCAACACCGGTGGCGGCTGGACCACGCTGGGTAGCGAGACCGAGGAGCGTCTGTTCGCGGTCGGCTCCTTTGACGGAGAGGTTTTCGCCGCCGGCGCTAACGGCACCATCTTGAAATTCACCGGCGGCGGCTTCACCAATACCGGCACCGTCGTGGCCCGGCGGGTACGCACCGACCAGGGCTGGGAAATCCCCGAGGAGGACGGTACCTCTAATCGCGAGGATTACGGTTCCTTCAGCACGGTCACCGAGTTCGGGATCGCCGGCGAAGAAGGGGTCATCTTCATGAAGGATCCCGAGGTGGACTGGCTCCGGCGAGTGGTCACCGCCGGCCAGCAGGTTGTCCTCTCCGGCGTGAGCGATCCGGCCGACACCCCTGGCAATTTCGTTGGCACCGACGGCGGTCTTCTCTTCCAGCTCCAGGAGGAGGACATCGGCGGCGTGATCTGGCGCAACTGGGCAGAGGTCCAGGGCCTGGCCTCCGGTGGCGAAGCGGGGGATCCGATCACGGCCCTCTGGAGCGACGTCGGGGACACGCTGTACTTCACCACCCGGGAAGGCGACATCTACCAGCGCAACCCCGCCGGCGAGGTCTCCGAGGAACCCCTCTACGAGGGTCCCTACATGCTGTATTCCATCTGGGGGACGGCGCCCAATGACATCTGGGCCGTCGGCATCAACAGTCACGTTGTCCACTTCGACGGCAACGAATGGGCCGAGGTCGATGTCGGCCTGGCCAAGGCCGCCCCCGGCGGCCCCGTTCTCGACAAGTTCGGCCGAGTGGTTCCCTGATCGGCCATGTCCCGGATCGGCGAATCGCTGCGCGTTTCCGCGCCGCCGATGGCCTGCCCAATCCGGTTAAACACCCCCGACAGCCCGGGCGCCCGCCGGCGCCCGGGCTGGTCAATGTCACCAAGTTTCCCAGGAGGTTCCCCGATGTTCAGACTAGGTCGCCGTTCCCTGACAGCGCTGGCCCTCTCTGCGGTCTGCTTCCTGCTCACCGCCCCGCCGGCACCCGCGGGTTTCGAGCCCGACCCCAACGCTCCTCGCATCGAGATCCCGCCCGAATTCCAGTGGCAGACCGCCCACATATTCGACAGCGTCGCCGCCTGGGAGGAGGCGCTCGCCGCCGTCGAGGCGGAATTGCCGGGAATCTCGGCCTACGAGGGCCGGCTCGGTGAATCGGCGGAGACCCTCTACGAGTTCCTGCAGCTGCAGCAGGACCTCGGCTATCGGCTCCGGATGCTGTACAGCTTCGCCAACCTCAATTTCGACGTCGATCAGTCCGACGATGAGGCCAACGCCCGCCTCGGCCGCATTCGCGCCCTCTTCCCCCGGGTCGGCGCGGCCCTGGCCTTTGCCGAGCCGGAGGTGCTGGCGGTCGACCCGGCCATCATCTACGGATACATGGACGCGCACGAGGACCTGGCCATCTACCGCTTCGCCTACGAGGAACTGCTGCGAGGGAAGGACTTCACGCTCAGCGAACCTGAAGAGCAGATCCTCGCCCTGTCCGGCAACGTCCGGGGAGTTCCCAGCAATGCCCACCAGTCCCTGCTGAACGTCGACCTCGATTTCCCGGAGATCAAGAACGAGGACGGCGAGATGGTGCCGCTGACCGTCAGCGGCTTCACCCGTTACCGGGCCAGCACCGACGAGGCCGTCCGCCAGCAAGCCGCCGACGCCTTCTTCAGCACCCTGCGCAGCTACGAGAACACCCTGGCCACCCTGCTGGATGGCGTG
>CAZAHC010000272.1:0-4440 GCA_964484595.1 uncultured Fibrobacteraceae bacterium | reverse complement strand
GTATCGGCTCGCCAAAGAGATCAGTGTGCCGGCTCGTCGTATCAACGAAATCGTTCACGGGAAGCGCTCAATCCGCGCAGACACGGCTCTGCGCCTGGCCCGTTTCTTCGAAACCACAGAACTGTTTTGGGTCACCCTGCAGACCCGATACGATATGGAAGTTGAGAAGGACAAGCTTTCTGGTCGCCTGGAACGGGAAGTCTCCGTTTACAAGGCTCCGGGGAATTGGAATCCAGCCTAACAGCTATGAGGCCACCCCTCGGCCGGATTGACAAGGGGATGGAGCCTGTGGCATAATCCGCTCGCAGCGTTCGCCCGGGCGCTGCTTCTTCCTCGCCTTTTTTCCAACCTCGTGGGTCCTCGTCCGGCCGGTTTTCTGGCATCGGGGAGAGTGCACCATGTCTAGACATCTGTTTCAGGAGGCGGCGGTCGAACACGCGTGGGAGCGGCCGGTCGCCGCGGAGGTCTTCACCCGGGCCAGGCTGGCGCTGCAGAAGGAGCGCTGGCAGGAGGCGGAGCGTCTGGCCCGGGCCCTGCTGGACGCCGAGGCGGTCGAGTCGACCGAGGCCGGGCCGGGTGATGAAAAACCCACGGTGCGCGATGCCGCCCGGCTGCTGGCCGACGCCCTGTACATGATGGATCGATACGAGGAGTGTCTCGACTTCTGCGACCGGGCCGTCGAGCGGGGGATCCTGCCGCCGGACGACAGCTTCGTCCGGCTGCTGCAGGGCTGGATCATGAGCCGGCGGCAGCAGATCCGGCCGGCTTACGAGCTGGCGGGCCGCCGGCTGAACCGTCCCGCCGCCGACCTGACCCCGAGCCTGCGCGCCGGGTTCCTGCACATCCGAGGATTGTGCGCGATGGAGCTGGGACACCCCAGGCAGGCCCGGCAGTGCCTGCACGAGGCGGTGGCCCTGGCCCGGGCCGCGGGCGACGAGATGCTCCAGGCCGAGGTCCTGAATGCCCTGGGCATGATCGAGAAGATGGTCTACCGGGTGTCGGTCGGGGCGGAGCGGATCGAGGAGGCCCTGCGCCTGAGCCGTCGCCTGGGCGAGCAGGCGCGCCGGGCCCAGTGCCTGCTGAACCTGGCGGTGGCCCGCACCAAGAGCGGCCGGCCCCAGGTGGCGCTGACCATGCTGGACGAGGCGCGCGAGATCCATCTGGTCCACGGCAAGGCAGGCCGACGGCTGAACCTCGCGCTGGCGCGCGCCAAGGCCCTGCTGGAGCTGGACCGGAGCCGCGAGGCGAAAGAAGAGACCGAGCCGGTGCTGACCGAGGCGAGGCGCCTGCGAAACCACCGGATCGAGAGCCTGGCCCTGGAAGTGCTGGGCGACTGCGCGCTCGCCGGCGGGCGGGTGCGCAAGGCTCGCCGTTACTTCGAGCAGGGACTGAGGGTCGCCGGCCACGCGGCCGCGGGCGCCGATCTCGCCGCGGGGCTGCATCGCCGGCGGGGGCAGGCGATCCTGGCGGAGGACGATCCCACCGGAGCGGTCACGGAGCTGCGCCGGGCGGTCAAATCCGCAGCCGCCACCGCCGAGAGGTTCGAGGAGGGAATCGCGCAGCGGTTCCTGGCGGCGGCCTACCGGCAGCTCGGTCGGTTCGGCCGGGCCTATGTCGCCGGGCGCCGGGCGGTGGCGATCCTGCGAGATATGGGCGCCGAGCTGGAGCTGGCCCGGGCACTGCTGGAGACGGCCCGGGTCCAGTTCGCCTGGTGGCGGACCAGGGAGGGGGCACGGGGCGGCTCGTTGCTGGGGATGTGTGAAACCGTGGCGGCCGGTGCGGTGGCCGAGGCGCCCGAGCTACCGGACTGCAGCGGCGCCGATTGCCTGCGCGGCCACCTGGAGGCCGCCTGGAGCTACGTGGTCGAGGCCTGGCACGCCTTCAACGGCCTGGACCGGGAGGACGGCCGTCGCGCCTGCGCCGAGCTGATGGACCGGCTGCGAGCCGACGCCGAACCTCCCTGGCGGGAGAAAGGGCTGGTCCGGGTCCTTGGCGGTGGCAAGGAGAAGGGGGGCGCCCGGGCGGCGACCTCGGGCGAGTTCGTGGCCCGGGCCCCGGTGATGCGCCGGCTGCTCGAGTCGATCCAGATGGCGGCCGACAGCAGCGATCCGGTGCTGGTCAGCGGCGAGACCGGATCGGGCAAGGAGCTGGTCAGCCGCCTGGTCCACCTGAGGAGCGGCCGGGCCGACGGCCCCTGGGTGGCGGTCAACTGCGCCGCGGTGCCGGAATCGCTGTTCGAGCGGGAGTTCTTCGGCCACACCCGCGGCGCGTTCAGCGGCGCCGACGGCGGTCGGCCCGGCCTGTGCGAGAAGGCCGACGGCGGGACCCTGCTGCTGGACGAGATCGGCGAGATGCCGCTGCCGGTGCAGGCCAAGCTGCTGCGGCTGTTGCAGGAGGGCACCTACCGGCGCCTGGGGGATCCGACCGAACGGAGGGTGGACCTGCGGGTGGTGGCCGCCACCAACGCGGATCTGGCCCGGCAGATCGCGGAAGGGCGCTTTCGCAAGGACCTGTTCTACCGGCTGCGGATCCTGGAGCTGTGGCTGCCGCCCCTGAGGGAGCGCGGCGAGGACATCGACTCACTGGTCGATCTGTTCGTCCGGCAGGCAGTGGAAACCGGGGCCACGCCGGCCGACCTGTTCGACGAGGAGGTTCGCGAGGCCCTGCGCCGCTATCCCTGGCCCGGGAACGTGCGCGAGCTGGAGGGGATGACCCGCCGGCTGGCGGTGATGGCCCAGCATGCCGGCCGGGCCACGGCCAGGATGCTGCCGCCGGAAATGGCCCGGTGGGTGGGTCGGCCGGCCGGGGGAAGTGTGGCTAGCCCAGCGACCGGGACGGGGCGGGATCTGAGTCTGGCCGCCCACCTGGAGCGAGCCGAGCGGGAGCGTATCGTCCAGGCGCTGACCACGGCGGGTGGGAATCGCACCGAGGCGGCCCGGCTGCTCGAGATCTCGCGGAACACCCTGTACAAGAAGATGGAGCGGCTGGGGATCAGGATTCCGGCCTGAGGGGGTTGGTGGCTGCGGGCGGGGCGGGCGGTGGGGATCGGCCCGCGGGGGCCGGCCAGCTTGACGAAACTGGCCTTTCCCCCTATATTCTGCGCCTGCTCAAGCCGGTTTATCCCCGGTCGATAGCTGGGGTTACCGGGCCTGGGTGGGCAAATTCGAAAATCCTCAGGCTCCTCCGTAGCTCAATTGGCAGAGCATTCGGCTGTTAACCGAAGGGTTGTTGGTTCGAGTCCAACCGGGGGAGCCAGTCAGACTCTCTTAGGAATCCCGCCGGGGATTCGGTTGGTTCAGTCGCCCGGCAGGAAGCCCTCCCGAAGCCGCCCAGGACGCCACACAAGCGCCTGTGGCGCCAGGGACGGCAGAGTCAGGATTGGACGAAGATTGGTGATCGTTGTATTCTGAGAGCCAGAGGGACCCCCTGATCGGCCATACCGACTGGATATTCTCTCTCATAGTCTCAGGATTTGTGCTTACAGGGCGAACCGGCCGAAAGCCGGCTCGCACCTGATGTCGGACCGGGGCGAGGCCGCAGGCGGCCCCCCGGATTCCGGCATGAACCGTGCAATGGTAAATCGTTCAGCCCGATGCTGAACTTTGAGATTCCCCCGACGGTCGGGGGATTTGGTCCGACACGCGGTCGGACTGGTTTGGAGCACGAGGGGTCTGTCGGATTAGGCCGGCGGTCCTGGGTGCTTGTCTTGGCCGGTGCAACCGGCAGTTGGAGATGTGGAGACGTGAAGAAGATCTATGTGGGTAACCTGTCTTTCAATTCGACCGAGGACGACGTGAATCAGCTGTTCAGCCAGCATGGCACGGTTCACTCGGTGGCGTTGATCAACGATCGTGAGACCGGTCGTCCTCGCGGCTTCGGTTTCGTTGAGATGGACGACAACGAGGCGACTGCCGCGATCTCGGCTCTGGATGGGCATGAGTTCGACGGTCGGGCTCTTCGTGTGAACGAGGCTCAGGATCGTAAGCCTCGTGGTGGTGGCGGCGGTGGAGGTCGTCCCTGGTAGGCTGGGTTAGACCACAGCGTTGAGAGGAACCCCGCTTCCGGAGGGAGGCGGGGTTTTTCTGAGGTTCTACTTCGGCCGGCGGGAAACAAGAACCAGTCTACGCAAACAGCCCTCGGCGAATTGTTTTCGGGCGATCGGAGGCGGATAAATCGCGGGCGACTGGAAGCGAGGAGATGGGACTATGCGGCTGATTTTCAATTGACCTCGAGCGATCGGGGCCGGTAAAATCGCATGTGCAAGGTCGCGAAGAGGGTGGACCATGCGGTTGAACTCCCTATTCCGTCATGACTGGAGATGAAATGAACTCCCCTAAGAAATGCATGATAGTATCATTTGCAATTATATTCGCCTTATTGTCGGTGTGTAGCGCCCACTTATTCTGTTGCCGCTCCTGACGATAAATCATGTGACACATC
>CAZAHC010000271.1:0-4483 GCA_964484595.1 uncultured Fibrobacteraceae bacterium | reverse complement strand
CAGGCGGAGCTGTTTTCAGGCGGCGTTGAGGCCTCCTTCCCACTCTGCTAAGGTCCATCACTTGACATCATAATTGTACAATGACTCGGCCCCGATGGGAATGGGCATTGTGATCGCGGGAGCGGTTTTCCTCTGCTCGCCGGCAGAAACCGGGGCCGCGCTACTTCTCGCGAACGATGTCTCCGCGCTGGAAATCTTCACCCTCGACCGGCCGGCACTTCGAGGCCTTGCCGTCGCCAACCATGTTGTCGGCGACCTCGATTTCCCCCGCCCGCGATTCCACGGAGCCGAGGGAGATGCCGGTGTCCGGATCGACCAGCTCCTCGCCCGGCCGGAATACCGCGAACCGATCGCCCACCTGGACGCCCCCGGCGGCGCCGGCGTTGATGAAGACGAACCCGTCCCTGAAGGTGATGACCTTGGCCTGCCAGCGCAGCAGGTGCGCCTGGCTGTCCAGGAGATCCACGACCTTCTCGATGGCCTCCCGGGTCGCCTTGCCGACGAGCGACTGGTCGAAGTCGTTCTTGCTGCCGAAGGAGAAATCCTTGGTGCTGAGCTTCAGTCCCTTCTTGCTCTTCTCCTGTCTGACGTTCTCGGCGGTGAGGATCTCGCCGGTGGAGGCGTCGACCATGCGCACGTCCACCGCGACGGTGGCCTTCTGGCTCTTGACGCCGATGCCGAAGCGCTTGGTGATCCCGCCCTTCTCGCTCTGTGAGTAGCCGAACTCGCTGACGGTGCCGAGGACCGCCATCTGGGCGCCCAGCAGTTCGCCCACCCGGGCGGCGGTCTCGCTGGTGACCGCGCCGCTCAGCCCCAGCTCCTGCTCCTTCATGACCCGGTCCAGCTCAGTGCGCTCGACCACGATGTAGCGGCCCGACTTGACGAGGGCCGTGATCAGCATGTCGGCCATGCCGTCGCCGGCGTCCTTCCAGTGACCGGCCCAGCTGAAGGACCGGTCGGTCTTGTCCTCGAAGGAGAAGACGGCGATGCGCTTCTTCGGGGCCGGGCGCTCCTCCTGGGCGAGGGAGACAGCGCTCTCTCCCAACCAGGCCACGGCGAGCAGGAGGGTCAGGATCGCGATCATATTTTGCCGACTGGTTCCCATGTTTTTCCCCCATAGGATTGGCGAGCGGGGCGTCTCGGCGCGCTCAGTTGCCGAGGGCGTCCCGCATCTGCTGGACAAGTGATCCGACGGCGTCCTCGGCGGCCTTCTGCAGCGCCTTGGCACCGGCTTTCTCGTACGTGAGGTCGATTCCCTTCTTGGCGGTCAAGGCTCCCTGGAACAGCTCCTGGCCGGCGGCGAGGTCGGTCAGGCTGAGGCTCAGGTCGGCGAAGCAGGAGACCATCGAGCCGGTGATCTGGGTGCCGGCGCGGGCTTCGGCCCGGATCTTGACGAGGTAGTCGGCCTCGGCGGGCGAGGCGACGAAGGCGAAACCCTGCGCCACCAGTGCCTTCTTGATCGTGGGCTCGACGATGGGCACGTCCAGGGCCTGGCCCTGGCTGCTCTCGTCCACCTCCATGTAGACCAGGGCTCCGGTGACGTTCAGCAGGATCCGGGTCGCCGGGGCCTGCAGCGAGCGGAGCAAGGTTTTCAGCAGGGGGCTGGAGGTCTCGCGCCCGGCCAGCCGGGCCAGGTCGACCTCCGCAGCCAGGATCTGCAGCGATTCCCGCGACTCGATCCGGCTGAGCGTCCCGGACGCCTCGCCGTCACGCCCGGTGACGGCCTCCTCGAGCAACTGTCCCTCGCCCTTCAGGAAGGAGAAGCGCAAGGGCAGGTCGGTAACGGGTCTCGACTGCCCTTCCGCCGCGCGACAGATCGCCCTCACGGCAAAGCCCTGCTTCAAGGGTCGACCATGCTGGACGGCGAGCGAGGCCGGCCGCGGCTCGAGCTCGACCGCGTCGAGCACCTGGTTCAGGGAGGCGAAGATCTCGTTGGAGAGAAATACCTCCCGGCCCTGGAACTTGACCCGGGAGGTCTCGCCGAGGTGGTCCTCGAGGGCGCCGAGCGCCTGGAGGTAGAGCTTCAGGGCCGCTCCGTACGAGCCCTCGCTAGCAGCGGCCGCCGCGCGGGTGAAGTGGTCGAGAGCCAGGGCCTCGGCCTTCCGGCGGGCGGCCAGCCGCTGCGCCTCGTACTCCTGCCGGGAAAGCCGGCAGTAGACCCAGAACTCGCCGTCCCCCTGCCAGGTGTCGACGATCTCGTAGCCCTCGAGCTTCTGGAGCGTGGCGGTCCGGACCAGGGACCGGTACTCCTGGGTGAACTCCTCGTCGACCTCCATCTTCTGGAGGAAGGACTCGGCGGAGATGGTCACCGAGATCTCGCTGGCGAGGTCGGACAGGGCCTCGTTCTTCGCGGCCTGCCGGGAGTCCCCGGCCGCGCCGTCGGTGGTCACCGACCCGATCCCGACGTAGTAATCTTCCGGCAGCGGGCGCTTGACCACCCAGTCGGGTCGGGTGGCCTCGGCCCCGACGGCGGTTCCGCCGAGGAGCAGCCCCAGGAAAAGGCAGAAAACAACCAGCATTGCCCCCCCAAGGGAATTTGGTTTCCGGCAGTGTATCGGTCGCATCGACAGTGGGCAATCCCTTATAATTATTGGGTCGAAGCGAGGCTCATACCCGGAGGAGTCACCATGATCTCACGGCTCTTTTCCTGGCTGTTGCCGCTGCTGGCCGTCGCACTTGCCGCCGCCGTTCCCGGTGATGCCCTGGCCCGCGGTTGCCTCGATTACCAGGATTTCCTGCGCTGGGAAGGGACCGTGTACGGAGGTGGCTATTGCGGGGATCCACACGGGTGGCACGACCTGCAGATCAAGGGGGATCTCGGCTTCGGGGCCTCGTACTGCACCGGCCTGGAGGTCATCGACTTCAGCTCCCCGGATTCACCGCAGATCGTGGCCGAGCTGGACTCTGGTATCGACCCGCGCCGGGTTGCCCTCTGCGGCAGCCTGGCCCTGCTGGCCGGGATAAACTACGAGGAAGTGGGCCTCTTCCAGATCGTCGACGTTGCCAATCCCCTGGCTCCCGGCCTGAGAGGCGAGCTGCTGTTCGGCGGTCAGTGCACCTCCGTTTCCGGTCAGGGGAACTTTGCCTTCGTGGGGGTTTCCGGGACCGGAACCCTGTTCGTGGTGGACATCACTGATCCGGACGCCCCCTTCGTGGTCACCTCCCTGCCGGTGGCCGGCGCCAGCGACCAGGTCTGCGCCGGCAACCACATCTTCCTGGCCGCCGGGTACGGGGGTCTGCAGATCATCGATATCAGCACGCCGACGGCCCCCTTTCTCGCCGGCGGGGCCGACACCCCTGGTTACGCCCACAACCTCGCCCTGGAGGGGACACTCGTTCACGTGGCCGACTGCGACGGCGGCCTGCAGATCATCGATGTGAGCAATGTAAGCGCGCCCTTCGTCGTCGGCAGCCTGCCGACCTACTACGCCTTCGACGTCTGCACCGGCGACGGGCTGCTCTTCCTCGCCGACCATGCCGTCGGGCTGAAGGTCATCGACGCCGCCGATCCCGCCGCGCCGCAGCTCCTGGGCGAGATTCCGCCGCTTGGCCACTATGCCGGCACCGTCGGCTACCTGCCCGGCCACGTGGCCGTCGGCCACTTCTCGAGTCACTGGATGCGCCCGGCCGGGATCCACGTCTTCGACGTGACTTATCCAACGACTCCGTCTCATTTCGGCGTGGGGAGCACCCCGCAGATTCCCACCTGCCTGACCGTGGCCGGTGATTTTGCCTACGCCGGGGCCGGTCCCTACCTGTACACCCTGGACGTGTCCAACCCCGCCGCTCCCGTCCTGGTGGACCAGCAGGAGCCCGGCGGGGGCATCGGCGCCCTGGAGGTGGCCGGGGACCTGCTGGTCGTGAAGAACTGGTCCTGGCTCCGGTTCTTCGATCTCACCGATCCCGCGGCACCCCTGATGGGCGAGTTCATCATGCTGCCCACGTCGGCCTGGGACCTGGCCGTGGCCGGCACCCTGGCCTACGTCGCCTGCCGCGAGGAAGGCCTGCAGATCGTCGACTTCTCCGATCCCGGGGCGCCGTTCATCGCCGGCTCGGTGGCCACGCCCGAGTACGCCCTCGGCGTGGCCGTGGGTGGTGGTTACGCCTACGTGGGCGGCGACGGGCTGTTCGTCTACGACCTCACCGACCCCATCGCGCCGGTGTACGTGGGCGAGGTCGAGGCCCCCGCCTGGGGCGACATGGAGATTGCCGGCGGACTCGCCGTGCTGGCGACCGGCCATGGGATCCAGGTCCTCGACCTGGGCGACCCGGCAGCGCCCGTCCTGCTGGGCAGCGAGGGCGCCCCCTATGATGCGGGAGGGAGTGAGGAGGTCGCCATCGTCGAGGACCTGGTCGGGCGTGCGCTTGTGGTGACGCGGGTACAGGCCCGCGACGATCGGATGCTCGGCCGGGGCCTCGGGCGGGGCGGGATCGACCGGCCCGGCCAGTGAACCCGGCAGCGGGCCCGACGTCCATCCGCCGG
>CAZAHC010000270.1:0-4570 GCA_964484595.1 uncultured Fibrobacteraceae bacterium | reverse complement strand
AGCTCCCGTCCAGCGGTGTCTGCAGGTGGACCGGCGAGGTGGTGGGCGCGTCGTTCTTCGGTTCGGTGTAGTCCAAGGTCCAGGTGAAGGAATCCCCTTCCATCCCCTCGGTCGGATCCAGGGTGGGGTCGCTGAGCTGCGGCAGCACGTTGGCCTCGCGGCACTGGTAGGTGTCGGCCCCGAAGCCGCAGCCGCTGTCGTAGGCGATCCAGAAGTAGCCGCCCAGAAGCCCCCAGCCCGGCCCCCACGAGTTCTTCACCAGCCAGGCCTGCAGGTCGTCGTCGTAACCGACGATGCAGACCGCGTGGCCCTCGCCGGTCGGCTCGGAGCCGTGGGCGCTGTACACGCCCGAGCTGTACCAGGCGAAGTTCTCGTACACGGCGAAGCTGGTCGCCAGGGGGCTGTCCTGCAGGGCGGTGTTGATCGCCTCGACGTCGATGTTCAGGCTGGTCACCATCACCCAGTCGCCCAGCCACTCGAGCCGATCCCCAACGTCGCCACAGGCCGCGCTGCAGGGGATGCCGTCGTTGGCCTGGTAGGGGAAGCAGGCCTCGTCGCAGATGCCGTCGTACTGCATGAAGTTCAGGGCGGTGCTGATCAGGCCGCCACTGCACCCGTTGGGGTTCGAGCAGCAGGACAGGACGTGCTGCTCGGCGAAGTCGAGGGTCGTCTGGCCCGGGATCCCGGACGCGATCATCCAGTACGACTCGAAGGCGGCCACGGCGCCGAAGATCCAGCAGGAGCCGCAACTGCCCTGGTTCCGCACGCCGGTGACCCAGTTGCCGCCGTTGTCGCGCCAGTCGAGGCTGACCGGAAGGTCCCGGCCGGCGCGGTGAAAGCTGGGGCCCCTAATCGGGCCCACCGGCGCGGGAGTACCGCACATGGCGAGCCACTGCTCGCGATCGAGCAGGGCCACGGGGTTGACATCCGCCTGCCAGCGCAGCCCGAGGCGCTCGATGTCGGCGCGGACCTGCGCCAGCTCGGCAAGCTTGGCCGCCGGCTGGGGCTCGCCGGCGCCCAGCGCCGGCAAGGCCAGAAGGGGAAGGCCCACGAGGACCAGACAACAGACCGGAATCAGCCAGAGGGTGCGCAGGGATTTCATGTCTGCTCCAGTCGGATTACTTCAGCAGCATCATCTTCTGCAGGGACGTAGTCTGGGCGGTCCGGAGGCGGCAGTAGTAGACTCCGCTCGGCACCGGGCGGCCGTTCTCGTCGCGGCCGTCCCATTGACGTTCGTGAACGCCGGCCGGCAGGTCAAGGTCGGCGAGCGTCCGGATCCGGCGGCCGGCCAGATCGAAGATCACCAGCTCCACCCGCCCCGCGCGGGCGAGCTCGAACTCGAGGTGGGTCACGGGATTGAACGGGTTCGGGTAGTTCGGCCGCAGCGCCGTGGCCGCCGGCGTCACCCCGCTCAGGGTCACCGGCACTTCCTGGCTACGCCCGATCTCCCGCCCCTGGCGCACCAGTGAATAGCAGTAGTGCAGCACCGCTCCGTCGGCGAGGCCGAACAGGTGATCGGTGTACTCGATTCGCCCGCCCGGGCCCGAAAGAGGTGTTTCGGTCAGGCGTTCTGCGGCTTCCCCCTCCAGCCGCCGGTAGAGAAAACAGCCGTCGGCAACCGCCGGATCGTAGCTCCAGCTCAGCTCCACCCCGCCGACGGTGCAGGTCGTCCGCGGGGGCGGCGCCTGCATGTGCAGCGGATCGGGATTGACCCAGGCCACCGGCAGGAACTCCGAGCCGGAGCTGATGAGCATGGGCACCGGCTCGCACATGTAGTCGGGGCAAATGTAGGCGGGGTAGCCGGGGATGGTCGGCGTCGACAGGGGATGGATGTAGAGCAGGGTCTCCTGCCAGTCAAGCTGGAAGAAATCGAAGGAAATCAGCTGGACCGCCTCCGCCCAGGGCAAGGGAACGGACAGACCGACCGCGAACTCGGGCGGGCTGGCGGCGTTGATCGCCGACCCGCAGATGTTCCAGGCCACCGGGATGACCTCGCCGTCGATCTCGATCTGGCATTCCCAGCCGCTCACCCCTCCAGGCTGGCTGGGATTCAGCAGGAGCAGGTAGGCGGTCACCAGCTCCAGCTCGGAGCCGGTCCAGTGCCAGCAGATCTGGCCCTCCAGGTCGAAGTAGATCCCCACCACGTCCTCTTCCCCGGCCACCGGCACGCACTCCCCGAGACAGGTCACCTCCGGGCAGTCGGGATTGCCGGTCGTGACCTGGCAGGTGTGCACGCCGGGCGCACCGGGCTGGTACTGGACGCCAACCTGCCGGTGCCCACCCGGCGGCAGCGTGAAGGGACCACCGCCGTAGGCGAGGTCGAAGAACTCGCAGCTCGCCTGGACGTCCCCGGACAGCGGCTCATCCGAGGGATTGTAGATGTAGAACGACCTGATCTGGCTCTCGCCCTGGGCCACCTGCCCGAAGTCGATCACCTCCTCCGATACCCCGCAGAGGCCGACCGCGGGCCCGCCGTTGATGTAGGCCACCGGCAGGTCGGACGCGCCGGAAGAGGGGAACATGGGCAGCACGAGGCCCGGGTTGTCCCCCGCCGCGTAGGCCGGGTAGCCGGGGATCGAGGGAATATCGCTGGGCTGGATGTAGAAGAGGGTGGTCGAATCGGTATAGAGCTGCAGGATGTCGATCGACATCAGCAGGATCGCGGGCGACCAGGGCAGCGGCGTCGCCAGGCCAACCGCGAAACAGGGAGGGGTCATGCAGTTTATGGCCTGACCGTTCAGGTTCCAGGACAGCACGAACATGTCCCCGGTGATTTCCGCACAGAGCTCCCAGCCGGCCACGCCGCCGGCCTGGCTGGCGTTGAGCAGCAGCAGGTACGCGGTCACGATCTCGGGCGCGCCGGTCGTCCAGTACTGGTTGGCATAACCTTCCGGATCGAAGTAGATGCCGACCACATCCTCGTCGCCAGGCGGGCCGGGGCCCTCCACGCCGCTGCCTGTGCAAGGCACCTCGGCGCAGTTCTGATTGCCGGTCTGGACGAGGCAGGAGACCTCCCCCGGCTCGCCGGGCGAGAACAGCACCGAGACCCAGCGCGCGTGCCCCGGGGCGAGGCTGTAGGGGCCGCCGCCCGAGGTGAGGCTGAAAAACTCGCGGTCGAGGGTTACCTCGCCCTCGAGCTGGGCGGTGCCGTCGTTCAAGATCCGGAAACTGAGAACGCGGGCGCCACCCACCGAAACCTGGCCGAACTGGAGGGAGGCGGGAAAGACCACGCAGGACTCGATCGCCTCGAGGCCCGTCCCCTGGCAGGAGACGTCCGTGCAGATATCTCCCAGGTCGATTTGCCAGGACTGCTCGCCCGGGACCGCGGGGGCGAACTGGACCGTCACCGGCAGGTTTCCTCCGGGCGCCAGCTCGAAGGGCCCGGCTCCCTCGGTGACCGTGAAATCCCCGGCGCCGGCGGGAACCTCGCCAGGGAGGGTCTCCGTGCCGCTGTTGGTGATGGTGAACGACCGCGACTCGGCGAAACCGACCGTGACCTCGCCGAAGTCGAGAGCCGCCGGTTCGACCTGGCAGTGCTGGCCCTCCTGGCCGCCCACGCCGCTGCAGAAAACGTCGGGGCAAAGGTCCTCGGTCGGCTCGTTGATCTGGATCGTGAAGGAAAGGGGACCAAAAGCCGTGGGCGCGAAGCGCACGATGAAGTCCCGGGATTCCCCCGCGGCCAGGGAGAAGCTACTGCCGCTGGGGGTGAACAGCACCTCGAAATCGTTGCTGGACCAGTAGAGGTAGCCCACGAGGATCCCGTTGCCGACATTCTGGATGGTGAACACGGCGTCGGCGTGCTGGCCGACCGGCACGGCCCCGAAGACGAGCGTGTCGGGGCTGACCGAGCACTCCGGCGCGCCGCCGACCCCGGTCACCGGCAGGGTGCGGACAACCTGGTCGCACTGCCAGAAATCGATGGCGGCTGCATAGACGCCGCCCGCGGGGGGGGCGAACCGGACGTCCATCACGAAGGAGTGGCCGGGGAGCAGCTCGTACTCGACCTCGGTCCCGAAGGGATCGATGCCGCGGCGGATGCGGTAGTGGTCCCCCTCGACCCGCGCCGTCCCGCGCAGCGAATGGGCGAAATCGTTGCCCACCAGGATGGTCTCGACGGCGGAGTCACCGACGTTCACCTCGCCGAAATCGAGGCTGGCCGGATCCAGGGTGGGGCCCATCAGGGGCGCGATCTGGTCGTCGTTGATGACCGCGACGGGCAGCATGTCGCAGCCGTCGGGCCAGCCGAGCGGAATCAGGTGCGCCGGGTCGTCCCCGGCGGCGTAGGCCGGCACGCACTGCCCACCGGGCGGATTGGGGATCGAAGGCGGGTCGTGGCAGTGGACGTAGAACTCGACCTCGTCGCCCGGATCGGGCACGACCACCTCGCAGGTGGCCAGTAGCACCGCCTGGCTGCCGGGCAGCGGGTCGGCGAGCCCGACCTGGAAGCTCGGCGGGGTGTCGATGTTCAGGGCCAAGCCGTTGAGAGTCCAGCTCGCCGCCAGCGGTCCGGTCGCGGTCACGATCTCCACCGCGCATTCCCAGCCGGAAACGCCCGACGGCTCGGTCGGCT
>CAZAHC010000269.1:0-4582 GCA_964484595.1 uncultured Fibrobacteraceae bacterium | reverse complement strand
GATGTCGTGCGAGCCCGGAATGATATCAAGTTCCTTCCCGTCGGCATAGTGCACTTTCCCTGCGTCCTGATCGAAGCGGAAGGCCACGAAGTTCTTGTAGGTCCCCTCCCGCAGCCGCTTGGAGAAGAAGCGGCTGACCAGGGAGTAGACGTCGATGTGACTGACCACCTTGTCTCGCACCTTGTAGATAGCCGAGAAGAAGCGGTTGGAGGTGGCCTTGCTCTCCATCTTGTAACAGAGGTACCCCTCCGAATCGATGACCTCCTTCACCTCGAGCACGCCCTCGCCCGCGTTCACCAGGCCGAAGTTGATGGCGAAGACCAGCTTTTCGCCGAGGCCGAAGGGCACTGGCGGCGGTAGCGAGGACGTTTCTTCCCCGCCGGCGGCCAGAGAAACCAGGGTAGTACCGAGGATGATTCCGGCCAGGATCACCAGTTTAGCCCAGCGCAAGGTTGTTCTCCTTCCCGCGGTGCCGGCCGCCGCAGTTTTCGCCAGAGGTCCTTGATCGCGCCCAAAACCTGGTCGGCCTTCAGATCTTCCAGGCAGGGGTGCCCCGGCAAGGGGCAGACCGTGTGGTGACAGGGGGAGCAGGCCACACCGCTGGTCAGGGCCACATGACGCGGCTGCTCCGGGTTCCAACCGCGCGGATCGGTGGGACCGAAGAGTGTCACAGTGGGCAACCCCACGCAGGCGGCCAGATGCCGCGGTCCGCAATCGGTGCCGACGAATAGATCCAGTCTCCCCAGGAGATCCGCTAGCTCCAGCAGATCGGTCGGGGGAGCGAACCAGGCCGCGGGCAGCTCCCGGCGCAGCGCCTGCTCAAGCTCCTCTTCCTGGGGGCCGCAGACCAGCAGCGGCCCTGCTCCCCATTCCATCAGGAGCCGGTACAGACGGCAGATGTGGCGGGCCGGCCAGGCCTTGGCGCTCCAGGAGGCGCCCAGGAAAAGTCCCACGCGGGGAGACCCTGTTTCCGGCCACTGCTCCACCCACTGCCGGTAAGGTTCGCCTAGCAGGTTGGCGCCGGTCTCCGCGGCGGTGAAGGGGCGCCAGGGCTGACGGTTCGCGGCCAGTGCCTGCACCGGGTCGAGGAAACTCTCTCCTGCGAATTCCGTCAAGGCGAACCGGTCGGTCCGGTTTCGGGGTATCCGCGTGTTATAGGCCCAGGCTCGAAGTCCGTGGTCGTAGCCCACCCGCCAGGGGGCGCCGGAAAGGGCGGCCCACAGCGCAGTGCGCGGGCTGCCGAGGAAATCCAGGACCAGGTCGTAACGGCGGGCCCGCAGTCTCCGCAGCCAGCTGCGGGGCCGGTCGTCGGCCGGCGGCCAGGCGAGGACCCGCAGGTCGGGGGCCAGCGCGGCGAACAGCGGGCACAGGGCCCGGTCCAGGACAAGGTCCACCTCGGCAAGCGGAAAGGTGGCGGCCAGTTGCCGCACCGCGGGCAGGGTGACCAGGGCGTCACCCAGCCCCCGGCGCCGGATCACCAGGATGCGTCGGACCTGCCGGCAAGCCCGGGGGCGACTCGAAGTACCGTTCAATGGTCGGCTCCGCAGATGAAATCGACCGCCGCGGCGAGATCGGGGACGACGTGGACCGTCGCCCCCCCGGCCAGTTCTGCCGCCGTCTGCCGGCCGTAGCCGGTCTGGACCAGGACGGCGCCCAGGCCCGCGGCCCGGGCGAGATCGAGATCGGAAACCTTGTCGCCCACGAGCCAGGAGAGGTGGTTATCCCAGTCGAGATAACCCCTCGCCTCGGCCAGCAGCCCCGGCGCGGGCTTGCGACAGGAGCAGCTGTCGCCGGGCCGGTGGGGACAGTAGAACAGGGCGTCGAAGGCGGCCCCGGCCCCGGCCAGCAGCTCGTCGATCCTGGTCTGGACGGCCGCGAAGTCCTCGTTCGTGAACCGGCCGCGGCCGATGCCGGACTGGTTGGAAAGCCCGACCAGCCGGAAACCGTGACGCCGCGCCCGGCACATCGCCTCGGCCGCGCCCGGAATCAGGGCCGCCTGCTCAGGGTCGCTCAGGTAATGCGCCTCGACCACGACCACCCCGTCCCGGTCGAGGAAGATGACGGCGCCGCCGGCTGGGGGTGTCTCCTCGCCCGCCCGGCGCAGGTTCGATCCGGCCGGTAACCATACACTCATCTGCGCGTACCGCTCTCCCGGTAGCCCGGATTCCGAAACGCCTGGGTCAGCAGCCGACCCGGTCCGAGGTCACCGCCTCGAAGGCTTCCATCAGGGTGTCGATGTCGACCCGCTCACCCTTGGTCACCCGCAGGACCCGGGCGTGCGGCACCGGGGTCGGCTCCCATTCCGGTCCGTCCCTGCGAGTGAAGAGGCCAATGGTCGGCACTTCCTGCGCGACGGCGAAATGGAACAGATCGGTGTTGCCGGCCACGAACAGGTCGCAGTTCGTGAGCAGGAGAATCGTCTCCAGCAGATCCTCGCGCGCCAGGCCCGGCACCCGTTCGGTGAGCTTGGCCTCGAAATCGTCCCGCCGCTCGCCGTTGCCGGGATCGCTCAGCGGCAAGATCCGGCAGAGAGTCTGGCTGGCGAGCTGCTTGACCAGGAAATGGAGGTTGGCCAGGGAAATGCCGTGCCCGGTCTTGCCCAGGCCGGGATCGATGCCAACCAGGAGTTCCTCCCTGCGCGGCTTGTTGAAGTGCACCAGCTGCTTCGTTTGCCGCACCTTGTCCGCCGGCAGGGGCCAGCGTCGGGGCAGCCTGTCACCGTCCAGACCGAAGAAGGCGGCGGCGCAGGCGGGCCGCAGGCCCAGGTACCGGGACCTTTCCTCCGGCGGCCGGATCTCGAAGTTGATCGAGGGATAGGACCGTCGGTGGGACGGCCCGTACCGCAAGGGGGCACCGCTGGCCAGGGCTGCCAGCTCAAGCCGGGCGTGAGGCGTCAGCGACATCAGGATCGCCACGTCGTAGGGGTTCCGGCGCAGGCTGCGCAGAAGCGCCACGAAGGCGGGACTCCAGGGGCGCAGCTGCCGGGGGGAGTACAGCAGGCACTGCCGGCCCAGGCCGCTCGGCACAACCAGGGAGGCATGCTCCTCCGGCACCAGGAAGTCCAGACTGGTTCCCGGGAACTGGTGGCGAATCCCCTGCAGGAGCGGGGCGTGAAAAAGCAGGTCGGACAGGTCCCCCGAATCGATGGCCAGGATCCGCGACCGGTCGCCGATCGTTCCGGGCAGCCGGAAGGGAGTGGACCTCCCTTTCCGCAGGAAAGGACTCAGCAGGTTCGTGAGCAAACGGTTCTCCGGCAAGTTGTCCTCGGCATCCTCGGCGGGTATCTACTCGCCCCGGCTCACAGCACGCCGGGAAAGACCTCGTTCCAGACGTCGTCGATGTTACGAACCGGCACGAACTCGATCTGGTCCGCAACCTCCTCGGGAATCTCCTCGAGGTTGGCCTCGTTGTCGGCGGGCATGATGATCCGCTTGATACCCACCCGGTGGGCCGACAGCACTTTTTCCAGCAAACCGCCGATGGGCAGGACCTCGCCGATCAGCGTGATCTCGCCCGTCAGGGCGGTGCGGCGGTCGATGCTTTGGCCCGTAACCAGCGAGAGCAGTACCGAGGCCATGGCGATCCCTGCGCTGGGTCCGTCCTTGGGAATGGCGCCAGCGGGGACGTGAATGTGGATGTCGCGCCTGGCGAAGAAATCCGCATATTCAGCCTTGGTGCCCAGACGGCTGCGCAGGTAGGAAAACGCAGCGGTCGCCGATTCCTGCATGACGTTACCCAGCTGGCCGGTCAGCTGCAGGTTCCCGCTGCCGCCGGGAATGCTGACGCCCTCGATGTAGAGGATCTTGCCGCCGACCGGTGTCCAGGCCAGGCCGGTGGCCACCCCCACCCGGGCCCGGCGCCGCAGCCGGTCCCCGCTGTAACTGGGCGTGCCCAGGAAATCGTCGAGGTTCTTGGCCAGGATGGACTTCTTTTTCTTCTTACCCTTGGCGACATCCCGCGCCACCTTCCAGCAGACCGACCCGATCTTGCGCTCCAGCTCCCGGACCCCCGCTTCCCGCGTGTGCTCGTTGATGATCCGGTTCAGGCCCGCATCAGTGAAGCGGATCAGCTTGGGCCCCAGGCCGTTCTCCTCCACCTGCCGGGGCACCAGGTACTGCTTGGCGATCTGCAGTTTCTCGAGGTTGGTGTAGCCGGGCAGCTGGATGACCTCCATCCGGTCCAGCAAGGGTCGCGGGATGGTGTCCAGGAGATTCGCGGTGGTGACGAAGAGAATCTTCGAGAGGTCGAAGGCCAGGGAAAGATAGTGGTCGGTGAAGGAGTTGTTCTGTTCCGGATCGAGGACCTCCAGGAGGGCGCTGGCGGGATCGCCGCGGAAGTCCTGGCCCAGCTTGTCGATCTCGTCCAGCATGATCAGGGGGTTGTTGGTGCCGCATTCCTTCAGACCGGCGATGATCCGCCCCGGCATGGCTCCGACGTAGGTGCGCCGGTGGCCGCGGATCTCCGCCTCGTCTCGCATGCCGCCAAGGGAGAAGCGGAAGAACTTGCGCCCGACCGCCTCGGCCAGGCTGCGCCCCAGCGAAGTCTTGCCCACCCCCGGCGGGCCCACCAGACAGAGGATGGG
>CAZAHC010000268.1:0-4640 GCA_964484595.1 uncultured Fibrobacteraceae bacterium | reverse complement strand
GTTCCACCGCTCCGAGGCCGAAGTGGAGGGGGTTCGGCTGCGGGCCCAGCAGCGCTCGGGCATGGAGTTGGCCGACCTCAACAACTACTACCAGGTGACCCTCCGGCAGGCGAGCCGGCCGGCCGCCGAGGCCCTGCTCGAGGCCCTGAACGATCTGCCGGTCGTGGAGATCGCCTACGCCGAGCCCATCCCCGAACCGGCGGTGTTGCGCGGGGACGCCGCGCGCGGCCCCCACGCCGCCGCCGCTGCCGGGCTGCGCACGCCCGACTACACGCCGCAACAACTCTACCTCAACCCCGCCCCGACCGGTATCGATGCCGGCGTCGCCTGGTTCTATCCGGGCGGCCGGGGCGAGACCGTCAAGGTGATCGATATCGAGACCGGCTTCAACTGGAGCCACGAGGACATGCAGGCGCCCTTCTTCGAGGGGGGATCGACCGGCTACAGCGACCACGGCATCGCGGTGACGGGCGAGATCTGCGCCACCGACAACGGGTTCGGGGTGACCGGCATCGCCAACCAGGTCCAGATCGGCGGCTACGGCGTGTGGGGCGTGCCGACCGCGGCCGCCTTCGACGGGGCGGCGGCGGCTCTGGACCCGGGCGACATCTTCGTGATCGAGCTGCACTGTCCCGGCCCCCGCGCCACCGGCTCGGGCCAGTTCGGCTTCATCGCCATGGAATGGTGGCAGGCCAATTACGACGTGATCACCCTGGCGACGGCCAACGGGGTCATCTGCTGCGAGGCGGCCGGTAACGGGGAGCAGGATTTCGACGATCCCATCTACGAGGGCAAGTTCGACCGCAACCTGCGCGACTCCGGCGCGATCATCGTCGGCGCCACCGACGGGGAAAGCTTGGAGCCGGCCTGGTTCACCAACTTCGGCACCCGGGTCGATCTGAGCGGCTGGGGCGCCGACGTCGTCACCACCGGTTACGGCGACCTGCACGGCGGCGATCCCGACGAGTACTACACCGCCAGCTTCGGCGGGACCTCCAGCGCCACTCCCATCGTCACCGGCGCCGTCGCCGCCATGCAGGGAATCCACAAGGCGAGCTTCGGGGCACCCCTCTCCGGCAATACCATCGCCCAGATCCTCCGGGAGACCGGCACCCCCCAGGAGGGGACCCGCCTCATCGGACCCCGGCCCAACCTGGCCGCCGCGATCCCGGTCCTGCTCGGCGGGCTGGCCACCATCACCGGGACGGTGACCGACGCCGGCAGCGGCCTGCCCATCGAGGGCGCCGAGGTGCGAGTCCTGGAGACCGGTACCCGCGACACCACCGCCCCCGACGGCAGCTACTCCCTTCCCATCTCCGCCGGCAGCTGGACGGTCCGCACCGAGGTGTTCGGCTACGCCACGGACGACTCGCCGGCCGTGACCACCGCCGGTGGCACCACCGTTGTGAACGTGGCCCTGTCCACCCTGCCGACCGTCACGGTCAACGGGGTGGTGCGGGACGAGGCCTACACCCTGCTCGCCGGCGCCGAGGTGACCTTCGCGGGCACCCCCCTGCCGGCGGCCATCTCCGGTCCCGACGGGAGCTACGAGATCCCCGGCGTGCCGGTGGACCTGACCGGCCTTGTGGTCGCCACCGCCGGCACCCTGGCCCCTGACGCACGCGAGGTGACCGTCACCGACCCCCCACCCCTGGTCAACTTCCGCCTCGCCACGGCCGAGGACTTCGAGCTGCCAGGCGGTGGTGGCTTCACCGGCACCGGGGACTGGGAGTGGGGAACGCCCAGCTACGTCGAGGGCCCCGACGCCCATTCCGGCCTGAGCTGCTGGGGCACGAATCTCGACGGGGACTACTCCACAGACAATCACCGGCTGACCTCGCCGGCCTACGACCTGACCGATACCAGCGACCCGCGGCTCTCCTTCTGGCACTGGTTCTCGATCTGGGGCCCGTACGACGGGATCAACGTCTCGATCTCCCTCGACGGCACCAACTACTCGGTGATCGAGCCCGTGGGCGGCTATCCCGACTCCTACATTTACATGCTGGACGGCCAGCCCGGCTGGACCAACAACAGCGACGGCTGGGTGCCGGCGGTGTTCGACCTGAGCGCCTACATCGGCCAGACCGTGCGCTTCCGGTTCGGTTTCGGCATCTGGGCGGGCGGCACCCCGGGCTGGTACATCGACGACCTGGCGGTTCATTCCGCCACTCCGTCCACTCCCGTCGCCTCCGAGCCGAGGTTCCAGACCTACCTGAAGGCGCCCTGGCCCACCCCCGCGGCGGGCCGGGTGACGATCGCCTGGGGCATGGCCAGGCCGGGACCGGTGACGATGCAGGTCTACGACGTCGCGGGGCGCAAGGTGCGCACGCTGCTCGACGAGCCGGTGCCGGCCGGCGAACACCGGTTCGCCTGGAACGGAGAGGATGACCGGGGTAGACGCGTGGGACAGGGAGTCTACTTCGTACGGCTGCGCTTCGCCACGGACGCCGGCGCTGAAGCGGGGGTGTTGACCCGCAAGGTGGTTCTGGTGCGGTAGCGGATCACCGCGCCTGCGCGGGTAGCCCGGATAATTCCGGAATAATCCGGGCTACCCGCGCGCGAACAGCCAGTAGCCGATGACCAGCAGCAGCACGCCGAACAGGGCAATCGTCAGGGTGTCGCCGTAGGTTTCCACGACCGGGTGGAAGAACCGGACCGCTCCCTCCCAGGCGCCCACCGCGAAGTTGGCCACGCTTTCCAGGGCGCGCCCCACGAACGTCTGGTTGGCGGAGACGAAACGGCCGCTGTCATCCCTGGTCACTCCGAAACCCCAGCCCACCAGGTAAACCACCAGGGCCAGGCAGGCCAGGACGAGGACCACGCGGAACGCCCCGCCCACGGCAAACGCCGGGGGATTCCAGCCTCCGCCTCCACCGGCGAGCACGGTCTTGGGAGGCCCGCTGCGACCAGCTGGTTTCCGGCCCCAGCGCAAGCCCTTCAGCTCGTTCAGGAATATGTAGTGGCCGTGCCAGAGCCGCTCGAAGTTCTGCTGGTCCCAGGTTGAAAAATCCCACTTCTCGGGAGGGTCGACGAGCCGCAGGTTGGGGTCGCGCTTCAGAAGGCCGATGATCTCCGCGATCTCCTTCCGGGCGGAAAAGGCCGCATCGGCCGGGATCAACTCCGTGAGTCCCTGCAGTTCGGTCGCGAGGTTGGCCTTGAGCTTGAGGAAACTTCCCTTCTCATTGGCACGTTGCCCCTCGGACTGCGTCGATTTCAGTACCTCGTCCCGGTACAGCAGCCAGTTCTTGATGAGCCGACGAAGTTTCCAACGCGCACGAATTCGGGTCAGCATCTGTCATTCCTCCTTGTCCCGCCGACCTATTCCTTCAGCAAGAGCCGCGCCTTCTCGGGGTCCTGGAGCCTGGTCACCACGTCGGCCGTGTTGACGATCCCCTTCTCGTGCAGCTCCAGGAGAGAATCGTCCAGGAGTGACATGCCCTGCGAGGTGCTGCTGGAAATGACGTTGTCGATCTGGTGGACCTTGTTTTCTCGGATCAGGTTGGCCACCGAGCTGGTGACGAACAGGATTTCCCGGGCGGCGATGCGGCCGGGCACATCACGGCGGCGCAAGAGAACCTGGGAGAAAACCGCCTTCAGCGACAAGGCCAGGCGGGTGCGGATCTCGGCCTGGTCGTGCAGGGGAAACACGTCGATGATGCGGTTGATCGTCTTCGCCGCCGACTGGGTCGACAGGGTGCTGATCACGACGTTGCCGGTCTCGGCCGCCGTCAGGGCGATCTCCATCGTCTCTCGATCCCTCATCTCGCCCACGAAGATGATGTGGGGCATCTGTCGCAGCGCGCTCCTGAGGCCGATGAGGTAATCCTTGGTGTCATGGCCGACTTCCCGCTGGTCGATGACGCAGGTACCAGACTCGAGTACGTACTCCACCGGATCCTCGATGGTGACGATGTGCCGGGGAAAATCGTGCTCGGTGTTGAGGAAGTGCAGGTAGCTGGCGATGGTGGTCGACTTGCCGGCGCCCGTGGGACCGGTGACCAGGACCAGGCCGTTCGGGATGTTGACGAGCTGGCTCAGGATGCGCTCGTTCAGACCTATCTCGGTGTAGTGCGGGATCTTCAGGGGAATCAGGCGCAAGACGGCCGCCACGGTCCCCCGCTGCTTGAAGACGCTGACGCGGAAGCGTGCCACGCCCTGGAGCTCGAAGCCCAGGTCGATCTCCCAGTTCTCCTCGAACCGCTTGCGCTCTTCCCCGTCCAGCAACTGGTACGCCAGATCCCGGCTGTCTTCGGCCGACAGCGGCGCCTCGGCCAGGTTGTGTTCCAGGACCCCGTACACGTGATAGGTTATCGGGGCGCCGGCGGAAATGAGCACATCAGATGCGTTCCGCCTCGCCGCCTCCTCGAGAATATCGTTGATCTTCATGGTACTGGGATCACCCTCCCCCACCGGAAGTATCCTCCGGCTTCTCGGCGGGCTTGTCCCCGCCCTCGGCCCAGAAGTCCTTGAGGTCGATGACCGGCAGCGCGGTCCCCTCGTCTCCCACGATCCGGGGTGTGATCTCGATGATCAGATCCAGCCGGATGGTCTCTTGACGGTGATAGCGGAAGAGATACCCCAGCTGTGTGTCGTCTGACTCATTGCGACACGCCTAGCCAAAAACTAATGGAGACAAC
>CAZAHC010000267.1:0-4716 GCA_964484595.1 uncultured Fibrobacteraceae bacterium | reverse complement strand
CATCCACAGGGCGAACATGTTGAAGGCCAGGTGCCAGAATCCGCCGTGCAGGAACATATAGGTGAAGAACTGCCAGAGGTGCAGATCCGGCAGCGCGCGGGCGGGTACCAGTCCGAAGGTGTACAGGAACAGGCCCTCGGCCGACCGTGACATCACGAACTGCAGCAAGAAGACGGTGAGGTTCACCGCCAGCAAGGCCTTGATCGTCGAGCTCGATCTGGTCCGGAAACCGAAGGATCCGCCGCCGGGTCGCTGCCAGTAGCGCACCTAATTCCTCCCGAGGGGCAAAGCGAGGTTGCGCCCGGTGCAACCGGCCGGGGGCGGCTGTTGTTACCGGGTCCAGGGCCAATCTACACCAGAATGCGGCGGTTGCCATCTGGAAAAATGGGGGAGCCGGCTGGCTCCCCCGTGAGGATCTGGCCGCCGGGCGGCGGCGTGGTCGCGGATCAGCGGAAGATGCCGATCATGGCCTCGGCAACCCCGGGCGCCAGGGGACCGGCATTCGCGGCGGCCGCAACGGGCGGCCGGCCGTAGGTCGGGTCCCAGGGAACGTCGTCCAGCACGATCTCCTGCAGCAGGTCAGCGCCCAGCCTCTGATTGATCGCGGCGATGAACAGGTTGGCCACGAAGGCGTAGCCGCGATTGTTCGGGTGGATGCCGTCCAGGGAGAACATGGTCACCGCGGCGGCGTCCTGCCAGTCCATGCCGCCGAGCGCGAGCATGACCATGTGTTCGCCCTGCGGGAAGGGCAGGTTCTCGAGCTCGTCCCGGGCGTTCACGACGGTGATGTCGTGGTTGGCCGGGCTGCAGATGTCCGCGATGGCGGTGTTGAAGGCGTCGACCGCGTCGTTCAGGCCCTGGATCTGGACGGTGTTGAGGGTGTAGATGGCCGGCAGCGGGTTGCCCAGGTTGCCGGGGTCGGCGATCCACTGCAGGGCGGGGAACCGGACGAGCTGGGCGTCAGGATCCTCGAAGCCGAACGGCCAGAGGGGGGCGAAGATGGCCGCGTCGATGAAGAAGGGGATGCTGGTCACGTACGGGATGTTGGCCGCCACGATCAAGGGATCGAAGCCGGTCTTGGTGCGCACGCCGTCCTCGATGGTGGAGATCATCGTCTCGTAGTCGGCCGCGAATTGGGTCGGGTCGGTGATGGGGCCTCCGTAGAGAGCGGCGCCGAGCACGTCGTTGTTCCCCAGCCAGACCGTCACCAGGGTCGGTCCGCGGCCGATGGCCTGGTCGACCATGGTCACGTTGCCGAAGGTGGGATTGCGCAGGATGAGCGTGAACAGTCCGCCCTCGAGCGCGGTCAATCCCTCTTTCAGCACGGCGCCGGGCACACCCAGGTTATTGTAGGGGATGGGCACGGCCGCAGCCAGGGCCAGACCCAGCAGGTCGGCGTAAGCGGTGGGGCCGGCGGTCTGCAGGGTCAGGCCATCCCAGTACATCACCCCGCTGTAGTCGCCGAGGGGGTCCTGTTCATCCACGGGAGGGCCGATGCCCGGGTCCGCCACCCAGGGCTGGAAGAACTGCATGGAGGTGGGAGCGGTGTCGTATCCCATCCGGGCCGCGAGCAGGGCGGGATAGCTGCTCATCTGGCCCATCATGTGCAGCGCCCCGTCCATGAAGCCGGCGGTCAGGCTGTTGCCGATGGCCACGTAATTGGCGAAGGTGGCGGCCCCGCTCGGTTGCACGACGAGCCGCTCGGGCGAGTTGGGCGGGGAGACCGTGCAGCCCCCGGCCAGGAGGGCCAGCAGGCCCGCCGCGCCACAGATAGCTAGGCAGATCCTTTTCATTACCGTACCTCCCTTGACTAGAAGCTGCGGCCGATACCGATGCCGAAGATGTTGGCGAACGAGTCGTAGGTGCCGGCCTCCCGAGTCCGGGTGGCGACCTCTTCGGCGTCCGCCTCACGGAACGTGGCCACCTCGCCGTCGACGACCGTGGAGCGCGCCCGGTTGAAGACCGCCATGTAGGAGGCGGTGAACCGCCAGGCGTTGTGCTGGAGCTGCAGGCCGCAGGAGAGGTCGTTGCGGTCGGCGTCGGGCAGCATCGGGCCCATCGATTCGACTGGCTGGGGCGACTTGTCGCGCACGTAGCCGAACATCGCCTTCAGGTTGTCCCGCAGGTCGTAATCGAGGCCCAGCCGGAACTGCCAGACATCCTCGTAGGACTCCTCGATGGTGGTCGAGAGCATCCCGGTCGGGTCGTTGCCGAATGTGAAGGAGACCTCGTCGAAGGTGGACCAGCCGAAGTGGACGGCGTCGACCTCGACGGCCAGCTTGGGCAGCACCTGGTAGCGGGCGCCCAGGCTGAAGATGTCGGGAAGGTTCACCTCGGCGTTGATGGTGTTCTCGGTGCCGCCCAGGGCGGCGATCTGAGCGTCGATGGTATCCTTGAGATCGGCGTAGATCTCATCGTCGGGGACGGCGTTCCGCAGCGTGGCTTCACGGTCCTCGTATTTCATCGTCTTCTTGTGATGATACATCATCCCGAACGACAGCTTGTCGGTGGGCTTGAAGAGGAACCCGCCGCAGAAAGAGTAGCTCAGCTTGCTGCCGCCCTTGAGCTGGGTGTCGATGACGTTGAACCGTTCGCTGGTGCCGCCGAAGGGGATGGCCGAGAACTTGTTCAGCTCGATGGACTGGTGAGCGATGTCCACGCCGACCGCGATCGCCACCTGGTCGTTGTCGAACTTGTAGGCGACCGCCGGGGTGACGTAGATGGTTTGCAGGTTCACGTCGTAGCTCGTCTCCCTGCCCACCCAGGTCTCCGGGTCTTCCCACTTGACGCCGAGTCCGAACGGCGCGTAGAGCCCGACCCCGAAGCCGACGCCGCTTTCGAGGGTGTGGCAGAAGTAGGCGCCAGGCACGGGGAAGAACTGGGTCGCCGTCTCACCGGAGGCGGGCGGAGTGGGAGGGGTGGCCCCGGAGAAATTGGCGTCGGGAATGACCGGCATGAGGTTCAGGTCGACCATGGTACCCGACGAGAAGAAGGCCATCCCGGCAGGGTTGTAGAAGAGGGCGGAACCATCGTCGGCGGTGGCCGTGAACGCACCGCCCAGGGCGGTGGCTCGCGCCCCGGCCTCGTAGATGTTGAAACCCCCGGCCTGGGCGGTTCCGGCCCCGGCGAGCAGGACGACCGTCGCCAGCAGGGTTAGTTTTTTTGTCTTTTCCATCACGCCTCCTTCTGCACGGCGGGAGCGGCGCGGCCGCGCACCTCCCTAGCTTGGGCCTGAAAAACGGGCGGCCGAACCGTAGCACAGCCCTGCGGGGCTGCAAAGCTAAACTCCCGCGCCGGTGGCTGTTTTGGCATGGGAAACCGGAGCGGGATCGTTTATTTATGAAGGTGCCGTGAGGATCCGACCGGCGTCGCTTTCTTCCCGCCCGGAAAGGACCGGAGGGCCCAGCCGTGTTCCTGGTGACCGATTCCCCGGCCGGTCTGGCCGCTTTTGGCGACCCGACCGGTGGAGGCCCGCCACCTGCCGAGGCCACCCTCCCGACCGAGGTCGAGAGCCTGTGGCAGGTGCTGGGCGGCGGCGGTGCCTGTTGTGGGCGGGTGGCGCGCTCCGGGCCTGGCGATTTCTGGTCCTGCGCCCTGGTGAAAAACGAAGCTCCCGCCTCCCAGTTCGACGTGTTGCGGGGCCAACTCGCCGAGGGACTCACCCTGCCGGGCCCGGTCGCCTGCCTGGCCCTTACCGGCCAGGGTTTCCACGGCCACCGCGGTCGGACCTGGCAGGTGGAGGCTGGCAATCTCCACCTGAGCCTGGCGCTGGCGCCGGCGGTACCTGCCGCCGGGCTCGGCCTCGGCCTCACGATGCTGCCCGCCGTTGCGGTCGTCGATGCGATTCAGGCGATCAACGGACGGCTGCGGCCGCAAATAAAGTGGGTCAACGACATCCTGGTCGACGGCCGCAAGGTGGCCGGGGTGCTGACGGCGACCCAGACCCTGGGCGAGCGGTTGCAGTACGTCGTGCTGGGGATCGGCCTGAACCTCGCCCGGACGCCTCCGGTCGACGTCACCCCCTTCGTGCCCGCCGTCGGCTGCCTCCGCGAGTTCCCGGGCGGGGAAGACCTCACGTTGCCCCAGCTTTTTTGGGCGGTCCTGGATGCGGTGGCGGCCCGTTACCGCCAGCTGCTCCGGGACGGTCCCGGCCCGATGGCCCAGGCTTACGGCGACGTCTCGCTGGTGCTGGGTCGCCGGGTGCGCATCTGGGCCGAGGGTTCGCAGGCGGGCGCCGATCCGGCCGGCTGGCCCGAGCCCCTGGCCGTGGGCAGGGTCGCGGCCATCGGTCCCGACCTGCGGCTTCACCTGGAGGGTCGGGCCGAACCGGTCGACCGGGGGCGTCTGGCCTTCGAGGAGACCTGCGTGGCCTTCGGGTTATGATCCAGGTTTTTCGGCGGTCGCGGCGGGCGGGATCGGAAGATGAAAAGAGCCCCGGGTGGTCTTGCCGCCCGGGGCTCTTGGGTTCTGGCTGTCTACTACCCACCGAAGCCGAAACCGGCCAGCAGGTAGAAGGCGCGGTTCTTCAGGTTGGCGCTGGCGCCGGAGATGTCGGGGATGTTGGACAGGCCCATCGTGTACCGGGCCTCGACCAGGGCCGGGCCGAACTCGACCCCGGCGCCGATCACGGCGCCCAGGTCCAGGCCCTTGACGTAGGAGTCGAAGTCCTTGGCCTCGACGGTGTAGTTGCCGGACTCGCTGCCGGAAAGGGTCCAG
>CAZAHC010000266.1:0-4751 GCA_964484595.1 uncultured Fibrobacteraceae bacterium | reverse complement strand
CCTGCAGGATTACCCCGCCGTCTTCATCTACGGGATCGGCTGGGTGCTGAAGGATGGGTATCCGCACGAGATGCGGGCCGCCGACTACGACGACTGGGTCACCGAGACCACGTCGGCCGACGGTCGCCCCATGCACGGCCTTAACGGCGACATCCTGGTCTGGAATCCGGTCACCAAGCGTCGCCACGAGCTGACCTCGATGGGTATCCGGGTGACCAAGGAGACCCTTGTCCAGCAGATGGAGATCGCCGGCTTGCAGGAAAACCTCAAGCTGCCGTACCACCAGGCCATCCTGAACGACGAGATTCCCCTGAGCATCGGCGGCGGCATCGGGCAGTCCCGCACCTACATGTACTTGCTGCAGAAGGCCCACCTGGGCGAGGTCAGCGTCACCGTCTGGCCCGAGGTCCTGAAGGAGATGTGCGCCGAGAAGAACATCCACGTGCTCGAATAAGGCGGGGATTCGTTTCGGCCCTGAGTGGAATTCAGTCCTGAACCGGGATCGCTGGCGGGGATATTTCCCGCCCCGGCGATCCCGGTTTTTTCAGGCAGCGAAGGGCCCCGGGTGAAAACCCGGGGCCCGGATGAGGCTCGAGGGCTTGCGCGGTTTTACTTCAGAAGAACCATCCGTTTCGTCTGACTGAAGTCGTCTCCCAGCAGCCGGTAGAAGTAGGTGCCGGAGGGAACCTGCCGGCCGTGCTCGTCCCGCCCGTCCCAGGTCACCTCGTGGGGCCCGGCCGCCAGGAACTCCTGGACCAGGGTCGTCACCCGGGAGCCGTCGATCGCGAAGACGGCCAGGTCCACCGTCTGGGCGGTAGGCAGGCCGAAGCGGATCGTGGTCAGCGGGTTGAAGGGGTTCGGGAAGTTCTGCTCCAGCCGGAAAACCGCCGGCGCGCCCGAGACGAGAATCTCCTCGTCACCCACTCCGCTCAGGCAATCGACCTGGCGGTAGATGACGTGGACGACCCAGTCCCCCGAAACGCCCAGCGCGCAGGCGTCGAACCAGCCGCCGGGGATGGCGAAGACGACGTTGCAGCCGGGCTGGCACCCGTTCCCGTCGTGGACCATGGTGGGAGCGTAATAATTGCCGGCATTGTCGTTCAGGAACTCGAGGGTGACCGTGAAGGGCCCCGACGCGAGGGTGATTTCCCCCGGCAGAGGCTCCAGGTCGTACTCGTTGATCACCCCGTCGGTCAGGACAGGACCCTCGAGGGAGAAGAGCGGCGTGCCCGGATTCGGCAGCCCGGCGCCGTAGATGTGAATCGCCTGCTCGAGCTGCGGGGGATTCCCGCCGTACACCGAGCCCCAGCCGATGCCGATCCGCAGGATCTCGATGGGGTAGTGTTCGGCCGGCGCGTTGAAAACCGCCCCGGCTTCCTCGCCCGCGACGAAGCAGGGACAGGCGACCGAACCGCCGCCGGTGTAGTGCTGCAGCGGAGGTTCCTCCGGGCAGGGCTGGGCCGCGGCCGGCAACGAGCCGCCGAGCAAGGCCAGACCGGCCGCGAACGTGAACAGCATTGGCAGGTTCTTCATGGATATCCTCCCCACTCCAGGAAAAAGCAGGCCCTTTCCTGACGGTGCCGGAATACAGGGAAGCGCCAGGATCAGATCGGCCGGAACGGAGGCCTTGACCCCGATTATAGCACAAAAACCCGAGCGGATGGTGATTCAGGACCCCCGGGTAGCTCGGCGGGGTGGATTACGAGGGAACCCCCTCCTTTCCCGTGGATTTCCTTATCAACCAATCTCGTTCTGGGTTATAATTAAGGGCTGTGAACACGCCCGAACGCATTTTCAAGGCTGCACCTGCTTTCAACTCCGAGGAAGGAAAGGGAAGATGAAGATCTTCAGGGGACTTACGACCGTGTGCCTGTTGCTGCTCGTGGCCGTGACGGCGACCGCGGACAGCCAGACCATTCCGTGCGGGACCACCGCCTCGCACATTAGCCTCGTCGCCCGGGAGGGCAACGCCCTGCACTTCAAGGTCGAAGTGGGAGAGCTGCGCACCCTCGACGTGGCCACTCCGGCCGGGGATTTCACCCGCCTGCTGCTGCCGGGCTTCCACAGCTCCAAGACGGTCGGCGCCCCGGAGCTGCCCATGCTCAACCGCCTGGTGGAGATTCCCTACGGGGCGACGGCCCGGGTGGAAGTCCTGGCCAGCCAGAGCCGGGAGATCGACCTGGCCGAATACGGAATTCATACCCCGCTCCTGCCGGCCCAGCCCAGCATGCCCAAGTCTGCCAACCCCGAGGAATGGCCCTTCATTTACCATCCGGAAACCTACGCCGTCGACGAGGTTTCCCAGCCGCTGGTGAACGTCGTTCCCTGCGGCCGGCTGCGCGCGGTCGACCTCGGCCGGGTCGAGGTCTCGCCGGTCGCCTACCAGCCTGACCGGAACCGACTCGTGGTGCAGCAGAGCCTCGAGTTCCGGGTTGTCTTCGAGGGTGGGGATTCCGCCAGTGAGGCAGAGCTGAAGGCCTTGACTAGCAGCCCGTTCTTCGACCCGGTCTACGCCCAGATTTCCGGCGTGCGGGGTCTGCACGACAGTTATCCCGATCGGGTGCGCGACGTCGTCACCCTGGTCATCATCACCCCGCCGGAATTCGAGGCCCAGCTCGCCGATTACATCGACTGGAAGACCGAGCGCGGCTTCCACGTCATCGTCGGCGTCACCGGCACGCCCGAGGTCGGGACAACCACCAGCTCGATCCAGGCCTACATCCACGACCTGTACAACAACGCGACGCCGGAGCTGCCGGCGCCCAGCTTCGTGGTCTTCGTGGGAGACATCGCCCAGGTCCCGACCTGGACCGTGAGCGGCGACGCCACTGACCGGCCCTACTGTGACGTCGAGGGCGACCTGGTGCCAGACATCTACTACGGGCGGCTGTCGGCCACCAATCCGACCATGCTGCAGAACATCCTGGACAAGACCCTGATGTACGACCAGTTCACGATGCCCGATCCGAGCTACCTGCACGACGTGGTGATGATAGCCGGCATGGACAGCGGCCACGGTTCGGTCTGGGGCAACGGCCAGATCAACTACGGCACTACCTACTACTTCAACGCCGCCCACAACATCAACAGCTACACCTACCTCTATCCCGAGTCGGGGAGCCATTCGGCCGACATCATCATTAACGCCAGCCGCGGCGTCAGCTACATCAACTACACTGCCCACGGCAGCACCACGAGCTGGTCCGATCCCTACTTCGGCCAGAGCGACGTGAACAACCTGAACAACTACGGCAAGTACTGCCTGGCGGTAGGGAACTGCTGTCTGACCAGCACTTACGACATCGGCGAGTGCTTCGCCGAGACCTGGCTGCGCGCCGCGGGCAAGGGCGCCATCGGCTACATCGGCGGCAGCAACTCGACGTACTGGGATGAGGACTACTGGTGGGGCGTCGGCTCGGGTAGCATCGTTTCCAACCCCACCTACGAGACCCACGGCCTGGGGGCCTACGACGGGATCTTCCACGATCACGGCGAGGCCATCGAACAGTGGTACGTGACCAACGACGCCATCATCTTCTGCGGCAACCTGGCGGTGATGGAGGCCGGTTCGGGCCTGACCACCTACTACTGGACCATCTACAACCTGATGGGCGATCCGAGCATCAGCACCTGGATCGGCACGCCGCAGACGAATACCGTGGTCCATGCCGCCTCGATCTTCACCAGCGACACTAGCCTCAACATCCAGGCTGTTGCCAACAGCTACTGTGGCCTGACCATGGGCGGGGTGCTCATCGGCGCTGGCACCGTCGATGAGACCGGCGTGCTGGACCTTCAGATCTGGGAGGAGCTGACTCCGGGCACTGCCCAGCTGGTGGTAATGGCCCAGAACATGGAGAACTACGTCGCCGACATCGACGTCGTCGCACCCGGAGGGCCGCACCTGGTCTACTCCGCGAATTCGGTGCTCGACGGCGGCGGGGACGGTGACGGCATGCTGGACGAGGGCGAGACGGTCGACCTCGAGGTCACCCTGGAGAACGTGGGCCTGGATCCGGCCACCGGCATCACCGGCGTCCTGTCGACGACCGATCCGTACGTGACCGTTCTCGTCGGCACGCAAGGCTTCCCCGACATCCCGGCGAGCGGGTTCGGCACCTGCAGCCCGCCCTTCTCGGTCGAGGTGGCCGGGGACGCGGCCGACCAGCACGGGGTCCAGTTCGCGCTCGCGGTCACGGCCGGCGAGGGCAGCTGGGACGCCAATTTCTCCCTGACGGTGGAAGCGCCGGTGCTGGCCGCCGGTGAACTCGAGGTCAACGACACGGCCGGCGGCAACGGCAGCGGCAACGCCGACGCCGGCGAGACGTTCAACCTGGCGGTCACGCTCGAGAACACCGGCCACTCGGCGGCCGGCAGTCTCACCGGCACGCTCTCCTGCACCCACGCCGATGTGATCATCCTGGACGACAGCGGCGTGTGTCCCGCTCTCGGCGTGGGGGAGACCGGCTCCATGAGCTCCTTCCAGGTCGAGATCCTGCCCACGTACCCGGAGCCGGCGAACGCCGAGTTCCACCTCGAGGTATCCGCCGCCAACGGTTTCACCGCCTCGATCGACTTCGAGCTGCCGGTCGGCGGCTGGTTCGACGACATGGAGCAGGACCGCGGCTGGGCCGTGGGCGCTCCCGACGATGACGCCACCAGCGGCATCTGGGAACGGGTCGATCCGATCGGGACGGAATACAGCGGTTACGTGATCCAGATGGAAGACGACCACACGCCCGCGCCGGGTA
>CAZAHC010000265.1:0-4760 GCA_964484595.1 uncultured Fibrobacteraceae bacterium | reverse complement strand
ATCGGCGGCGCCTTCGGCGGCGAGAAGGAGACGGGCGGCGGGCGCGAGTCCGGCTCCGACTCCTGGAAGGCGTACATGCGGCGCCAGACCAACACCGTCAACTGGGGCGGAGAGATCCACCTAGCCCAGGGTGTCGAGTTCAGCCCCTAGCCCGGCCCTCGTCTCTCGGCCGAGCCATACGCAGGGGCCCCGCCAGCCGGCGGGGCCCATTCTTTCTGCCCCGGGCGATCATGGCGCGCCGTCTCCACCAGTGCTATACCTGGCGAGGGAGGGGTTGGTTTTCCAGTTGCGGGCACCCGGCCTGGGGGTTGGGGATGGACGAGCTGTTGTGGGATCGGCTGCGCTCCGGCGGCGAGGGGCGTTTTTCCGGCTTCGATAACCTGATGCCCTTCCGGGTACAGGAGATCCTCCTGGTCGCCAGCCTGTACGACGCCTACACGCTGGAGGAGGGGGGACGCCTGACCGAGCTCCTGCTCAGCGAGTACCGTGATCTGAACCTCAGCTTCGCTCCCCAAGTCACCAGGGTTTCCGACGCCGAGGAAGCGCTGGACCTGATCCGCGCTCGCCGCTTCGACCTCGTGCTGACAATGACCCGCCTGCGGGACATGGAGGCGGTCGACCTGGCCGATTCCATCAAGAGCCTCGACCCGGAGCTGCCGGTCTTCTGCCTGGCCTTCAACCCCCGCGAGCTGGCCCGGCTGGCCGAGCAGGCACCCTGCTCCAGCATCGACCGCTTCTTCCTTTGGACGGGGGACGTCCGGTTGCTGCTGGCCATCATCAAGAACAGCGAGGACGTGCGCAACATCGAGCACGACACCCGTTACGGCGACGTGCGCACAATCCTGCTGGTCGAGGATTCGGTCCGCTTCTACTCCGCCTACTTGCCCCTGCTCTACACCGAGGTCCTCCGGCAGACCGACGCCCTGATGAAGGAGGGGATCAACCTCAGCCACAAGCTGCTGCGCATGCGGGCGCGGCCGAAGATCCTGCTGGCCAGTACCTTCGAGGAAGCCTGGGAGTACTACCATAGCTACAGCGACTACCTGCTCGGGGTCATCAGCGACGCTCGCTTCCCCTGGGAAGGCGAGCTGCGGCCCGACGCCGGGGGCGAGCTGATACGCCGGATCAAGAACGCCGATCCGCACCTCCCGGCCGTGCTGCAGTCGACCGAACGGAAGAACATCCGGACCGCCGCCGAGATCAACGCCGGTTTCATCCACAAGAACTCGCCCCGGCTCCTGCAGGACCTGCGCGAGTTCATGCTGGCGAACTTCGGCTTCGGCGATTTCGTCTTCCGCCTGCCGACGGGCGAGGAAGTGGGTCGTGCCACCAACCTGCGCACACTGGTCGAGGCCCTGCAGGCGGTTCCCGAGGAATCCCTGCGCCACCACGCCAGCCTCGACCACTTCTCCAACTGGCTGCGGGCGCGGACCGAGTTCGCGCTGGCCTCGCTGCTCCGGCCCCGGAAGGTGACCGAGTTCCGGACCGTCGAGGAGATCCGCAAGTACCTGATCGAAGTGATCTCGCGCTTCCGGGAGGAGACCCAGCGCGGCATAGTGGCCGATTTCTCCCGGCAGCACTTCGACGCCAGCGCCGACTTCGTCCGCATCGGGGGCGGCTCCCTCGGGGGAAAGGCGCGGGGGTTGGCCTTCATGAACTCGGTCCTGGACCGGTTCCCGATCGCCGCCCGGTTCCCGGACGTCGCCATCATGGTGCCCCCGACGGCGGTGGTGGGAACCGACGTCTTCGACACCTTCCTGGCCCGGAAGGGCTTGCGGGAGCAGGTGCTCCGGGACGTGTCGGACGATGAGGTGATCGGCGCCATGCTGGCGGCCAAGCTGCCGACCGAGATCTACGGCGACCTGGAGGCGTTCCTGCAGCAGGTCAGGTACCCGCTGGCGGTTCGCTCCAGCAGCTTGCTCGAGGACAGCCAGTACCAGCCGTTCGCCGGCGTCTACAGCACCTACATGCTGGCCAACAACCACCCGGACGTCCGTGTGCGGCTCGACCAGCTCTGCGACGCCATCAAGCTCGTCTACGCCTCGACCTACTACCAGCGAGCGAAGGCTTACCTGGAGGCGACCAACAACCGGGTCGAGGAGGAGAAGATGGCGGTGATCATCCAGCAGGTGGTCGGCCGCCAGCACGGCCGGTTCAACTACCCCGACTTGGCCGGCGTGGCTCACTCGACCAACTTCTACCCGACCGGCGGGCTGAAGCCCGAGGACGGGGTGGCCTGTGTCGCCCTCGGCATGGGGCGGACGGTGGTCGAGGGTCGGAAGTGCCTCCGCTTCTCGCCCCGCCAGCCCGGCAATCTGCCGCAGTTCGCCACCGTGAAGGACATGCTGGACAACAGTCAGCGCGAGTTCTTCGCCTTGGACGTCAGCGACCCGGAGGCTTATCCGCGGGCGGAGGAGGACTTCAACCTCGCCCTGCTCGACCTGGAGAACGCCGAGGAGCACGGCACCCTCGCCGCGGTGGGGTCGGTCTACTCACCGGAGAACGACACCGTTTACGACGGCATCAACCGCAAGGGTCCCCGGCTCGTTACCTTCGCCCACATGCTGAAGTCGGACCTGCTGCCGCTGGCGGAGATCCTGCAGCTGCTGCTGGATCTGGGCTCGCGCTGCATGAGCTGCTCGGTGGAGATCGAGTTCGCCACGGTGCTGGGCGACCGCAAGGAGCGGCCGCATCAGTTCGGATTCCTGCAGATCCGTCCCCTGGCCGACGGCTTCGCCGCCCCGGACGTCAAGCCGGAGCTGCTGACCGACGACGGCGCCGTCTGCGTCAGCACCGCCGCGCTCGGCAACGGGCGTTTCGGCGGCATCCGGGACGTCGTCTATGTCCCCCGCGACCGCTTCGACCGCGGCCAGACGGTCGCCATCGCCGAGGAGATCGGCGAGGTGAACCGGACGCTGCGGCAACAGGAGCGTCCCTATCTGTTGATCGGGCCCGGCCGCTGGGGCTCCGCCGACCGCTGGCTCGGGATCCCCGTGGCCTGGGCCCAGATCAGCGGCGCCCGGGTCATCGTCGAGAGCGACCTGCCCGACTTCAAGATCACCCCCAGCCAGGGGACCCACTTCTTCCAGAACCTGACCTCCTTCCAGGTCGGCTACCTGACCGTGAACCAGACCGAGGCCGGTTGCCGTCTGGACTGGGACTGGTTCGACGCCTTGCCGGCCGTCGCCGAGACCCGCTTCCTGCGCCACGTCCGGCTGGACCGACCGTTGCGGGTCCTGATCGACGGGCGTACCGGTCGGGGGGTCGTCCTGAAACCCGAGGCCGGCGGCGCCGCGGCGCAGTCGCAGGCCGGGGCGCCCTGATCCGGGACGCGTTTCCCCAGGTAACTAGCTGGAATTCCACGAGATTTCCCGGGCCGACGCGGGCAGCGAATTTCCTTGCGCCCCCTTGCGGAAAACATATTTTTGAGGCCGGATTCTTACCCTGGCTTCCTGCCAGAGTTGTTTTTTCAGGTTCCAGAGGACCAACAAAGGAGAACCGTGATGGCTGAGTCCGTTGCCGCTTTTATGGAAGAGGTGATTGCCAAGAACCCCGCCGAGACGGAGTTCCACCAGGCATGTCAAGAGGTCGTCGAGTCGCTGTGGCCCGTTCTCGAGAAGCGGCCGGAATACCGCAAGGCCAAGGTCCTCGAGCGCATCTGCGAGCCCGAGCGCGTGCTGATGTTCCGGGTGCCCTGGGTCGACGACAAGGGCGAGGTCCAGGTCAACCGTGGTTTCCGCATCGAGATGAACAGCGCCATCGGTCCCTACAAGGGCGGCCTGCGGTTCCACCCCTCGGTGAACCTCGGCATCCTGAAGTTCCTGGCCTTCGAGCAGGTCTTCAAGAACAGCCTGACCACCCTGCCGATGGGCGGTGGCAAGGGCGGTTCCGACTTCGATCCCAAGGGCAAGAGCGATCTCGAGGTCATGCGCTTCTGCCAGGCCTTCATGAGCGAGCTTTACCGTCACATCGGCCCGGACACCGACGTTCCCGCGGGCGACATCGGGGTCGGCGGCCGGGAGATCGGCTTCATGTTCGGCCAGTACAAGAAGCTGCGTAACGAGTTCACCGGCGTCCTGACCGGCAAGGGCCTCTCCTGGGGCGGCTCCCTGATCCGCCCGGAGGCGACCGGCTACGGCGCCGTCTACTTCGCCGCCGAGATGCTCAACACCAGGGGCGAGAGCCTCGAGGGCAAGACCTGTCTGGTCTCCGGCGGGGGTAACGTGTTCCAGTACACCACCGAGAAGATCCTGGATCTGGGCGGCAAGGTCGTCACTGTCTCCGACTCCTCGGGCTACGTCTACGACGAGGAAGGCATCGACCGCGACAAGCTGGCGTACATCATGGAGCTGAAGAACGTCAAGCGCGGTCGCATCAAGGAGTACGCGGAGAAGTACAGCGGCGCCGTCTACACCCCGGTCGAGGCCGGTCTGGATCACAACCCGCTGTGGAACCACAAGGCCGACTGTGCCTTCCCCAGCGCGACCCAGAACGAGATCAACGCCAAGGACGCCGCCAACCTGCTCGAGAGCGGTGTCTACGTGGTGAGCGAGGGCGCCAACATGCCGACCACGCCCGACGGCGTGGAGAAGTTCCTCGAGGCCAGCATCCTCTACGGGCCGGGCAAGGCCGCCAACGCCGGCGGCGTGGCCGTCAGCGGTCTGGAGATGAGCCAGAACAGCCTGCGGCTGAGCTGGCCCCGCGAAGAGGTCGACCAGCGGCTGCAGGGCATCATGAAGGCCATCCACAAGACCTGTATC
>CAZAHC010000264.1:0-4850 GCA_964484595.1 uncultured Fibrobacteraceae bacterium | reverse complement strand
GCCGCCACGAGGTCACGTGGCAGGGCCGCGACGCGCGCGGTCGCCAGGTGGCGAGTGGTCTGTACTTCAGCTACCTGAAGGCGGACGACGAGGTCATGACCAGGAAGATGGTCCTGCTGAAATAACTCCCGGTCCGGGAAGAACCGGCCCGGACTAGCAGTGAAGGGAGAGCCCCCGGGGGCTCTCCCTCTTTTTGCGGGAGCATATGGCGATCCCGGTCTCAATCACCCCCGCCGGCGAGGAAACCCGCCAGCGCGGCAGCGTCCTCGGTAAAGCCGTGCCGCTCCAGATAGGTGATGCGTGAGCGCAGCATCCTGGCGTACTGGAGCAGAAGCTCCCGCTCCTGGCGGTTGCGGGCCTGGCCCAGCGAGATCCGCGGCCCGATCAAGTGGTCCAGCCGGGAGGGGCGGAAAGCCTGATCCTCCGCCAGCAGGAGCAGCAAGCCCTCCGGATGCTGGTGGAATCCCGCGAACATCCGGTGGCGATACAGGTTGGGGGTGATGTAGGTGGGGGAGATGGCGACGGCGGTCCGGGCCAGCTTCCGGCGCAGCTCTCGGTACCTGGCCCGGGCCGGTTCCACTTCCACGGGCAGGCCCGCTTCGGACCGGCGGGCGATTTCCGCCACGGCGGCCAGCTCGGCCCGGCAGGTTTCCGCCAGCGCGGGCCGGGCCCTGGCCAGGCGCTGCTGGAGTACCGGGCTGGCCAGGGCCCCCAGGTCGAGCACCAGGACGTCGGGTCGGATACCTTCGACCAGCTGGTAGTAGGTGGCCGGGGAGGTGAAGGAATCGCTTTCCCCGCTGAAGGCGATCGCCTCGGGGGCCAGGTTCTGCAGCGCATCGCGCGTGTAGTTGCCGAGCAAGGTGAAGTCGTGCTGATCGTTCTCTTCCCAGTGACCCAGCAAGGGGAACAGACAGGTCAGGCAGACCAGGACCGCCAGCAGGGTGGGCGCCACCGCCGGAAGCCGTAGCTTCCCGATCCGGTAGACGAGCCAGCCCCCGCCGAGCGAGGCCCACAGCCCGCAGATCGCCAGCCAGGGAACGTAGTACACGCGAAGGTCGTGGATCGGGTAGGCAAGGTTGTAAACCAGGATGGCGCCGGCCGCCAGCACCGTCACCCCCGCCAGGCGCCAGGCCCGCCCCAACAGGACGCCCAGGCCGATTCCCGCCAGACAAAGCAGGACCCAGGATGCTTCGCCAGGCAGCTGCTCGGTCAGGAAACGCCCGAGTTCCTCCTGGCGGAGGCCTTCCCGACCCAGCAAACCCTGGTACTGGCGGGCGGTGACGTGGGCCAGGAAACGGTGCAGGGTTTCGGGAGCGTCCCAGTTGGGCAGCGGGTCCATGCGCGAGCGAACCGGCAGGTAGAGGTACAGCAGCAGGGGAGCTGCGGCCAGCGCGGCCGTCCGGAGCCACGGGATCGGGGGAGGTGGTTTAGCCCGGGCCCGGTCGGCCAGGCAAACGGCGGCGAAGAAAAGCAGGGCCGGCAGGAGCAGGATGCCGGTCAGGTGGTTGGCCAGGCAGAGGCCGGTGGCCCCGCAGACGAGCGGCCAGTGCCGGACGGCAGTGGCCGGATGACTTGCCGCCCTGGCGCAAGCGGCCAGGAAAAGGGTCAAGAGCAGCGCCTGCAGGGTGTAGACCTCGACGATGACGGCCTGGGACCAGACCGTCCGCGCGAAGGCGAACAGCAGCGCACCCGGCAGCGGGGCGAGGGCCAGCGCCAGCGGCGGCAGGGCGGGTCGGGATCGTCCGGAATCCTGGTTCGCGACGGGCGCTGCGGCCGGGGGCAGGATGTCCCGCAGCAGCCCCAGGCCGGTCCGGTACAGGAGCAGGCAGGCCGCGGCCGCGGCCAGGGCGCTCAGCAAGCCCACCCGGAAGGCGACCGTGCTGACCGGCAGCAACGTCAGCGGATAACCCAGGAGGGTGAAAAGAGGATAACCCGGGGGGTGGGCGATCCCCAGCCGGGCCGCCACGGCCGCCAGCTCGCCGCTGTCGGCGAAGGTGATCTCGCGAGCGAGGGTCAGCAGGTAAACGACCAGGGGCAGCAGAAAAGCCACCACTGAGATGCAGTTTGGGGCGCGCTTGCCAAGGATCACCGTGAAACTCCTGCTCCTGGGCCCCCGGCCGGCCGGCGCCGGGATCCCGAGCACAGCAAATCCGCCCGGAACTTCATGATACCACCGCTGACCTGAAGTCTAGAAAAAAAGGGAGGTTTGGTGATTATTATGGTAGGATCCGAAGGCGGGGAGATTCCGGCAACTCGGGGGTATTCCTCTCCATCGCTGCTCGGCGCCGGGTTGGTGTTTTCCGAAATCAATTCCACTCCCACGACCAGGAGGGGACCGTGCGGAAACTGCTAATGTTCACAGCCATTGCCTTGCTGGTCCTGGCCGGAACGGCCCTGGCCAACAAGGAAACTGCCGGGGAGATCACCCCGCGGGAGAACGCTCCCTGCGGCCTGCTCACCATCACACACGACTGGGACTTCACGGTCGATCCCCATGGATTCACGACCGCGCCTTGTGATGCCCAGGGGAACCCTGTCTGGGAGTACGGCGCCACCACCTACATTCCCGGCGCGCCGGGTAACGTGTGGGGCACGGTCCTCAACAGCGATTACCTGAACGATTCCGGCGAGGGTCTGCTCTCCCCGCCCTTCGTGGTCGCGGAGGCCACCCTCTGGGTCGAGGTCGATCACTACTACGACATCGAGACCAACTACGACGGTGGCAACCTCATGGTCAACGGCGTCGTCATTCCGCCGGTCGGCGGCTACGATGCCACCCTCTCCACCAGCACCTATTACTATGCCTGGTGCGTGGACCTGGAGGATGGTTTCACCGGTCATGACGCCACCTGGCGGACCGATTGCTGGGACCTCTCCCAGTTCCTCGGTGAGCAGGTGCAGCTGGAGTTCGACTTCGGCTCCGATAGCAGCGTCACCTACCCCGGCTGGTACCTGGCCGCGGTGAGGGTCGGCACCACCCTGGTTCCGAACGACGAGGTGTCCTGGGGGGCGATCAAGGGGCTGTACAAGTAATCCGGGAATCCCTTACCCTGAATCCCCGGGAGCGCCCGGCGCCCCCGGGGATTCTCTTTCCCGGACCGTCCCGGGTTCCGCGCCGGGCGAGGAGCCGGCCTCAACCGTGAGGAGTGAACCATGGGGAAATCGTGGCTGCTGGGCACCCTGGCGCTGATCGTCCTGGCCGGCCCTGACCCGGCGGGCAAGCAGCTCGCTGATCCGGCCACGCCGCGGGAGGACCAACCGTGTGATCTGGTGAGGATCATTCACGACTGGGATTTCTCCCTGGGCTCCCACGGCTTCACGACCACCACCTGTGACGATCAGGGTGTGCCCGTCTGGGAGCACGGCTCCACCACCTTCATCCCCGAGGCTCCCGGCAAAGTCTGGGGCACGGTTCTCGACGGCTGCTACCCGGACGATTCCGGTGAGGGGCTCGTCTCACCCTCCTTCGCCGTCGGCGAGGCCACCCGGTGGGTCCAGGTCGAACACTACTACAACATCGAGGCCAACTACGACGGGGGCAACCTCACGGTCGGAGGAGTGGTCCTGCCGCCGGTTGGGGGCTATGACGGTCCCATCTCCACCAGCATCTACTTTTACGCCTGGTGCACCAGCCTGGAAGAAGGGTTCACCGGTCATGACGCCGTCTGGCGGATCGACTGCTGGGATCTCGGCCAGTTCCTCGGCGAGGAGGTGCAGCTGGAGTTCGACTTCGGCACCGATGCGAGCGTCACCTACCCCGGCTGGTACCTGGCGGCGGTGCGGGTCGGTTCCACGACCGTCCCCACCGACGCGGTTTCCTGGGGCCGGATCAAGGGGCTTTACCGGTAGGATTACCGGCCGGAGATCGCCGGCAGGAGTTGCTCGGCCAGCACCTGGCCGATCCGGCGATGGACCGCGGCCGAGGGGTGCCGATCGAACTTGCTGGCGAGGTACTCGTCCTCGCTGAACTCGTCGACCAGGTCGGTGAGGTCCAGGAAAGAGATGCCGTCGCGGGCCAGCTGTTCCTCCACCACCCCGAACCGGTGCCCGGCGAAGGTCGGCAGGAGCACGATACGGTGAGCGATACCTCGCTCGTCGGCGCAGGCCGCGAAATCGGCCAGGTACCGGTACGAGGCAGGGACCTCCTGGAAGTCGACGCGGGACGGGGCCTGGCCGCGGCGCTGCCAGTCCTGGCGCAGATCCCGCAGAACGTAGACCAGCCGCACGTTTCGCAGCATTCTCTTGAACGGGGAATCCTTGGCCAAGAAGCCGGACAGCTTCCGGTTGAAGGTGTAGCCGTATTTGTCGACCACGGGCACCCGGGTAAGATCGAGGTCGAGGGGTATCACGGCCATCACTACCAGGTCGGGATCGACGGCCGGTATCCGGTGCCTCAGGGTGGCGGCCATCTCGTGCACGCTGTAGGCGCAGACCCCGAAGTTGAAGACCGCGATCTCCCGGTCGGGTAGCGCCTGGCCGAGCAGGTCCTCGAGTACCTCGCAGAAGGTGTCGGCGGTATTCTCGACCCCTTCGCCGAAAGTGACCGAGTCGCCCACGATCGCGATCCGGAACTCGTCTGGCCCCTTGGGATTCCGGGGGGCGCTCAGGTCCGTGGCGCGCAGGCCCAGGCCGTCGGTATCCAGGCGGGAATTGCCCCTGCCGCGCACGTCGCGCAGGTTGGCCTTGTGCAGGAAGGGGATGTCCTCGGCGGCGGCGAATTCCGTGTAGATGGGGTCGTAAAGGTAATGTTCGGCGTACCCCCAGATGCGAACCCCGATCTCCACTCCCACCAGAACGACCACCAGCACGAAGAGAACGAAGACCAGCTTCTTGCCCAGTTTGCGCAGCAA
>CAZAHC010000263.1:0-4888 GCA_964484595.1 uncultured Fibrobacteraceae bacterium | reverse complement strand
TACATGGACAAGGTCCTCGTTTACTGCGACGATCCGGATTGCGAGTGGGGTCGAGAGGCGCTGATCGAGGACTTCAAGGCCACCACCAGCGAGGTGGGCGAGATCGTCGACTCGTTCCTGACCGAGATGGGGCTGTGACGGCAGGTTGGCGGAGGGTCAGTCGCCCAGCTCCCGGGCGGCCTCGACACCGGCCTTGAAGGCGTTCAGGTTCAGCTCCTCGGTCCCCTTGGGCACCCGGGCCAGGATGGCCGATTCGACCGACTCGTGGGACACCACGCCCGCCAGCTCGGTGATGATACCCAGCGCCACGATGTTCGCGACCAGGGCCTTGCCCACCTTCTCGGTGGCGATCTCGATGATCGGCACCTTGCAGACGCGGAACTCGCCGGCGGGCACCTCGGTCACCGCCTGCGCATCCACCAGCAGCAGACCGTCCGGCTTGAGATCCTTGTGGTAACGATCCACCGACTCCTGGGTCAGGGCCAGCAGGAGATCGATGTCCACCGCCTTGGGGTAGTCGATGTCGTCGTCGGAGATGATCACCTCGGAGCGACTGGCGCCGCCCCGCGCCTCCGGCCCGTAGGACTGGCTCTGGGTGGCGTTCTTGTCGTCGTAGATGGCGGCCGCCTCGGCCAGCACCTTGCCGGCCAGCACCAGGCCCTGGCCGCCCTCCCCGCTCAGGCGGATCTCGTAGCGGAAACTCATTCCGTTCCTCCCACCTCTGCAATGAGCTGATCGTACTCGGCAGTGTACTCGGGCTGGTCGATATCCGTCAGAATACCCGTGATGATCTTGCCTTTCAAATCCTCCGGGTCCATGTCGGCGGCTTTTTTCACCGGCACCGAATGGTCCTTGAGATCCCGCAGCATCGCCACCCCGCCGCGCATCTTGTTGCGCCGGCCGTATACGGTGGGGCAGGGCGACATCGCCTCGACCACCGAGAAGCCCTTCTTGAGCATCGCCTTCTCGATGAACCTCTCCAGCTGGACGGCGTTGTAGGCCGTGCCCCGGGCTACGAAGGAGGCGCCGGCCGCCTCCGCCAGGCCGCTGATGTTGAAGGAGGCCTCCAGGTTCCCGAACGGGGCGGTGCTGGCCATCTTGCCGATGGGCGTGGTGGGAGAGACCTGGCCGCCGGTCATGCCGTAGATGCCGTTGTTCATCAGGATGACGGTCAGGTCGATGTTCCGGCGGGCGGCGTGAATGTAATGATTTCCACCGATGGCGGTGGCATCCCCGTCGCCGGTGATGACGATGACGTGCAGCTTGGGGTTGGCCATCTTCACCCCGGTGGCGAACGCGATCGCCCGGCCGTGGGTCGTGTGCAGGGTGTTGAAGTCCACGTATCCGGGCATCCGGCTCGAGCAGCCGATCCCGGAGACCATGGCGATGTCGTCCCGCTCCCAGCCGACCCGGTGGACGGCCCGCAGGATGGCCTTCATCACGATGCCGTGGCCGCAACCCGCGCACCAGATCAGGGGAAACTTCTGCTCCCGCAGGTAGGGCTGATAATCGAAGCTCTCCATCACTTCACCGCCTTCTCGATCGCGGCCAGGACCTCGGGGGGACTGATCGGTTCGCCGTTGACCTTGTTCACGCGGGCCACCTCGGCCCGGCCGGCGACCGCCCACTCGACCTCGTGGGCCATCTGCCCGAGGTTCAGCTCCGGGACGATAATCGTGTGCACCCGCTCGCCGAGCTCGCGCACCTCGCGGTCGGGGAAGGGCCACAGGGTGCGGGGACGCAGCAGGCCCACCTTGATCCCCCGCTCGCGGGCGGTGACCATGGCCCGGCGCGCCGAGCGGGCGGTCGAGCCGAAGGCGAACAGCCCGATCTCGGCGTCCTCAACCTCCATCTGCTCCACCTCGACGATCTCGTCGCGGTAGCGCTCCACCTTGCGGTTGATCCGCAGCATCAGCTTGTCGATTTCCTGGGGGTTGTTGGTCGGGAAACCGGTCTCGTCGTGGCAGAGGCCGGTGACGTGGAAGCGGTAGCCGGTGCCGAAGGTGGCCATGTCCGGCACGTCGCTCGGAGTGTGCTTGTAGGGCAGGTACTCCTCGGGCGGCACCGAGGGCACGGGCCGCTCGTAGACGTCGATCTCCTCCGCGCCCGGCAGGGCGACCTTCTCGCTGATGTGGCCCACCGTCTCGTCCAGGAGCAGGATCACCGGGATCCGCAGCTTCTCGGTCAGGTTGAACGCCCGGACCGTCAGATCGAAGGTTTCCCGGACGCTCTGCGGACAGAGGGCGATGATCGGATGGTCGCCGTGGGTTCCCCAGCGCGCCTGCATGATGTCCGACTGCTGGGGCATCGTCGGCAAGCCGGTGCTGGGGCCACCCCTCTGCACGTTGACGATCACGCAGGGGATCTCGGTGATGCAGGCGTAACCGATGTTCTCCTGCTTCAGCGAGAAGCCGGGGCCGCTGGTGGCGGTCATCGACTTGGCGCCGGTCAGCGAGGCCCCGATGACCGCTCCCATGGCGCCGATCTCGTCCTCCATCTGGATGAACTTGCCGCCCACCCGGGGGAGCTTTTCCGACAGCTCCTCGGCGATCTCCGAGGAGGGAGTTATGGGATAGCCGGCGAAGAACCGGAGCCCGGCGGCGAGCGCCCCGGCGGCGCACGCCTCGTTCCCGGTCATCACCTGGATGTTTTCCTTGGGAGTAGCAGGCATCTACGAGGTCCTTTCGGCAATCACTTCACGGTGATGGCGAAGTCCGGACACCGGATATCGCAGAGCTGGCAGCGGTTGCAGGCTTCCAGGTTGACCACGACCGGCAGGCTGCCCTCCATGGCCAGGACGTCCTTGGGACAGAACTCGACGCAGATCGCGCACCCCTTGCACAGGCTCTTGACGATCTCGATCTCCGGCGGAGTCTCCGGTTCCTGCTTCTCTTCCTTATCCTTCGTCTCGCTCACGGAATTCTCCTGTTGTAGGTCGCCGGACGAGATCCGCGCGCCATTCTGGGCAGTGCAACTCGATTAACCGGGATCACCGGAAAACGGCGGCTGGAGGGCGGTAAGACGACCGTGGCCGAACCTCTCTGGTGGGATGCCACCCGCTATCGGGAGCCCCGCGGTGGCGGGGAATCACCGCCACCGGGATCGAGGCAAAATCTAAACTTCGGCCGGAGGGGAGTCAAGCGAGTCGAGGCCGCTTTCGCGGCCCCGGGCGGGATCATTCCAGATAGCCCACCGAGCGCAGCTGCTGTCTGAGCCGGGGATCGATCTCGACGCCGGTGGTGCCGGCGGGAGCGGCCGCGCCCCGGACGTACTCCGCCAGCAGTGAAAACAGGCTGTCGAACCGGGCGGGGGCGGCGGCCAGGTCGAGCGGCAACACCTCGCCGGGATCGAGGCGGCGATCGTAGGCCTGCGCCAGCTCCCGACTGGGCGGCAGCTCCGGCACGATCACCTTGTCGGCGCCGCGCATGGCGGCCTTCTGCTCCGCTCCGTAGAGCATCCCCTCGGCCATCAGCACCCGGTCGGAGGGCGACGCCTCCGCGGCGAAGAGCGGCCGCCCGGCAAAGTCGTCCGGGATCGACAGGCCTGCCAGGGCGAGGATCGTCGGGGGCACGTCGAGCAGGGACACGTACTCGGTCCGCCCGCCGCCTCCCTCCTGCCCTTGCAGACGCTTGATCAGCAGCGGTACGTGCAGCAGCTCATCGAAGAGGGTGTGCCCGTGGTCGTGGGCGCGCTCGCCATCCTCGGTGTCCCAGCGAGACTCGAAGAACTCCTCGCCGTGATCGGAGGTCACGACGATGAGCAGGTCGTCGTACAGCTGCCTCTCCTGCAGCCAGGCCAGCAGCTCGCCGAGGTAAAAATCGCAGTAGGCGACCTCGGCCCGGTAGTGATCGAGCATGTCCCGGCACTCCCGGGGAGCGTTGCCCAGCTTTTCCGGGGCGCGATACGGGTAGTGCGGATCCATGTACTGGGCGAGCACGAAGAACGGCCGTCCCGATTCCTGTCCCCAGCGCACCAGCTTCTGGATGCGCGCCGTCTGGTCCCGGGCGATGACGTATGGCTGACCGCGCCAGGGGAAAAGCCCCCGCTCGGTAAGGCCGAACAGCGCCGGATGGTAGTCGAACACGGTGACCAGATCCTCGTAGACCAGAAATCCCCGGTCCATGCCGAACCGCCGGGACAGAAAGCCGTTCGTGAGCACCGCCCCGGTCCAGTAGCCCGCCGCGGAGAAGACCTCGGCCAGAGTGGGCAGCTCCTCGGCCAGCGGGTACTTGAAGCCCCGCCCCGGTTCCCGCTCGCCCATGTGATGCCGGGAAGGATAGACCGACGTGGCGAGCGACCCGAACGAAGGCGCCGTCCAGGGAGCGGTCGCGTAGGCGCGCCGGAAGTCGATTGCTTCCTCGCTGAAGCGGGCGAGGTTAGGGGTCAGCCCCGCCGGATCGTCCGCCCGGGAAACGGCGTCCGCCCGCAGCGTGTCGAGAACGATCAAGAGGACCGAAGGCGGGCGGGGGGATACCACCTCGCCGCCGGCCGGCAGACCCGGCTGGCCGGGCGGAACCCCCAGCGTCACGGCCAGGAAGGCGGCGGTGTAGAAGGAGAACGCCCCCAGCACCCAGTTCAGGCCTCGCCGGAGCGAGAGAAGAAGGGGCACCGCGAACAACCAGGCGGCAACCAGGGCGATCAGGAATTCCCGCAGACCGGCGCCGCTCGTGAGCTGGGAGGCGAGCCGCAGGTTGAGAAACTGACCGGCCAGGGCGAGCCCCGCGATGGCGGCCACCAGAGCACCGGCGAGAACATCGAAGGGCCGGGCCCAGCCCCTGCGGGCGGCGAGGACCAGCCAGACCAGCAGCAGAATACCGGCGCTGCCGATCGCAAGGAGAGTGTCCTAAAGTTAGTTGAAAGTTGAAGCGGCCTCCGACCTCTGGTAAAA
>CAZAHC010000262.1:0-4914 GCA_964484595.1 uncultured Fibrobacteraceae bacterium | reverse complement strand
CGCCGGGCAAATATTTGTTGGCGCCCAGGTCAATCCGGGTCGATCGCCCTCCGGCGCGCCGTCTCTCCCGCCCGCCAGCGGGCCCGCGCCTCGCTGGCGAAGGCGCCGAACTCGCCCCCGGCAATCGCGCGGCGAATGCCGTCCATCAGCTCCTGATAGAAGTGCAGGTTGTGAGTGGTGGCCAGGATCGGCGCCAGGATCTCGCCAGCGTTGAAGAGATGACGCAGGTAGGCGCGGCTGTGCCGGCGGCACGGCAGCCGCACTCCGGGTCGAGGGGTAACTCGTCGCGGGCGTAGGCGCTGTTCTTGACCACCAGGCGGCCGTCGCGGGTCAGCACCGTGCCGGTGCGCCCCATCCGCGTCGGCAGCACACAGTCGAACATGTCCACCCCGCAGCCGACGCTCTCGATGATGTCGTCGGGGAAGCCGACCCCCATCAGGTACCGCGGCTTCGCCTCCGGCAGCAGCGAGGCGGTCAGGTCGGTCATCTCCAGCCGAGCGGCGGCGGGCTCACCGACCGAGAGGCCGCCGATCCCGTAACCCGGCAAATCGAGTTCGCAGAGCTCCGCGGCGGACCGGCGCCGCTGGTCTACGAGCACCCCGCCCTGCACGATCCCGAACAGGACCCGCTCGTACCCGCCGCGAAGGCAACGACCCCCGAAGACGTCCCGGCAGCGGACCGCCCAGCGGCCGCTCCGCTCGACGGCGGCCGCCACCTCGTCGTCCGGCACTCCGTAGGGCACGCACTGGTCGAAGGCCATGACGATATCCGCCCCCAGATCCAGCTGCACCTCCATGCTCAGTTCCGGGGAGAAGAAATGGCGGCTGCCGTCCAGGTGCGAGCGAAACTCCACCCCCTCGTCCGTCACCCGGTTCAGCGCTGCGAGCGAGAAGACCTGGAAACCGGCGCTGTCGGTCAGGATAGCTCCCTCCCAACCCTGGAACCGGTGCAGCCCGCCCAGGGCCGCGATCCGCTGGTGGCCGGGCCGCAGGTAAAGATGATAGGTGTTGCCGAGAATCAACCGGGTGCCGGTGGCCCAGAGCGACTCCCAGGTCATCGCCTTCACGGAGCCGGCGGTGCCGACGGGCATGAAGACCGGCGTCTCGACCTCGCCGTGTCCCAGCCGCAGGCGACCGCGGCGAGCGGCGCTGCCGGGATCGCGGTCGGTCAAGGTGAAGGCGAAGGGTCGGTCGGTGAGGTCCGGCAAGATCACGTCTCCTTTTGCCCAGGCAGGATGAGCATGGCATCGCCGTAGCTGTAGAAGCGAAAGTGCTCGGCCACCGCCCGGTTGTACGCTCGCCGCCAGGCCGACTGGCCGGCCACCGCGGCGACCAGCATCAGGAGCGACGAGCCCGGCAGGTGGAAGTTGGTCAGCAGACCGTCGGCCGCAGCCGGCCGGTCGGGCGGTCCGATGAACAGCCTCGTCGAGCCGGTCACCTCCCAGCCTTCGGGCCTGCGTTCGGCCCGGCCGTAGAACACCGGGCGCGGCGGCGCGGGGTTGTCGTCCCAGGTCAGCACCGACCCGGTCCGTTCCCGGAGTCGCAAGCGGTGGATGGTCTCCAGGACCCGCAGGCTGGTCGTCCCGACCGCAATGACCCGACCGCCGCCAGCGCGCGTCCGCACGACGGCGGCGTCGGTACCGGCCGGATACCGGAAAACCTCGCGGTGAAGCCGGCGCTGGCGAAGCTGGTCCTCGCTGGGGGGCCGGAAGGTGCCGGGCCCCACGTGCAGCGTGAGCTGCGCGGTTTGCACGCCTGCCGCGGCCAGCTCGGCCAGGACCGCCGGCTCGAAGTGCAGGCCCGCCGTGGGCGCCGCCACCGAGCCGGGTTGCTCTGCGTACACCGTCTGGTACCGCCGTCGGTCCCTTCCCCGGCGCTCCGCGCACAGGGGATCGTCCGCCTCGCGCCGAATGTAGGGCGGCAAGGGCATCTCGCCCCATCGCTCCGCGACCGCGGCCAGATCGCCGCTGGCGCAGCCTACTTTCACGTAACCATCGCTCAGGACCGCGGCGACCTGGATCTGCAGCTCCGCCGGGCCGACGCGATCGCCCGCCAGGTCGGTCAACTGGAGAATGGAGCCAGCGCGGAGCCGACGTACCGGTCGGGCCAGGGCCAGCCAGTGTCGGTCGGCCGCTTCCCCCTCCGGACGCACCAGCAGCAGCTCGACCCGGCCGCCGCTCCTGCGCCGCCTGGTCCAGAGGCGAGCCGGTATCACCCTGCTGTCGTTCAGGACCAGAAGGTCGCCCGCGCGCAACAGGCGAGGCAGCTCGCGAAACGGAACCTCGCCGACCGGGCCCTCCCCCGGCGCCACGAGCAGAAGGCGGGAGGCGGCCCGGCTGGCCGCGGGATCCTGGGCAATCAGCTCCGCCGGCAGGTCGTAGACGAACGCGGGATCGCCGCCGGAGGCGGGGGGCGGGTCAAAGCAGCTCACCCTGCCCTCCGCCCGGCCGCGGCTGCGGCCTCGCCAGACCGAGGTGCTCCAGGGCCAGAGCCGTGACCTCCCGCCCACGGGCGGTCCGCTTCAGGAGCCCGGACTGGATCAGGAAGGGCTCGACCACGTCCTCGAGGGTGTCGCTCTCCTCACCGAGCGAAACCGAGAGGTTCTGCAGGCCCACCGGGCCCCCGCCGAAAAACTCGACGATCAGCTGCAGGTAACGGCGGTCGAGCGGCTCGAGTCCGAGCCGGTCCACTCCGAGCCGGGCCAGACCGCTGTCGGCCGCGGCGCGGTCCACGACTTCGGTGCCGTCGACCTGGGCGTAGTCCCGCACCCGCCGCAGCAGACGATTGGCGGTGCGAGGCGTGCCCCGCGAGCGGCGGGCGATCTCCAGTGCGCCGTCCTCGCTGATCGCGATGTCCAGGATCTGCGCCGACCGGCGAACGATCCGGGCCAGTTCCTCCGGCGGATAGAAGTCCAGGTGACAGACGATGCCGAACCGGCTGCGCAGGGCAGGCGTGATCAGGCCCGCCCGGGTGGTGGCCCCCAGCAGGGTGAAGGGTTCCAGCTGGAGCTGGAAGTGCCTGGCGTTGGGTCCCTTGTCGATCACCAGCTCGATCCGCCAATCCTCAAGGGCAGGATAGAGGTGTTCCTCGATGACGCGGTTCAGGCGGTGAATCTCGTCGATGAAGATGGCGTCGGACCCTTCCTGCTGGCTCAGCAGGGCGATCAGCTCGGCGCTGTTCTGGAAGGCGGGGCCGCTGGTCAACCGGATCTCGGTGCCCATCTCGTTGGCGATGATGCCCGCCAGGGTCGTCTTGCCCAGTCCGGGAGGGCCATACAGCAGCACGTGGTCCAGCGGTTCACCCCGGCCCAGGGCCGCGGAGATGAAGACCTGCAGGTTGTCCTTGACCTTCTGCTGGCCGATGAAATCGGCGAGCCGGCGCGGCCGCAGGCTCCGCTCGAGCTGAGCGTCCAGGTCGGTGCGCTCCGGGTCGGTCCATCTCAAATCGTCCACTGCCTTCACCTCACCGCCTGGATCCGATCCGGCGGTCCGCGCTACAGGGTGGCGAGGGCGGCGCGCACCCAGCTCTCCAGGTTTTCGGCCAGCTCACCGTCCTGGCTCCGGGCGGTGAGCAGGGCGCGCTCGGCCTGGCCGGCCGGCAACCCCATGGCCATAAGCACTGCGACCGCGTTCTGCAGGGGCAGATCCTCGGCCCCCGCCCCGACTCCGCCCGTGTCGCCGCCGGGACCAGGCAGCTCTGCGGGCAGTCGCTGGCCCAGTTCCACCACCAGGCGGGCGGCGCTTCTGCGGCCAATGCCAGGTAGCTTGGCCAGACTCGCCTCGTCGCCGGTCCGCAAGAAAAGCGCCAGCTCCTCCGGCGAGGCGCCGGACAGGATGCCGAGGGCCAGCTTGGGACCGATGCCCGAAACCCCGATCAGCAGGCGGAACAACACCCGTTCCTCGCTCGCGGGAAACCCGTACAGGACCCAGCCGTCCTCGCGCGTGACCAGGTGAGTCCACAGCCGCACCTTCTCGCCCACCGCCGGCAGCTGGGCGGCGCCCCGCGTCGACAGCAGGACGTCCAGGCCGATGCCGCCGTCACCGACGGCGACGACCGCCTCGGGCCCAGCCTGGGTCAACGTCCCCTGCAGGAAAGTGATCATTCCCGGCCACCCCCGGTGGCCCGCCGGACCAGACCCAACGAGAGGCGAGCAGCGTGGGTGAGGGCGACCGCCAGGGCGTCACTCTCGTCCAGCGAAAGCGGGGAACCGCCGAGGCCGAGACAGCGATTGACCATGAAGCGAACCTGCTCCTTCGTGGCGCCACCGTTACCGGTCAGGGCTTTCTTGATCTCCCGCGGAGTATACTCGGCCACCGGCACGCCAGCCAGGGCGCCGGCCAGCAGAATGACCCCCCGGGCGTGGCCGAGGATCAGCGAGCTGCGGGCGTTGCGGGCGTTGAAGAGACTCTCGACGGCCATCTCCGTCGGTTCATACTCCGCCAACACGTCCCCAATTGCCAGATGAATGCAACGCAGGCGTTCGGCCAGGGGATCACGCGCCCCGGTCCTGATCACGCCGCTGGCGAGCCGACGGCTGCGACCGCCGGTGGCGATCACGCCGTAACCGGTGGCGTGGGAACCGGGGTCGACGCCGAGAACGACCATGAAAGTGGATCCTTGCGGCGAGAAAAAAGGTTCGTCCTCTCCCCGGACCAGCCGGGCCGGGGGGATATTCGCGGGTCAGAAGTCCTGGTTGAGGTCCGCCAGCTCCTGATCATCGATGTCGAAATTCGCCGACACGGTGGATACGTCCTCGAGATCGTCCAGGGCCGTGATCAGCCTCAGCACCTGTGAGGCCTCGCCGCCGGCGACCGGGACCGTGGTCTGGGGGATGAGGGTCAGCTCGGCCGAGGCAACCGGGAGCCCCGCCTCCAGCAGGGCCTGGTTCACTGCCTGCAGGTCCTCGAAACCGGTG
>CAZAHC010000261.1:0-4932 GCA_964484595.1 uncultured Fibrobacteraceae bacterium | reverse complement strand
AGGGTTACGAAGCCGAACCGCCGCACCATGAAGCATCCCTCGTCTGGCGCGGGGGCGAGGGTGGCGCGAAAGGTCTCGCCGCTGACCTGGATGGGGCCGATCTCGACCTCGCCCGCTTTCTGGTAGCGCCCGGGAGCGAACGGTTCACCCTGAATCGGGACCACCCGGTTCGCACCCGCCACGCGCAGCGTACCGCTGCCCATCACCGCCGCGGAAAGCCAGTACCGGCCGTCGGGCATGGGGAAGCCGATCGTGATCGGTGCCGCACCGGGCGTTGCCAGCAGGAGGTAGTCCGGCCGGTGATGGTTGTGGACCCAGCCCCCCGGTGAACTCTGGTCGCACCGGCGGTCCTGGATCTCCTCCCGGCCCACGGTCTTCACCTTCCCTGCCTCGAGTCGGAGGTGTCGGACCGAGATCGCGAAGGAGGCCCGCGGCTGCTCGTGAGTGACGGCGGCGGCGAACCGGGCCTGGCAGGGCCGGATCCGGCGCCGGTAGGCGCGCAGCAGGTTCCGGACGATATCGGGCTCGGAGGCCCAGAGGTCCTGTGTTTCGCCGGGATCGGCGACCAGGTCGAAGAGCTTTCCGTTCAGCTCGGCAACCGACGGCTCCTGATCGGCCAGGAGAGGTCGGTCCGCGGGATCGAACAGACACTTGTACCGCTTTCCCCGCACCCCCCAGGCCCAGAAAACGTGTTCGCGGCCGGGACTCGACTCCTCGGCGAGGGGGATGAGGTCTTGGCCGTCGGTTGTCTTGCCGGCCGGCAGCGGAATCTCGAGCAGGGAGAGGATGGTCGGGTAGATGTCGATGCCCTCGGTCAGGCTCTCGATCCTGGCCGGGCCGATCCGGGCGGGACAGGAGACGATGAGCGGGACCCGGGCCACGGTGTCGTACCACGGCCCCGCGTGATCCAGCCGCCCGGGTTGCTCGAGCAGGTGCTCGCCGTGATCGGCGGTGACCACGATCAGGATCTCGTCCAGCCTTCCTTTCGCTTGCAGGAAATCCAGGAGCCGGCCGACTTGCCGGTCCGCGTACCGCAGGCTGCCGTCGTAAAGGGCGTCGAGGTACCGTCGATCCTCGCCGGTCAGCGGTCGGCTCAGATCCCGGGGGCGGCCGTGCGAGGTGAAGTTCCCGGTCGGAGGTGGTCCGGGGCCGAAGAAAGCGCGGGCGTCCGCGGTGAATCCGTGGGGGAAGTGAGTGTCCATCAGGTGCAGGTAGAGGAAGAAGTCCTCGTCGAGCCGGCCGGCGAGCCAGTCGAGCGCGAAGTCGATCACCTGGGCGGCGTCCGGGTAGGGTCCCTCGTGCTCCAGCACGACGGGCAGGCAGTGAACCTCGTCGAACTCGGCGGCGAAGCGGGTTCCCTCCTGGATCCAGATGTGAGCGGAGATGACGGCGGTGGCAACTCCCGCCCCCGCGAGGGCTCGCGGCAAGGACAGGCTCTCGTCATCCAGTCTCCTGAACAGGACCTCCGGCTCGGTCAGGGGGACCGAGGGGTGATCGGGGAAAACGGGAACGGTGAAGTAGCGGGAAAAGAGAAAGGTGGGCAGGTAACGGCGAGTGGTGGTGGCCTGGGAGAACGTGCTGGTGAAGAGGAGGCCCCGCCCGGCAAGCTCGTCCAGGCGCGGGGTAGTGGGCTTTTCGTAACCGTACCCGGAAAACCGGTCGGGTCGGGCGGCATCGAGCAGAATCACGATGGCCTGCTTCGGATTCGACGGCCCGGCACACCCGGCCGGCCAGCTCGTCAGGAGGCAGGGGGCAAGGAATAGGGCCACCTTGAGAAAATGAAGGATCGCTGGCGATCGCCGTCCGGAGCGCTCATCCTCCCTGGTCTGCCAACGCACCGGTAGCCCTTTCCGGATTAGAGGTAGCCGAGGGATTTCAGGCTCTCGATGTCACGCTCGCTGAAATCGGCCTTGGGCGCCTCCCCGAGATCCGTCCTCCGCTCCAGGATGTTCCTCAGGGTGGCCGAAAGGTGGCTGAATTCCTCGGGCCTCTCCAGCCGCAGGTTAACCAGCTGGCCCGGATCCTGGGCCAGATCGAAAAGCTCCTGCAGTTTGAAAAAGTCGGTTACGGCCAGAGCTGTCGGAGTCCAGATTCCAAAAACCTGTTCACCGGCCGTTCTGACCAGCACCTGGTTCCGGCTTCGATCGGTCCCGTGGTAGATGTCGAGGAAATGGCGGGGCCAGCGGTAACCGGCAGGAAGCGGGATATCGAGAAGGTTGAGCAGCATTGGCATCACATCGGCGATCGAGCGCAGCGAATCCGCAGCGGGAGCAAGAGCTCCGCAAAGGCCCCGGGGGGAAAAAATGAGGGGAATGCGGATCATCTCGCCGTAAACGGTGGAATTGTGCCCGTATTTTCCGTGCTCGCCGAACGCCTCGCCGTGATCGGCGAGAACGACCACGAGCAGTTCGCGGTCCCGTGACGATGCTCGCCACGAAGCGACGATTTCGCCGACCCAGGAATCGGCGAGGTGCAGGTTGCCATCGTAAAGGTCGACCAGGTTCCGGAGATCCTCCGCCTCACACCGGACCTCCCCGGCGCAGAGCTTGCGGTGAAAATACCCTCTCCCGTTGGCGGGACCGTCGTAGGCGGGATTGGCCCAGAGGTTGTGTTCGTCAGGGGGAGTGTAGGGAATATGGGGCGGGACGAAATGGATGTACCACAGGACTGGTTCGGCCCCCAGACCGGCCGCGAGCCGATCGGTCACCAGGTCGACGGTGCGTTCTTCAGGAGCGTCCTTCCACTTCTCGAGGAACTCGTCGCAGCCACGGGAAGCCCGGGTTGATTCCGAGACGTAGGCATTGGCGGAGTAGATGATCGTGTAATAACCGGCTCCCTGGCAGACCTCGAACAGGGTGGGTAGGGAATCACCGAGAGCGTCGCCGTGAGCGACGACCCCGTGGGCCAACCAGTTCCGCCCGGTGAACAAGCTGGGCACCGCGGTCAAAGTATAGGAGGCCGTTGAGACGGCGTTGGTGAAAATAACACCCTCATTGCCGAGGCGGTCGAGGTTGGGAGTGGTTTCGCGATGGTAGCCGTAGCAGCCGAGGTGGTCGGGCCGCGCGGCATCCAGCAGCATTATCAGCACGTCGGGTCGCTGCCTGGAGGCCGTCGGTTGCTCGCCCTGACCCGGTTCCTCGGTCTCCCGCAGACCGGGTGAACGGGCGGCCGGACAGTAATCCGAATCGACAAGCGGGATGTCCCGCAGCTGGTCCAGGGCCGCCCGCTGCTCCTGGTCGAGCCAGCCGATGACTATCATGTTCTGTACCAGAACGGACAGACTGGCCGGCGGCGCCCCGGGCAAGATATCGGGTGGTGAAGCGCACAGGGCCGACCGCAGCGTCAATTCGTTCAACCCCGGGACGAACTGGTCGGCCTCGACGGGCAAGGACAGACGATGAGGGGTCCAGCCCGAGGCGAAGGGAACGGTGGCCAGGTCCCGGCCGTTCAGAGCGATGGTCACTTCCTGGCCGTCCCTGGCCAGCGAGGGCATCGTGGAGATGGTGAAGGATATCACCACCCTGGTTCCGCACAGGTACAGGTGGGCTGTTGCCTCTTTCTGGGTGGTCCAGATACCTGACTTGCCGTGGTTCGCCCAGCCCTCCGCAAGCCAATGCAGGTTCGTGTAAGGCCCTATTAGAATCTGGCCGGTGGAGTCGATCTCCGAACGGACCGCACTCAGGTCCAACAGCACGACGGCCTCCGGTTCGTTTCTTTCGCTGCATCCGACCAGGAAGGCGAGCAGAACCGCCAACAATCCCTTTTTGGCCATCGGCAACCCTTCCGGTTACAGGTATCCCAGCGACTCGAGGGTCTTCTTGTCCTGGTCGGACAGTTCGACCTCCGCGGCGCCGGATGCTGGCAGACCGGCGGCGAGGATCCCCCGCAACCGGCCGATCATCTTCAGGTAAAGCTTCGGCTTGTGGAACCGCAGGTTGGCCCGGGCTGCGGGGTCCTGCTCCAGGTCGAACAGCTCCTGCTGGCCGAAGCCGTCGAAGATGGCCAGGTAGCGGTCGGTGCGCAGGCCGAAGCCGTGCATATGGGCGGTGGTACGGGAGACGATCTCCTGCCGGCCCCGGGTGGGGTCGGCCAGCACGGACAGGAAGCGGCGAGCCAGCGGGATGTCCGCCGGAGGCTGCAGCCCCAGCTTGTTGAGCAGCATCGGCACCACGTCGGTGATGTCGTAGATCTCGTCCGTGCTCCCGGCCAGGTGTTGCCACTTTCCGGCCGGCCACAGGATCAGCGGGATGTGGAGCGCCTCGTCGTAGACGGTGCCGAGGTGCTGGTAATGGCCGTGCTCGCCGAACGATTCTCCGTGGTCGGAGATGATGACCAGCAGCAGGTCACGGTCGCGGCCGAGGCGGCGCCAGTTGTCGACGATGCGTCCCACCGAGGCGTCGATGCGGTGCAGGTTGCCGTCGTAGAGGGAGATGATCCGTTCCCGGTCCGCCTCGCTGACCTCGAGCTTTTCCGCCGCTAGGCGCTCGAGGTGTTTGGCCGAGCCGTCGACGTCGCCTGCGTACGCGGGGTCGCCCCACAGGTCGTGGTTCGCACCAGGGTAGTAAGGAGCATGGGGGGGCATCAGGTGCAGGTAGGCGAAGACGGGCTTGCCGTCGAAACCTCTCTTGGGTCGCTGCACGAGCATCTTTTCGGTCAGCTCGGGGTTGGTCCCCGGTGGTCCGTGCCGAGGGTGCTTCCAGACCTCGTTGAACTCGGCGAAGCCCTGGTCCGTGTTGTAGCTGAAGGAGACGAACGGATTGTTGGAGTAGCAAAGGGTCAGGTACCCGGCCGCCTTGAGCATCTCGGCGATGGTGACGACCGAATCCGAGAGCGCCTCCCCCTTGCGGGTGACGTGGTGATCCCGCCAGGAAAGGCCGGTCAGCAGGCTGGCACCGCCACCAGGGTGAACGGTGCGTTGGAGAAGACACGCGT
>CAZAHC010000260.1:0-4958 GCA_964484595.1 uncultured Fibrobacteraceae bacterium | reverse complement strand
GCGGTGCTGCTGCGTCTGGGTGCGGACAAGATGTACGCGCCGGTGCAGGCGGCCATCGGCGAGGCAATCGGCCGCAGCTTGCCGGCCTTCCGGCCCGGACCGGCGGGCCCGCTGGATCAAGCTGAACCGGATCACCCGGCCGACCCGGGGCAAGGAACCGCCGGCGATTTCGACTGGCCGTTCCCCGTGGCCGGCCCTGGCGCGGCGATCCGGTGCCGCCTGCTGCCCGTCCCGCCGGAGCTGACCTTCTGGGAGATCCAGGCCGACCTGGCGGGGGAGATCGCCACGGTCGGCGGGCGGGTCCTCTGGGGCGAACGGATCGGTTGCCCCCCGCCCGGGGGCGATCGGGGCCGACCCGACGAAGTGCACGATTTGTTGCGGCTCGACCTCGGCGTCGACCGGCGGCCCACGCATTCGCTGCTGCTCTACAAGCCGGACGGGCGGGCGCCGGAGCTGCGCTGGGGCGGTCGGCCGGAGAGCCGGGCCTGGAACGTCCTGGCCGGCCAAAAGGGCCGGCCGACGGTGGCGATCGTCCTGGACGACTGGGGGTACTTCGAGAACCAGGTCACCCGGGATCTGCTGGCTCTGGACCTCCCCTTGACCCTGGCGATCCTGCCCGGGCTTCCCTTCTCGCGTCGCTTCGCCCTGGCTGGAACCGAGCTGGCGCTGCCGAGCCGGCCCGGTGAGAGGTTGAGCAGCGCCAGGCGGTCGGACCTGCGGCGGCAGCGGCTGGCGGCTGGTTGCCCGGTCGAGTTCGGCCTCGGGCGCGGCGGCTCGCGGCTCGCGACCAGGCGGCGGGAGGTTATCCTCCACCTGCCCATGGAACCGGAGGGGTATCCGGAGATCGATCCCGGGCCGGGGGCGATCCGGGTGGGGATGGACGTAGCGGAGATCGGCCGCCTGATCGACGCCGCCCTCGCCTCCCTGCCGGGCGTTTCCGGCGTCAACAACCACATGGGCAGCCGGGTCACCGCCGACCCCGTGACGATGGCGCGGATCATGTCGGTCCTGGCGCGCAAGGAGCTGTTCTTCCTCGACAGCCTGACCACGCCGCGGTCGGTGGCGGTCGCGGCGGCGGAGAAGGCCGGCGTGCCTGCCCTGCGGAGCCGGATCACCCTGGACGAGGTCGAACCTGACCGGCGGCAGGTTCTGCGCAACCTGCAGGTGTTGCTGCGGGCGGCCCGGGCGACAGGATTCGCGGTCGGCATCGGACACCCCTATCCGGAGACCCTTGCCGCGCTCAGCGCCGAGTTGCCCCGCTGGCAGGAGGAGGGCGTTCGCCTCGTCACCCTTTCCGAACTGCTGGCCCTGCGCGAACAAGGCGACCCCGCCCCGGCGGGACCTTGACCAAGGCGAAGAGGAATGTCCCAGGTCCTGTTCCTGCCCGCCCGCGCCGACGAGGAAGCTTCACAGCTCGGCCGGAAGGTCTGCCGGCTCTTCGAGCGCCTCGCCTTGCTCGCCAAGCTGCCGCCCGGTGCCCAGGTGGCGGTGAAGATCCACATCGGGGAGGAGGGGCGACCGGCCCCCATCCCGCCGGCCTGGATCCGCCCGCTGATCGATCGCCTCGCCGCCGCGGGCACCTTGCCGTTCCTCACCGACACTTGCACCCTCTACCGGGGCCGGCGCAGCAACGCGACCGCCCACCTGAACCTGGCGGCCGAACGGGGGTTCGACCCTGCCGGGGCCGGCGCTCCCTTCCTCGTCGCCGACGGCCTGCTGGGCGCGGCCGCCGTGGAGGTGCCCGTGGCCGGGCACCACTTCCAGAGCGTCCAGATCGCCGCGGCCGTCGCCCAGGCCACCGCCCTGGTCGCCTGCAATCACTTCACCGGCCACCTGGGTACCGGCTTCGGCGCAGCCATCAAGAACCTGGGGATGGGCCTGGCGGCCCGGGCCGGCAAGCTCCAGCAGCATGCCGTCAGCAAGCCGACCGTCAGGGCGGCGTCCTGCACCGGCTGCGCCGACTGCGTCGAGGTCTGTCCCGGCGGAGCGATCACCATCCTTGAGGACCGGGCCGAGATCGACCCCGAGCTGTGCATCGGCTGCGGCCAGTGCCTCACCGTTTGCTTCGCCGAGGCGATCCGGGGCGACTACGACGCCGGCACGCGTCTCCTGCAGGAACGGATGGTCGAGCACGCTGTGGGGGCCGTGGCCGGTTTTGCCGGCCGCTGCGCCTATCTCACCTTCCTGGTGAAGGTGACCGCCAACTGCGACTGCATCGGCCAGGACGAGCCGCCCCTCTTTCCGGACATCGGTCTGCTCGCGGCCGCCGATCCGGTCGCCATCGACCAGGCCGCCTGCGACCTGGTGGCTGCCGAGACCGGTCGCCCGATCAACAGCTGGTGTCACCAGCAGCTCGATCCTCGTTGGCAGCTCCGGCACGCCGAGGCTCTGGGGCTGGGCTCTCGCCGGTACGACCTGGTGCGGCCCTGAAGCGCGGCCGCCACCGATCTCTTGGCATTTGAAAAACCGATGTGCTATATTGGCCGCTGGTTTTTCGGCGGGGCGTCCTCGGCTCGCGCGTCTTGATTCCCTCTGCCCTGCCGAGCTGGTCAAGGCGTGTTTTTTTTTGTTCACCGGGGCTGCTCGTTTTCCGCAGCGCCCCGGTGGAGTCTGGACCAGATACAGGTTCCGGGAGTGTTGTCATGAACCGTTCCCTGCAGATCAGGGGTGGACTCGTCCTCGTCGTTCTCCTGCTTTCGGTTATCGGGTTGATACCCACCTTCCAGGCCGCCTCGATCAGCGAGGAGGAGCGCGAACGGGCCAAGGACGATCCGGATCTCAAGGCCAAGCACGACGCGATCGAGGACAAGGCCATCCGGCGAGGCCTCGACCTGCAGGGTGGGATGTACCTCGTCTACGAGGTGGACCAGGAAGGGATGTCACCCGAGCAAGCCCGTGACGCGCTCAACCGGGTGCGGGAGATCATCGGCAACCGCATAGACCAGTTCGGCGTCAGCGAGCCGATCATCCAGACCCAGGGCACCAACCGGATCATCGTCCAGCTACCCGGCATCCAGGACCCAGAGCGGGCCAAGAGCCTGCTGGGGCAGACGGCCCAGCTGGAGTTCCGGCTCGTCCGGCCGGTGGAGGATTTCGAGCAGGCGATCAGGAAGCTCGACGCCGCCTTCGTGAAGGCCGAGGCCGCCGGAGCAGAGGATCCGGGCGAGGGTGAAGGCGAGGACGAGCCGGCCGTGCCCGACGAGGCGGAGTCCGAGGTCGCCGCGGCCGAGACCGCCGTCGCGGAGGCCGAGTCGGCCGGCGCCGACGATCCCTTCGGCGAGCTGGCCCCGCCGGCACCGTCGGTCGAGGGGCTGGGCGAGGAGGATCCCTACGTCAAGGAGCATCCCTTCTCGGCCTTCATCTACTTCGACCCCAACGTGGTGCAGAGCTACGGCACGCCCCTCTTCGTGGACGAGAACAACGTGACCAAGGTGCAGCGGATGCTGGATGCGCCCGAGGCCCGCGCCATCGGCCGGGACGCGGTCTTCCAGTTCGACCGCAACCTCATCTCCTTCCAGGGCGGCTTGCAGGCCCGGCCTCTCTATCTGCTCGAGGCCAAGCCGGGCCTGACCGGCGACCGGCTCACCGTCGCCCGGGCGCGCCCCGACCCGGACCGCCCCGGTTTCTTCCAGGTGAACATGAAGCTGGACCGCCGCGGGGCGCGGGTCTTTTCCAAGCTCTCCGGGGAAAACATCGGCCGGCACCTGGCCATCAGCCTGGACAGGCGAGTGGCGTCGGCGCCGGCGTTCCGGACCAAGATCCCCAGCGGCGACGCGGTGATCACCGGGTCGTTTACCAACCAGGAAGCCAGCGATCTGGCCCTGCTGCTCCGGGCCGGCGCCCTGCCGGCGGACGTACGGATCGAGGAGGAGCGGACGGTGGGTCCCAGCCTCGGCCGCGACTCCATCCAGAAGGGCGTGCGGGCGGCTCTCTACGGTTCCCTGCTCGTCATCCTGTTCATCTTTATCTATTACCGGGCGAGCGGGCTGGTCGCCGTGGCGGCCCTGATCAGCAACGTGGTGATCCTGCTGGCGGTGCTGGCCCAGTTCGGACTGGTGCTGACCCTGCCCGGCATCGCCGGCATCCTGCTGACCGTCGGTATGGCCGTGGACGCCAACGTGCTGATCAACGAGCGGATCCGGGAGGAGCTACGCAAGGACAAGACGATCCGGGCCGCAGTCGATTCGGGTTACAAGAACGCCACCCGGACGATCGTCGATGCCAATGTTACCACCCTGATCGCGGCCCTGATCCTGCTCTGGTTCGGCACCGGGCCGATCAAGGGCTTCGCCGTCACCCTGAGCATCGGCATTCTCAGCAGCATGTTCACCGCCCTGGTCATGACACGCGTCATCATGCAGTTGGCGACACGCAAGAAGGGGCACGTCAAGGTCCGCATCTGAACCGGGCGCGGCCAAAGCGAACTGCCGGGCTCCGGCCCGGGAAAGGTCGAACGAGGTCATGGAATTCTTCCGGAACACCAACATCAATTTCGTGGGCGGGATGAAGGTTGCCTTCGTCTTGTCGGTGCTTCTGATCCTGACCGGAGTTGCCTCGCTGATCGTCCACGGCGGCCCCCGGCTGAGCATCGACTTCACCGGCGGCACCATCCTGCAGGTGAAGATCACTCCGGCGCCGAACATCGATGAGATCCGGTCGATCCTGGCCGGCGAGGAGTTCGCCGGTTCCCAGGTGCAGGATTTCGGCGCCGCCGACGAGTTCCTGCTCACCTTCCCCGCGGTTAAGCTGGAAGAGCGAAACGCCGCCCAGGAAATGCTGGAGGCGCTGCGCGTCGGCCTGCCCGGGTCCGAGATCGAGCTGCGCCGAGAGGAGGCCGTCGGGCCGAAGATCGGCGGCGAGCTCAAGACCGCGGCCATGAACTCGGTCGTCGCCGCGCTGGTCCTGATCGTTCTCTACATCACGGTCCGCTTCATCTTCCGCTACGGCATCGCCGCCAT
>CAZAHC010000259.1:0-4964 GCA_964484595.1 uncultured Fibrobacteraceae bacterium | reverse complement strand
CGCCTGCGTGATTTGTCCCAGCGAACAGTGGCGAACCGTTTCCATCAGTTCGGCGAAGACATTGTCCCGAGAGAGGGCAACCTCCTTCAGGTGAGCCAGGGCGGCGGGCGCCTCATCCGCGTGCCGGGACTGGAAATCGGCCAGCGCCGCCAGGCGCTCGTCCTTCCCTGCCCGGTCGCAGCGGGCGAGGGTGAGCTCGGCGACCGTCTCGGCGGCGGCTCGCTCCTTGACGAAGGTGTTGACCCCGATGATGGGCAGCTCCCCGGAATGCTTCCGGTGCTCGTAGAGCAGGCTCTCCTCCTGGATCTTGCCCCGTTGATACTGGGTTTCCATGGCTCCGAGCACTCCGCCCCGCCGGCTGATGTTCTCGAATTCGCACAGAACCGCCTCCTCCACCAAGTCGGTCAACTCGTCGATGATCGCCGCCCCCTGCAAGGGGTTTTCACATTTGGCCAGACCGAACTCGCGGTTGATGATCAGCTGGATGGCCATGGCCCGGCGCACCGACTCCTCGCTGGGAGTGGTGATCGCCTCGTCGTACGAGTTGGTGTGCAGGGAATTGCAGTTGTCGTAGAGAGCCATCAGCGCCTGCAGGGTGGTGCGGATGTCGTTGAAAGCCACCTCCTGGGCGTGCAGCGACCGGCCCGAGGTCTGGATGTGATACTTGAGCTTCTGACTGCGCTCGTTGGCACCGTAATAATCCCGCATCGCCAGGGACCAGATGCGGCGGGCCACCCGCCCGATCACGGCGTACTCGGCGTCCAGGCCGTTGCTGAAGAAGAAGGAGAGGTTGGGGGCGAAGGTGTTGATGTCCATGCCCCGCGCCAGGTAGTTCTCCACGTAGGTGAAGCCGTTGGCGAGCGTGAAGGCCAGCTGGCTGATCGGGTTGGCCCCGGCCTCGGCGATGTGGTAGCCACTGATGGAGACCGAGTAATAGTTGCGCACGTTGTTCCGGACGAAGAACTCCTGCACGTCCCCCATAAGCCGCAGGGCGAACTCGGTCGAGAAGATGCAGGTGTTCTGGGCCTGGTCTTCTTTCAGGATGTCGGCCTGGACCGTCCCGCGAACGGTGGCCAGGGTCCGGGCGACGACCTCGTCTCTCTCCGCGGCGGACAGCTCCCGGCCGAGTTCCTCCTCCTGCCGGGCAATCTGCTGATCGATGGCGGTGTTGAAGAACATGGCCAGGATGATCGGGGCGGGCCCGTTGATGGTCATCGAGACGCTGGTGTTCGAGTGGCAGAGATCGAAGCCGTCGTAGAGGGCCTTCATGTCGTCGAGGGTGCAGATGGAAACGCCCCCCTCCCCGATCTTGCCGTGGATGTCGGGCCGCTCCGCAGGATCGTCACCGTAGAGGGTAAGGCTGTCGAACGCGGTGCTCAACCGCTTGGCCGGGTCGTTCTTGCTCAGGTAATGAAACCGCGCGTTGGTCTGCGCCGGGGAACCCTCGCCGGCGAACTGGCGCTTGGGTTCCTCGTCGGCACGCTTGAAGGGAAAGGGGCCCGCGGTGAAGGGAAAGACACCGGGAACGTTCTCCAGGCGCAAGAAGCGCAACCGATCGCCGGGATCGCTCAGCCGCGGCAGGATGATCTTGGGAATCCGGGAGCCGGCGAGCGAGGTGGCGAAGGCAGTCGTGCTGAACGAGCGATCGCGGACCTGAACCTGAACCTCGTCCTGCTGGTACCGTGCCACCAGCTCGTCCCACCCCGCGACCTCGCCCAGCAGGTCCTCTCCCATCTCAGCCTGCAGGTCCATCTGTTGCCGACGTACGGCCTCGCAGGCCGGGGCCGTGGCCGGACCACCCGCCTCGAGTTCGCTAAGGGTCCGGGCCAGGGCGGCAAACCGCCGGTGCTGGTCGGCGTCGGCCGCCGCCTGCCGGTGATAATCCCTGACCGTGGCTGCGATCTCCCCCAGGTATTGCACCCTTTCTCGCGGGATGAGGGAAATGGCGTCCTCGGTCACCCGCTCGGCGCTCGAACCAGCGATCGGCGCCGCGGCCGCGGCCAGGCGGGAGGTTCTTTCGGCGAGACGTTCCACGAGGAAGGCAAAAAGAGCATTCACCCCAGCATCGTTGAACCTGCTGGCGATGGTGCCGAACACCGGCAGCTCCTCGTCGGGAAGCTCGAACTCGTTCCGGCTCCGCCGGTACTGCTTGCGGACGTCGCGCAGGGCGTCCTCCGATCCCACCCGGTCGAACTTGTTGACCACGATGACGTCGGCCAGATCGATCATGTCGATCTTCTCGAGCTGGATCGGAGAGCCGAACTCGCTGGTCATGACGTAACAGGAGAGGTCGGCGATCTCCGTGACGGCGGAATCGCCCTGCCCGATGCCGCTGGTCTCGACGAGGATCAGGTCGAAGCCCCAGCCCCGCGCCAACTCGAGACACGACCCCAGGGCCGCGGAAAGCTCCCCGCGGGCGCCGCGGGTGGAAAAGCTGCGGAAGAAGCAATGGGGATGGTCAATGGCGTTCATCCGGATGCGATCGCCCAGCAAGGCGCCGCCGCTCCGGCGCTTGCTGGGATCCACCGCCAGGACGGCCACCTTGTGGTCGGGAAAGGCGTGCAGATACCGTCGCACGAGCTCGTCGGTCATGGAACTCTTGCCGGCGCCGCCGGTGCCCGTCAGGCCGATCACGGGTGGCGGGCCGTCGCCAGACGGACCCGGGGCCGGGTCCAGGGCGGGAGCCTCCTCCCCGCGCTCGATCAGGCTCAAGAGACGGGCGAACCGAACGTCTTCGGCGGGTAGCAGGCTGCTCTCGCGGGTCAGCGGCCCGTCCTGGCGCTCCCGCCGGGCCGCGGCCGTGCGCTCGTTCATGTCGGCGATGATGCCCTTCAGGCCGAGATGACGACCGTCGTCCGGAGAGTAGATGCGGGAAACGCCGCTGGCCTGTAACAGATCGATCTCCTCCGGGATGATCACCCCGCCGCCGCCGCCGAAAAGGGCCACGTGCTGGAGCCCCCTGGCATTCAGCTGGTCGCGCAGGTACTGGAAGAACTCCACGTGACCGCCCTGGTAACTGCTCACTGCCACCGCGTCGGCGTCCTCCTGCACGGCGGCGCTGACCACCTCCGGGACGGAGCGGTTGTGGCCGAGATGAATCACCTCGGCCCCGGCCTGGACGAGCAAGCGCCGGAAGATGTTGATCGAGGCGTCATGGCCGTCGTAGAGGGAGGTAGCGGTCACGTAGCGCAGAGGTGGATTCAGCTGGCCAGAGGGGTCAGGCAAAAGGATTCCTCCCGGGCAGAAAAGCGGTCGTCCGTGGTCGCGCGGGGCGGAGTCGCCGGCCAGGCGCCTCCGGGCGGCGCCGTGGCCTTACTTCCCGCGCCCGCGGCCCGTATTTCATTGACAGGTATTTCCGGAGCGTGATAAGCATTGTGAGCAGTCCCGCAGCGATTATCAACCGTTGTTTGCCCGCCCCGGAACCGAGCGCGTTTACCCTCAACGAGAGTTGAGGTCCCTTTCGTCGGCGGCCGGTGGATATTCGGCCCCGTCCCCTGCCACGTCAAGCCGCAGGAGCTAAGGTAATGGCAGTCAAGACCATCCCCGAACTTTTTTTGACGGCGGTCCGGGAGCGACCCCGGCCGGATTGTTTCTCCTACCGTGACCACACAGGGCAATACGTGGATGTTTCCAGCGAGGAGGCCCACCGGCGCGTCCGCGCCCTGCGCTTCGGGCTGAAATCGCTCGGCATCAAGCGGGGCGCCAAGGTCGCCCTGCTGGCGGAAAACCGCCTCGAGTGGGCCCTGGCGGATCTCGCGATCCTCTGTGCCGGCGCGGTGACCGTACCCATCTACCCCACCCTGCTTCCGGACACCATCGAGTTCATCCTGACCGATTGCCAGCCGGCGGCCATCTTTGTTTCCAACCAGGAACAGGCCGAGAAGATCCACGGTATCCGCGAGGGGCTGCCGTTCCTGCAGGACGTGATCGCCTTCGACGAGACCGACCTGCCGAACATCATGCCGCTGGCCAAGTTGATGCAGATCGGTAACAACGTCGTGAGCGACAACCCACCCCCGCCAAGCGAGGATTGTCTGGCCGTCGATCCCGACGATCTGGCCAGCATCATCTACACCTCCGGCACGACCGGCAATCCCAAGGGGGTCATGCTCTCGCACTGGAACTTCGTCTCGAACGTCCTGGCCGCCACCGAGATCATCAAGGTTTCGCCGGACGACCGCTGTCTCTCCTTCCTGCCCCTGTCCCACGTGTTCGAGCGGATGGGAGGCTTTTTCACCATGCTCTACGGCGGGGTGGGCATAGCCTACGCCGAACGGATGGACACGGTTCCCCGGGACATGCAGGACGTTCACCCCACGGTGGTGGTCAGCGTGCCGAGGCTCTACGAGAAGATATACGCGCGGGTGCTGGGTATGGCCATGGCCGGTTCCCCGCTCAAGAAAAACATCTTCTTCTGGGCCCGGGAGGTCGGCCTGCGCTGGGGCCGGCTGAAGCGGGAGGGCGAGCCCATACCCTTCCTGCTCCGGTTCCAGTTCGCCCTCGCCGATCGCCTGGTCTTCAAGAAGCTCCGGGCCCGCACCGGGGGCAAGTTACGGTTCTTCGTCTCCGGCGGCGCCCCGCTGGCGCCCAAGATCAACGAGTTCTTCTACGCCGCCGGCCTGATCGTCATGGAGGGTTACGGCCTGACTGAAACCTCTCCCGTGCTGACGGCCAACAGCTTCGAGAACTACAAGATCGGCAGCGTCGGCAAGGTTGCCCCGGGCACCGAGATCCGCATCGCCGAGGACGGCGAGATCATGGCCCGGGGACCGCAGATCATGATGGGTTACTTCAACAACGAGGCCGCCACCCGGGCCGTACTCGCGGACGACGGCTGGTTCGCCACCGGCGACATCGGGCACCTGGACGAGGAGGGGTTCCTCTTCATCACCGATCGCAAGAAGGATGTCATCGTCACCGCCGGCGGCAAGAACATCGCCCCCCAGCCCATCGAGGAAGCCATC
>CAZAHC010000258.1:0-5030 GCA_964484595.1 uncultured Fibrobacteraceae bacterium | reverse complement strand
TGTCCATGTTGAACATCTTGGCCTTGCTCTTGCCGAAGCTGAAGGCCTTGTTGCCCCCGCCCTGCATCTGCCGGATGAAGAAGATCCAGAGCGCCAGGATGACCAGGAAAGGCAGATAGTAGGTCAAGGCGGTTGTCAGCCAGTTGATCTTCTGGGGCTGGCCCTTGAGCCGGGCTCCCTCGTTGAATTCACTGACCCACTCGTCGAAGTCGTCTTTCTCGTGCAGCAGGTAGACCTTGAACCGGTCGACGCTCTGCACCGTGCCGTCCTCCATCGTGATGGGCGTCTTGTCCAGGAATTCCCCCTCCACCTGCAGACCGGTCTTGGTCAGCGAGCTGATGTTCCCGGCCTCGACCTGCTCGGTGAAGGCGGAATAGGAGATCTCGCGCACCGCATGCCGACCGGTGTACATCATCTGGAAGACCACGAACACGAGCAGGGCGAGCAGAATCCAGAAACCGGCGGTCTTGCTGCCGATCGGCGGGCGGCGCATCGGCCCGCCGGGGGGGCGGTCCGGGCCGCCGGGAGGCTGGTTCTTGGGAAGTGGGCTCATCAGGCGGATCTTCCTTTCCCGTTTTCCGGGGCGAGATTCCGTTCTCCGGAGGGTTCAACAGCGATAGTAACCGTACGCCGGGTGGACGGCAATAGGCGGGTCCGCTCCGCCCGGGCCAGGCCTACCACCCAGAGGAGGCCCGCCTCGTCCTCCACCACCAGGACGCCGCGGCGGGCCGTGACCCCGATCCGACGCTCGCGCAGCAGATCGCTCACCTTCTTGTGCCCACCCAGCCCCAGCATTTCCAGGCGGTCTCCCTCTCGCCAGGGGCGAAGTCGCAGCTCGCCCCTGATCGCCGTGGTCGGACACTCGAGGCGCCAGCCGGTGGTATTACGCCGGGACGGCGATTCGGTTCGGTCGGCGAGGGGCCCCGGGCCGGAATCGGCGCCGGGCTCCACGTGGAGGCGGAACTCCCGGTCCCCGGTCGGCGGCAGGTTGGCCTCGGCAAGGGGACCTGTGCCGGCGGTCGCCGGCGCGGAGCCGGGCAGGAACCGCACGCGGTCGAACTCGCGGACCGCGTGCCAGCCGCCGGGAAGATCGAGCGAGGAGCCCGACTGCCCCCGGCCCAGCCAGGTGAGAACTCCGTCGACGTGCCTGAGGCCCAGGTCCCGAGCGAAGCCGTCTTCCTGCTGGAACACCAGGCGCACCACCCGCCTGGCGAGCGCCGGGTCGAGAGCGAGCAGGGGTTCGACGGCGAGGCTGAGGCCCTGGCCGTCATCCGCGGTGATTCGCTGGAAAGCTTGCCGGGCGAGCTTGTCGATCAGGGCGGCGTCTGCCGCCGCCACCTCGGCCAGCCGGGCCGGTCCGCGGTCGGCGCCGGGACCGAAGATGTCCCGGGCCAAGGGCAACAGCTCCCGGCGGACGCGGCTGCGGGTGGCCTCGCCGGTCTCGTTGGTGGCGTCGATCCGGTAGACCTGCTCCTGGCTTTCCAGGAAGGAGACGATCTCCCGCCGCGAGACCCCGAGCAGGGGGTGGATCACCCGGCCGTGAGCGGGAGCGATACCCCGCAGGCCGTCCAGGCCGGTGCCCCGGAACAGGCGCAAGAGGACGGTCTCGGTCTGGTCGTCGCGGTGGTGGCCGGTGGCGGCGCAGGTCAGGTCCGGCCGCTCGTCGAGCAACCGGGCCAGGAACCGGCGCCGCAGGTGGCGGCCCGCCTCTTCGAGTCCCAGCCCGCGCTGGCGGGCGAGCGGCCGCGGGTCGGCCCGGTGCACGTGCAACCGGATGTCCAGCCGCGCGCACAGCTCGCGGCAGAAATCCTCGTCGGCCAGGGCGGCGTCGCCCCGGAGCTGGTGATTGAGGTGGGCGGCCTCCAGGGTGGCTGGCCTTGATTTGGCCCAGGTCCGGCCGGCCAGCAGCAGGGCCACCGAATCCGGCCCCCCGCTCAGGGCCACCAGCAGACCGGGTCGGGGCGTCTCATCGGCGCCGACCTGGTCGCTGACGAGGGCTTCGATCACGGGGACGACCCGATCGAGAAAGGGGTGGCCAGACAAGGTGCCTCCACTGAGCGGTACGGGAGCGAGACGGGGTGCGGGACGGCGGAGAAATGGTTGGTGCCGGCTCAGGGACTCGAACCCCGGACACACGGATTATGATTCCGTTGCTCTAACCAACTGAGCTAAGCCGGCACCGGATGGGCGGGTGATCGCATCCGCCGCCCTCCTGTAGGCAGAGCGGAAATCTAGCGGCGCAGAGGCGCCTTGTCAAGACGGAGCGCAACCACTAGACTCGGTGCGCCGGCTTGCCCCGATCTGCAAATGCGGCAAACAATTGGCGTTCAACGGCCCGCCGCTGACGCGGGCGAGGTGCCAGGACGTGGCCACCGATAACCACAAACCGGTTCCGCAGGTATTCGAGGACCGGGAAGTGTCTCTGGCGCCCCTGGCCGGAAAGCGAGTGGCAATACTGGGTTACGGGGCTCAGGGACGCGCGCAGGGGCGGAATCTCCACGACAGCGGAATCGAGGTCGTGATCGGTCTGCGGTCGGAATCGGAGCGTCTGGCCACCGTCCAGGCCGACGGCCTGGCCTGCTTGCCGGTGGCCGAAGCGGCCGCCGCGGGCGACGTGGTGGTCTTCCTGGTGCCCGACGAGGTCCAGGCCGATCTCTATCGCGAGGTGGTGGCCCCCGGCCTGAAACCGGACGCTGCGCTGGCCTTCAGCCACGGCTTCGCGATCGCTTTCGGCCAGATCGAGCCCCCGCCCGGCCGGCCTTGCTTCCTGGTGGCGCCCAAGGGTCAGGGGGACAAGCTGCGCACCGCCTTCGAGAACGGGAGCGGCCTGCCGGGACTGCTGGCGGTCACCGACGGATCGCCCCCTGGAACCTGGGAGCTGGCCGCTTCGTACGCCAAGGCCGTGGGTTGCTTGAAGGGAGGGGGTTTCCGGACCACCTTCCGCGAGGAGTGCGTCACCGACCAGTTCGGCGAGCAGGTCGTTCTGTGCGGCGGGGTGATCGAGCTCCTGCAGGCCGCCTTCACCACCCTCGTCTCCCGGGGTTATGGCGCCGAGAACGCCTACTTCGAGTGCGTCCACGAGCTGAAGATCATTGCCGATCTTCTGCACCGACACGGAGTTGACGGGATGCGTAGCCGGATCAGCGGGACAGCCGCCTACGGCGGCCTTACCCGCGGCCCCCGCCTGATCGACCGGCGGGTGCGGGACGAGATGGACAAGATCCTCGACGAGATCGAATCGGGCGCCTTTGCCCGCGAGTTCCTGGCCAAATATTCCGACCCCGCCAGGGGTACTGCCGCCGCCAGCCGGCAGGAGGCCGACTCGCCCCTGGCGCGAGCCGGCCGCGCCCTGCGCGAGCGGTTGCAAGGATTGGATCTGGAAGAGAGACCGCCGGAAAAACCGTCGGCGTAAACGGGTTCGATTGGTGGATGATTCCGTTTTCCCTGCGGGGAAACCAAGGGAGGAGCCAAGATGAATGGAGACAATCTCGGTTCGCGCCTGTGGGCCCTGATTGCCAGACCGGGCCAGGCCATGGTCTGGGTGGGGGAGAAGCCACAGTGGCTGGTGGCAGGACTGATCCTGTTCGTGACCTTCGGACTGTTCACCGCCCTGACCGCCCACATCGCCGGGCCGGAGCAGATGGAGCTGATGCGGGATACCCGCTTCGGCCAGATGATGCCCCAGGAAGAATGGGAGCAGCAGTACGAGGAGTCCCTCAACCCCACGGTGGTGAAGAGGTTGTTGACGGGGCTTTCCGGCGGCTTTGGCACCTGGATCAGCGTGTTCATCTACGGCCTGGTCTTCCTGCTGTTTTCCAAGCTCGCCGGCGGTCAGGCGACCTTCAAGCAGGTGATGGGGGTGACCTTCTGGGGTTTCCTGCTGCCGTACGTTCTGGGCTCCTGGCTCAAGCTTCCCCTGATCTACGCCAAGGAATCGCTCATGGGCGTATCGATCGGACTGGCGGCCCTGGCTCCGAACGCGGATCTGCTCTCGGCCCAGTACCAGGCGCTCAGCTTCTTCGGGGATTTCTTCGTCTGGTGGGGCCTGGTGCTGCTGATCATCGGGATCGGGAAGGTCGACGGTTTCGCGACGGGCAAGGCCGCCACGGTGGTCCTGTTGCCCTGGCTGCTGGTGACCGGCGCCATGTTCATCCTGGGCCGGCTGTTCATCTGAGCGGACCGGGACCGCTTTTTTCCCGCGAGTACTGGAGGTCGGCGTGAAGAAGAAGTGGATATTCATCCCGCTGGGGGTCCTGGTCCTCGGGGCGGTGGTGTTCTCGATCCTGAACAGCAATCGCACCCAGCAGCACGAGGTGGAGATGGCCGAGGTGGGTTACAAGGAGCTCACCGCCACCGTCACCAGCTCGGGCACAATCCACCCCAAGCGTTCGGTGGATGTCAGCACCGAGGTGATGGGCCGGGTTACCGAGCTGGCCGTCGTCGAGGGTGAAACCGTCCGGGAGGGCGACTTCCTGCTGCGCATAGACGCCACGGCCCTCGAGGCCGCCGTCAGCCAGAACCGCGCCGACCTGGCCCTGGCCGAGGCCTCGGCCGAGAAGGCGGAGCAGGACCTGCGGCGGACGCGGGAACTGCACGACAAGGGCTTGCAGCCCGTCGAAAGGCTCGAGGCCGCCCAGACCACCGCCCGCATCGAACGGGCCCGGGTCCTGGCCGCCAGTAGCCGTCTCGAAAATGCCCTCGACGAGCTGGCGAAGGCGGAGGTCACCGCCTCGATGAGCGGGGTGATCACCCGCCTGAACGTCGAGGAGGGCGAGAGCGCCATCATGGGTACCCTGAACAACCCGGGCACGGTGCTGCTCGTGATCGCCGACCTGTCGACGATGGAGGCCAGGGTCAAGGTGGACGAGACCGAGGTAGTCAAGGTGGCCATCGGCCAGACCGCCGAGATCGAGATCGACGCCTTCGCCGATTCGACCTTCAGCGGGCGGGTCACCGAGATCGGCAACAGCCCCATCTATTCCAGCACCGGCTCCAGCCAGCAGGCGGTGGATTTCGAGGTGAAGATCACC
>CAZAHC010000257.1:0-5044 GCA_964484595.1 uncultured Fibrobacteraceae bacterium | reverse complement strand
CCGGCCGATCATCTGAAGGGCCGCCTGCTCCGCATCCTGGGCGGCGAGACCCGGCGCCTGAACGAGGTCCTGACCCGGTTCCTGGACTTCGCCAGGCCCTCGGCCAGGGAGCCGATGCGCTTCGACCTGGCCGACGAGGCCAGGGCCGTGGTCGACCTGGTTTCCCAGCGCGAGGACTCCCCCGCAGTGGACCTCGTCCTTCCCCCGGCCGAGGACTTCCACCTGGAAGGGGACCGCGAGCAGATCCGGCAGCTCCTGCTGAACCTCGTGCTCAACGCCGCGGCCGCGGCGGGACCCGGCGGCCGGGTCGGTCTGAGCCTGGCCGGTGAGCCGGAGCGGGTGGTCCTGGTCGTCCAGGACGACGGGCCCGGCTTCACAGCCGAGGGCCGGGAAAACTTCGGCACCCCCTTCTACTCCACGCGCGAGGGAGGCACCGGGCTGGGCCTGGCGACCTGCCTGCGCATCGTCGAGGACCACCGGGGTACGATCGGCCTGGATCCCCACCCGGCAGAGGGCGCCCGGATCCGCGTCGAGCTGCCGCGGGTGCGGGTCGCAGAAACCGAAACAGGAGAGCACGGGTGATGGCCAGGATCCTCCTGATCGACGACGACCGGAGCCTGCGCGAGGTCGTCACCTTCATCCTCGGCGAGGCCGGGCACGAGGTCCTGACCGCTGCCGACGGCGACGAGGGGATCCTGCTGGCCGACTCGGTGCGGCCGGACCTGGTGATCACGGACATCCGCATGCCCGGCCGCGACGGCATGGAGGTCCTGCAGCACATCCAGAGGTCGGACCGGAAACCCCCACCGCCGGTGATCATCCTGACCGCCCACGGGACGGTCGAGCAGGCGGTCGCGGCCATGAAGCTGGGGGCCTTCACCTACGTCCTGAAGCCGTTCGAGAGGGACGAGCTGAAGCTGACCGTCGAGCAGGCCCTGCGCACCCGTCACCTGGAGACCGACAACCGGAACCTGCGGGATCTGCTGCGGCAGAAGACAGCCGAGCCGGCCCTGATCTTCGGCAGCGGGGCCATGTCCCGGCTCGTCGAGCAACTCCGGCAAGCAGCACCTTCGGAAGCGGCGATCCTGCTCACCGGCGAGAGCGGGACCGGCAAGGAGCTGGTGGCTAGGGCTTGCCACGATCTCTCCCCCCGGTGGGATCGCTCGTTCGTGGTCGTCAACTGCGGGGCCATCCCCGCCGACCTGATGGAGTCGGAGCTGTTCGGACACGCGAAGGGGGCCTTCACCGGCGCCGACCGCAGCGCGCCGGGGCGTATCCGGCGGGCCGAGGGCGGCACTCTCCTTCTGGACGAGATCGGCGACCTACCCCTCTCCTTGCAGCCCAAGCTGCTGCGGGTCCTGGAGGACAAGCAGGTCGATCCGGTGGGCGGTCCGGGGCCGGTGCCGGTGGATTTCCGGCTGATCTGCGCCACGAACCAGGACCTCGATCGAGCAGTGAGCGAAGGGCTCTTCCGGGAGGATCTCTTCTACCGCATCGCCATCTTCCGCCTGCACCTGCCTCCCTTGCGGGAGCGCCCCGAGGATCTGCCTCTGCTCTGGGATCACTTCACCGCCCTGCACGGCGGACCCGGGATCGGTTCCGAGCCGGAGCTGATGGGCCGACTGAAGGAGCGGCCCTGGCCTGGGAACATCCGCCAGCTGAAGAACCTCAACCAGAGGCTGGTGCTGCTGCGCCGGTCGGATCGTCTGACGGTCGGGGATCTGGAGCGGGCCACCGCCGCCGACCCCGGTTTCGATGCCCGGCCGGGCGGCGCTGCGGCGGCCGATGATCCAGGCCGGTTGCCCCTGGGCCCGCTTCCGGCCGGAGGTTTCTCGCTGCCGGAACTCGAGAAGGAAGTCGTGCGCCAGACCCTCGCCCGGTTCGCGGGGAACAAGAGCCGGGCCGCCGCCTACCTCGGGATTCCTCGTCACGTGCTGGTCTACCGCATCAAGAAGTACGGCCTCTAGCTCACCCCAGAACCGCCTCCGCCAGCAGGCTCAGCGTCCGGCTGGCGGGCCCCAGGAAGAGAAAATCCGTCTGCACGGCGGTTGCCCCGGTCCCGCCCAGCAACCACGACCACCCCCCGCCGGCCGCGCCCCGGGTGAGCGTCGTCTCCTCCTGGTTGAACTCGAAGATGAGACCCCCGTGCTCCTTGACGATCGCCGGCAGCCCGGCCGCGGGATAGACCTGGGCCGAGGTGCCGACCACCAGCAACAGGTCGCACCGCCGCATGGCCTCGCTGGCGGCCTCCATCTCCCGCACTCCCTCCCCGAACAGGACCACGTTGGGCTTCAGGGGATGGCGGCACTCGGGGCACTCCGGGACTTCCCCGCTGTCGGCCCGTTGTTCCGGTTGCACCGGGCCCAGCCAGTCACACCGCAGGCATTGCACGTGCCGGTGGTCGCCGTGCACCTCGAGCACGGCCCCGCTGCCGGCCGCCTGGTGCAGGCCATCGACGTTCTGGGTCACGATGAGGTCCAGCCGGCCCGCCTGCTCCAGCCCGACCAGGGCATGGTGTGCCGGGTTCGGCTGCTTACCCTGGAGTTTCTTGCCCACCGCCCGGTAAAGGCGCCAGGCCTTGGCCGGATCCCGGAGGAACACGTCCAGCGTCGCGTACTCTTCCGGAGGGAACTCGGTCCACAGCCCACCCGGACTGCGAAAGTCCGGTATTCCGCTCTCCACCGAGATTCCGGCGCCCGTGAAGGCGACCACGGACCGGGCCTCCTGAAAGGCCTCGACCGCGGCGGGCAGGTGGGTCTCTTCCTGGCCTGGAATGATGGTTCTGGCCATTTCCCCGTGGCACCCCCCTTGCAAACTCGCCGAACGGACAACCGGGACCCTAACCCGGATTTAACTGCGGATGGAAGCCGTTTCTGGGAAGGAAGCGTTTCACACACCAGCAGAATTCCCCGAGAACGGCTCCTGGAAGATTGAATATATGGATGGTTTCTTGATCTTTCCTCTAGCCAAGGAGAAGCCCATGTGGAAGAAAACTGGTCCCCTGCCTCTCGGTTTCGTTTGCTTGCTGATCTGTGCCGCCGTGGCCCTTCCCGGGTCCGCCCAGGCCGAGCCGGTGCCGGAGAACGGCCGCAGTTCCGGCAGCTCGCCTGGTTTCGCGGCTCCCATCAAGCAGCCGAACCACCTGCCGGCAAAGTCGGCCGGGCCGGCAGCGGACGACTCCGGCCGGCTGGAGGAAATCGCCAGGGATTACACGATCTACGACGACCTCATCGTCACGGGCAGCGAGTGCCTCGGCTTCGATTGCGTCGACGGCGAGACGTTCGATTACAACACCTTCATGCTCAAGGAGAACAACCTCCGGATCTATTTCTGGGACACGAGCGCCACGTCCAACTTTCCCACCAACGACTGGGTGCTCATCGCCAACGACTCCGAGGATGGAGGTGACGAGTACTTCGCCCTGCAGGACCTGGATGCGGCGACGATCCCCTTCCGGGTCGAGGCTGGAGCGCCCGATCAATCCCTGTACCTCACCACGGCGGGTAACATCACTACGGCAGGTAAAATCGGCGTGGGTACCGATAACCCCCTCGCGGAGTTGCAGACCACGGACGGTGACACCCCCACCCTGCGCCTGGAACAGGACAATTCGCAAGGGTGGACCCCCCAGACCTGGGACCTCGCCGGCAACGAAGCCAACTTCTTCATCCGCGATGTGACCAATGGCAGCACGCTGCCCTTCCGGATCCGGCCCGGCGCGCCGTCCAGCAGCCTGATCATCCAGGACTCCGGCCATGTCGGCGTGGGTACCTGGTCGCCGGATGTGCAGCTCCACGTGGAATCGGCCGACCCCGGCCTCATCCTGGAGAACACCTCCCTCGGGACGGACCCGGTCTTCCACGCCACGGCGAACGGTGACGTGATCATCACCGGCCACCTGAAGGAGGCCTCCAGCCGCGAGGTCAAGGACAACCTGCTGGGCGTCGACCCAGCCCAGATCCTCCAGCAGGTAGCAGCCCTCGACGTGTACCGGTGGAACTACAGGACCGACGACCCGGCGGTGACTCACCTCGGGCCGGTCGCGGAGGATTTCGCCGCCCACTTCGGACTGGGCGGGGGCGACAAGCACATCAGTCCCTCGGACCTGGCCGGAGTCGCCCTCGGCGCCATCCAGGCCCTGCACCAGGAGAACCAGGAGCTGCAGGCTCGCCTGACCGCCCTGGAGGAGACGCTGCGCCAGCTCGGTGAGCAGGAGTAGAGAAACGCGCTCCCGGCCGCCAGCGGGGCGACCGGGATATCGAGAACCTTTCACAAGAGAGGCAAGACATGAAAAGAACGATTCCTCGTCAGAGGTTCGGGGTCTGCTCTCCGGTTCGGATCGCGTTTCTCCGCCTTGCCGGCTGCGGGACCGCGGCGCTGTCGCTGCTGGTGATGGTGCTGCTGGTCCTGGGGCCGAGCACCGACGCCCGGGCGGACGGACGCGCTCTGGTCGATGTGAACAGCGGCCGCGCGATCACGCCGATCCCCGATCTCGACATCGTGCAGGCCGCGGCCTGCGCCCTCGACCCGGTGGCGAACCTGCTCTACCAGGTCGGCTACACCGGCACCGCGACCGAGGTGCCGCGGCTGTTCATCATCGACATCGAGAACGAGACCCTCGTCGACATCGTCGATCTGGACAAGGACTACAACAACCTGGAGGTTGCCCAGGGAGGACGCCTGCTCGGGTTTCACGGGGTTGGCTCCGCCCTTACCCAGCTGCGGGAGATCGATCCGGTCACCGGCGCCAGCGCCGTGCTGGCGGCCAACAGCGACCTGGATTTCGTGACACCGGCCTGCTGCGCCATCCGCCGCGCCTTGAACGCGATCTACCTGGTCGGCTACACCACGGGCGCGGAGGACGTGCCGCTCCTGTCGGTGGTGGTTCCTCCTTCGGCGAGCCCGAAGCAGGACGGGGCGGCCGGGGAAATCCCCGCCAGCCCCCTGCGCGCCACCCTCGACCGCGAGCCGGCGAACCTGGCGATCAACGCCGCCGGCACGATCTACGGCGTTTTCTGGAACGGCGGGGTCGCGGAAGTGCGCT
>CAZAHC010000256.1:2684-5051 GCA_964484595.1 uncultured Fibrobacteraceae bacterium | reverse complement strand
CCGAATCGAGCATCCGGTAGGTCCAGCCGAGGGTGAGGTAGGTTCGATAGGTGGCCGCCGGCAGGAAGTTCTCCTTGACCTGGAGCGAGATGTCGACCGGGTACCGGTGGTGGCGGTACCGGAAGAGCTCGACCGCCTCGCAAATCGAATCGCGGATCTGGCGCAGGCGAAAGCTCCGGTTGGGGTCCGGGAGTGGCAAGGGCGGGGCGCTCCCCGGATCGACTCCAGCTTCGGCCGTGACCGCAGTCGTTTCCGCCAGACCCCAGCTCTGGTCGGATTGGAACAGAGGTTGCCAGCGCAGGTAGCCGACGCCCGCCAGCAGCAGGATCCCCAGGATGGTCAGCGGGACCGAGCGCAGCCCAGGGCCGGACTTCCCCTTTTTACCTGCCGGTGTCTCGCCCGCGCCGGGTTCCTGGGCGACCGCCGTCGTCACGGGCTTCAGGTATCCCTTCTCGCAGAACTCCCGTAGCTGTTCGCGAACCGTGAACGAGGCCTGCATTCCCTGGCAGATGATCTGAGCCAGCGGTTCGCCGGCCAGGGCCAGCTTCAGCAGGTGGATCCCGCCGGGGTCGACGTCCTCCGGACCCCAGGACTGCTCGCCGCGCTGGAAGGTGACCGCCCCGGAGGGGAAGATCTCCGCCAGCCTCGTCTCCTCGTCCTGGCGGCGGGCCGCCTCCATCAGTAGACCCTGCACGTTCATCTTGATGCGCCCGCGAACGCCCTTGGGTTTTTCCTTGGTGGCCGTGAAGTGGTAACGGCCTCGCTTGAGCTTCAGGCAATGGTGAGTCAGCTCCACGGCCAGTGATTTGAGAACCTGCTCGAGGTTCTCCTCGTCCATGATCCGCTCCGAGAGCAGGATCTCGGTCAGGTCGAGCGAGGAGTTGCGGCGGATGAAATCGATGTGTTTCCACTGCACGCGGTCGAAGAACCCGTAGGCGGTCAGGTAGCGCTCCAGGGGATCGTCCCCCTCGGTGCGACGGTCCCGGGTGGAGATCAGGGTTCCCTTTTCGAAGACGAAGACGATCTCCTGGTTGCTCTGCAGGACCAGGAAACCGGTCTTTTGCTGCCCGGCAATCAGCTGGAGGATCTCCGCCAGGTTGAAGTCGCTCAGTTGCCCTTCCAGTGCCATGTCTCACCTACCTCGAGGTTGGACCGGGGTGAACTTTCAGGCGCGCCCGTTCCGGCCCCGGGCCCATTTCCAGGTGCCCTCGGGTGAACCGATGGCGCAACCGACTGCCGTCCACCACCGCCAGCAGGTACAGAGCGATCAGGAGCAGGCACCCGCCCAGGATCACGCCGGAGGTCAATCCGGGCCAGGCCGCGGCCGGCAGGGGGATCCAGAAGGGGTGAACCGTCTCCTCGGCCAGGATCAACCCCGGTAACTCCCAGCGAGCCGTTGGATCGAACGCCCAGCCGCAGAGGATCGAGAAGAGAGCCCCGGCCAGCAGGGCCAGGCGGAACATCCCGCCCAGGTGACGACCGGCGGCCAGGTGTCCCGCCCCCGGCAGGAGGCGGCTCAGGCGGCCCAGCCTCTGGCCGGCGGAAAACCCCTTGGCCCGGCTACGGTTTTTCAGCAAGGTCGCCAGGACGAGCTCGCTCCTGGCGCGATCGGCGGTCTCCCCGCAGGTGTTGCAGAACCATTCCGTGTCGCGCACCAGGCAACAGACGTGACAGATCACGCGCCCGCAGTTGCTGCAGGTGCCCGGGTCCTGCTGGTTGCTCCAGCCGAAGACCAGGCCCAGGGTCAGGACCAGCGTCAGGACCAGGACGCCGAACAGGGGTAGCTCCGGCGGCCCCAGCCAGGCTGCCAGGCGGCCAGGTGCGCCAGCTGCTCGTACCGGCCGGACTCCCAGCGACAGCTGGCTTCCAGTTCCGCCCGGTTCAGGCCCAGGTAGACGACCGGCGCGAAACCGTTCGCCCGGTCGTCCTCGTGGGGCCCGGCCGAGGGCTCGAACCCGAGGGCACGGGACAGGCGCAGGGCCTCTCCGGCCTCGGGCAGGAACAGCTTCTTGAAGTAGACCTGGGCGAGGTTGTAGGGGATCTCTCCCCTCTCCGGCGCCAGCTTGGCGGCTTTCCCCAGCTCCGTCGCAGCGGCGTCGAAACGGCCCAGGTAGTAGGTGTTGTTGGCGAGGCCGACCCGGGCGGCGACATGTTCGGGGTCGGTGGCGAGAATGGCTCCGCAGAAGGTGTTGCTACGTTCGTAACGACCCAGCAAGGCCTCCTGGACCGCCAGGGCCAGTTGCAGGCGGGACCGCCGGGCGGTGTCATGGTCGGTCGTGGCCAACCTGGCCTGCAGCGCGGACCGGGTCCGGTCCGACGCCGGCTGGCGGCTGGGCCACGTGGCGCCGGAGCACCGCAGCCTCGAGA
>CAZAHC010000256.1:0-2674 GCA_964484595.1 uncultured Fibrobacteraceae bacterium | reverse complement strand
GTGGCCGGGTCGATCGCGGGCAAGGCGTGACGCAGGACCGACCAGCCGGGGAAGAGAAGCACGGCCGCCGTCACCCAGCAGGCCAGCAGCGGCAGCCGGGCGCGGCCCCGCGCCCAGATGCTGAGCGGGATCGAGAGCAAGGCCAGCGCCCCCAGCCATCCCGGGCGCAGGAGCAGGACCACCGCCGGGGCCAGCAGTCCCAGCCAGGGAGCCACCCGGTGGTGCCGGCCCTTGAAGAGGAGCGCCCAAAGGTCGTGGCACAGATGGGGCCAGTAGCGGAACAGGTAGGCGAGGACCACCAGGGTCCAGAGGATGGCCACGTAGTTGATGGCCGCCAGGTGGCCGAGCAGGAGCCAGCGCTTCGTGAAAACGGGATCGGCGAGCCCCGATCTGATCGCCTGCGGCAGAGCCAGGAAGAAGGAAATCGGGTCGAGCTGGCGAGCGGCCTGGAAGGAGCCCCAAAGGCCGTACCGCGGACGCCCCGGGTCCGCCTCGTTCACCTGGCTCATCTTCTCGGCGACCAGCTCGAAGTTGCCGCCGGCCGCCGCCTGCCGGGCCAGGTGGAACTGGTACGACGCCTCCACCGGATCGCCGAGCAACGGGGGCCGGATCGGAGGTCTGGTCTCCGGCAAGGTGGTGGCCTGGACATCGGGCAGGACCCGCCGGCTGATGCTCAGGGAATCGGCGGCCCAGGCCGGAGGCGGTTCCGGAGCATAGAGGGTATCCAGGGGGGCGGTCTGCTGCGCCCATGCCTGCTCGGGCCCGGGACCGGTTGCGGACCCGGCCAGCAGCAGAACCAGGACCGGCAAAACAGCCCGCCGGAGCCATTGCAGCCGGCAGGCGACCAGTCGACGCCTGGCCGCGGAATACCCCGGCGGCCGGGGTCGGAGTTTCTTTTCGCGGTTCCGTTTCATTCCAACTGTTGAAACTCCCACCGGATCGTAGGATCATGCCTGGGTGGCCGGCGCCTGCTACCGGCCCTTTCGAGGTTTTTTCGGCAGGGCGCAGCCAGGGTTTAGCTCCGGCCCGCCCCGGTTACCGGCGAGGCTCGATGGTGGATTCCATGCGGCGGTGGCTCCTGGTGGCCGCAGGCTCGGCGGGGCTGCTCGGTTTCGTCCTGCAGTATGGGATTCCCCCCTCCGGAACGACCACCCCGTTGGCCGGCCTGCTGCGCAGCGCTGCGGTCGCTCTTTTCCTGCTGGAGCTGGCCCTGGCGGCCCGGTCGGTCCGGCCCTGGCGGTTTTTTTTGCGGACCCGCTGGCCTGCCCTCGCCCTGACGGCGCTGCTGGCCGGAGAGATCGCGGTGGTGAGTCTGGGCGGCAGCACCTGGCTGGCTCCGTTCCTGGGCTTCTTCTCCCTCAAGTCGGTCACCCAGGCCTACGTCGTGGTGGTGCAGTTCTTCATCCTCGGTAACCTGCTGGTGCACCTGCCCCATCTCAATGCCCGGCTCGCCAACCGTCGCATCAGGCCCGGGGTGGCCTTCCTGCTGGTCTTCTTGCTGCTGATCGCGGTGGGAACCGGCCTGCTGATGCTGCCGCGGGCGGTGCCGGCCGAGCGGCCGCTCCCGCTGCTGGATTCGCTTTTCACCGCCACCAGCGCGGTCTGCGTCACCGGCCTGATCGTGCGGGACACGGCCACGGAGTTCACGCCGGTCGGCCAGGGGATCATCCTGTTGCTGATCCAGCTGGGTGGGCTGGGCATCATGTCCCTCACAGCGACGCTTTCCCTGCTGTTCGGCCGGGGGATCGGCATCCGCGAGAGCAGCCTCTTGCGGGAAGTTTTCCAGATCCCGGTGCTGGGGGAAGTCGGCCGCATGCTCAGGTTCATTGTCCTGTTCACCTTTGCGGTCGAACTTGTTGGTTCCCTTGTGCTTTACGTAGGCCTGGCCGAGGTGATTCCCGAACCGCGCGACCGCCTCTTCTGCGCCGTCTTCCACGCGGTTTCCGCCTTCTGCAACGCCGGTTTCAGCACCTTCAGCGACTCGCTCGTCTCGCGGGCGGGGGACGGCCTGCTGGTCGGCACCATTGCCGGCCTGCTGATCCTGGGTGGTCTGGGCTTCACGGTTGTCGCGAACCTGCTGGCCTTCTTGCGGGGACGCGCCCTGCGACGGCGGCTCGCGCCGACCGGGCGGCTGGACGTGCAGACCAAGGTGATCCTTGTCCTGACCGGATCGCTGCTCCTGGCCGGCACCGCGCTGCTGGCGCTGCTGGAGTGGGAAGGAGCGTTCGCCGGCAACCCGGCGGCGCGCAAGCTGGGCCTGGCCTTTTTCCAGGCGGCGACCACCCGCACCGCGGGTTTCCACAGCGTCGATCTGTCGCTCCTGTCGGAACCGGCCCTTTTCCTGATGATCGTTATGATGTTCGTCGGCGCCGCTCCCGGCTCGACCGCCGGCGGCGTCAAGCTGACCACGGTCGCCATCATGTGGGCCAACCTGCGGGCGATCGGCCAGGGATTGCCCCAGACGCGGTTGCTGGGCCGGGAGATCGAGCCGATCGCGGTCCGGCGGGCCATGGTGGTCCTTTCCGGGGGGCTGGTGGTGCCGACGGTCGGTCTGTTCATCCTGCTGCTGAGCGAGGGTCGCCCCCTGCTGCCCACCGCCTTCGAGGCGTTCTCGGCGATGGGTACGGTGGGGTTGTCGCTGGGGATCACCCCGGAACTGACGGCCCCGGGCCGG
>CAZAHC010000255.1:0-5056 GCA_964484595.1 uncultured Fibrobacteraceae bacterium | reverse complement strand
GCGGTGCTGGGCCAGGACGAGCTGCAGGACAGCCCCCCGGAGCTGGCGAAGCTGAAGCCGTAGGTGTGGGCCCCGACAGGCAGGGTGGTCTGGTAGCGGTAGAGGGCTCCAGTGATGATGTCACCGGAGATGTAGTCCATCGCGTAGCCGCTGCCGTCGATGGTCACCTCGTTCAAAGTCGGTGGGGAGCTGAACAGATAGGTCACCTCGTAGGTGTAGGTCATACCGGTGGTGCCGTAGGTGATGTCCAGGGTGGGGTCACGCAGCACGATGCCGGAGCAGGTCGTGGCGGAGTCGCAGTTGCTCAGCCCTGACCAGCGGCCCACCTCGTCGACCGTCTTCAGGGCGAAGAAGTACTCCACGCCGCGATCGAGGTCGCCGATGACCAGGGTCTGCTCCGTGCCGGGAGCCGCCGGGGCCGGGGGCTCGGCCACCACGGTGGCCGTGTCCCAGGCCGCCTCGTCCAGGATGGGCTGGCCGGACCAGCGAATGTCGCAGGCGGCCGCGGTGCCGATCAGGCCGTCGTCGCCGGTAGCCCACCAGGTCAGCTGGACTGCCTCGACGCTGTAGGGATCAGCCTCCAGGCTGGTCACCGCGGCGGGTGGCGCGCTGTCGCTGAACGGACCGCGGCCGCTGAGGATCACCAGTCCGTCCTCGCGGTCGGCCACCAGCACGTAACCGTCGTCGGCCAGGGCCACGTCCGAGGCGTAGGTGGTGACCACCGATCCCAGGTAGATCGGGTTGGCCGGGGTGCTGACGTCCACGAAGTGCACCCCGCCGCCGGCCGCGGCCAGGCAGGCCAGGTTGTCGCGCACCACGATCGACCGGCTGTAGCCGGACAGGTCCAGCAGGGCCTTCAGCTCTGGCTGGTCGGGACCGTTGATGGCATACACGCCCAGCCCTTCGGTGCCGAGGGCCAGGTAGGCGTAGTTACCCTCGATGGCCACGTCCAGGGCATTGCCGGGGGAGTCCGCCCAGGAAACCATCTCGACCGAGTCGAGCACCAGCTCGCTGACGTCGATCACCGCCAGCCCCATCTCGTTGTCGGCGACGTAGGCGTAGTCCCCCTGCAGGGCGATCCCCTCGGCGTAACCGTTGGTGCCGGCGAAGACGCCGGTGTACTCCAGGGTGCCGGGGTAATCAGGGATGGTCTTGAAGATCCGGATCCCCTTCCAGCTCTCCGCCAGGAAGATCAGGAACGGCTCGTCGGGGTCGGCCGGCTCCTGCACGCAGATGCGCTTGCCGTCCACGGCGGTGGTGCCCTGGTTGAAGGAGAAGAGGTTCGGGGGATCGGTGATGTCGTAGGTGGTGATTCCCTCGGTGCCCTCGACCACCAGGGCCAGATCGATCAGCGTGCGGTTGGCGAAGGTGCGCGCGATCTTGATGCTCTCGGCGTACTTGGTGGTGTTGAGGGTGTTTACCAGCACGGGCTGGTTCGGGTTGGCGAGGTCGACCACGTGCAGGCCGGCCTCGCCGCCGGCCACGAAGGCGTACCGCCCGAGCACTGCGACACCCTCGTTTGCGCTCGGCAGGGGCAGGGTCCCGATTATCGAGAACGGGGCGCCCGGCGGCTCGTAGAGGTCCTGGGCGCCGCAGCCGGCCAGCAGCAGGATGCCGGCAGTGGCTACCATGAGGTTTAGCGCCAGAATGCCCCGGTTCGTCGCAGGCGTGGTCATCTCGTCTCCTTTAGAGGTTGTAGGTGAAGCTGACCCAGACGCGATGCTTCGTGTAATCCTTGTCCAGGGTGATGTCCCCGGGCCAAGGAGAATCGACGGTGCGTTCGGTGTAGCGCGTGCCCAGCTTGGCGCTGAGGTCCTTGCTGAGCTTGCGCCGCACCTCGAAGGTGACCTTGTAGACCTTGTCAAAGCGGCCGGCGTGGAAGGGATCCTCGAAGAGGGACTTGTCGGTCGGGTAGTAGTAGAGCATCAGCAGGCCGCTGAGGTCGATCTGGCTGACGATCTTCTTCAGGAAGGGGGGCTTCCAGCGGAAGCCCAGCCGGTAGAGATCCCGATGATAGGTGCCGTCGGAGTCGTCGCTGGTGGGGATAGTCTCTTCCACGGTGTCCCGTGCCCGCGCCGCCGCGAACTCATAGCAGTAGTCGGCCTGCAACCGCCAGCGCTTGTGGAAGGACCAGTACAGGACGCTCCGGACCTCCTTGCAGTTGACGTCGTTCTCGATGAAGGGCTGGTTGTAGTAGCGCAGGTTGCTCTCGAGGATCAGGGTGCCCGACAGCTTCTTGTTGAACTTGTGCCGGTAGGTAAGGGCCAGCACGTTCTTGGTGAACCGAAACTGGAGCACCTTGCTCGGGTCCTCGGCCGGCGTGTAGGGCTCCCGGTCGCCCAGCTGGCGGATGTACTGCTCGGGGGAGTAGAAGTAGGAGAACTCGAGGCTCCTGCCCTTGCCGACGTACTGGCGCAGGTAATAATTGAACTCCATGTTGTTCTTGATCGGATTGCTCAGGTACTCCCAGTGCTTGATCTTGGCGCGCAGCCGGGTCTGGCCGCAGGCGAAGAACTGCCGTCGGACCTCCAGGTCGATGCTCGGGGCGAGAACCAGGTCGTCCTCGGTGTTCATGATGAACTTCTCGGGATCGATGCCGGCGTGCCAGTCCGCCAGGTAGTCGTCGGAGTTGCCCAGGAAGTTCGTGTCGTAGATGAAGTCGAGACCGACCTTTTGGTGGAAGGAATAGCGGCTCCGGGAAGACTTCTTCTTGGCGGGGGCGGCAACGGCCGGCTTGACGCCCGGCTGCGGAGGACCGTCGTAGTAGAGGACCACGAAAATGTCGGCGCCGTCGGGGCAATCGCCGCGGATCTCGACCACGTGTTCACCCTCCGGCACCTGCCAGGCGAGCCGGCGGCCGCTGCTGGGCCGGCCGTCACGCCCGTCGGCGTAGCCGCCCTTGCGCGAGGGCTTGAATTCCAGGTTCACGGTGGCGGGCACGCCGGGAAGTCCCATCAGGATCACCCGGCCCTCCTTGGCCGCGGTCTCCTCGGCGGCGAAGTGGGCCCGGGCGTAGCCGGAGAGCTCGCCCGGCCCAAGCAGGCGAAAGGTCAGCGGTTCGCTACCCAGGAGCAGGTACTGCTTGGCCGTGGTGCCCACCGGGACCAGGGTGGGGGTTTGCTGCGGCTGGGGCTCGTACCGGGCGGCGCCGGCGGGAGCGGCGGCCAGCAGCGCGGCCAGCAGGATCGGCAGCGTTCGGAGGTAGAGGAGTGTTTTCGTCGGCGGCATTGCTTTCCTTTTTTCGTCGCTAGCGAGAGCCGAGATCGGCGAGGGGAATGCGGATCTGGGCGGAGATCCCGCAACGGTCGGGTCGCACACACTTGATCTCGAAGCGATGCTGGCCCTTCCTGACGGGAATCCGCATGGTGTTGCGGGTTCCGGGCAGGAGGTCGGGCCGCTCGACGTAGGCGGCCGAGCTCAGCTTCTTGGCCGTGTAATGGAAGGTGTTCCAGGACTCGCCGTCGCAGGTGACCTCGAGGGTGTAGTCCTGGCTCCCGTTCATGGTGTGATCGAAATCGAGCCTGGTCCAGATCTTCAGGGTCGTCGGGCCGGTCACCGTGAACGTGAGGGGAACCTCCGCCCCGAAGTGGTAATAGGTCGACTGGGAACCGCTGGCGAACTGGAGATGGTAGATGGTCTCGAAGCCCTCCGGGGCGAAGGAGACCGTGGTTTCCGGATCCCGCTTGTACTCGCGGAAGAACCGGGCGGCGATACGCCCGCTGCCGGTCGTCTCGCCGAAGACCTGGACCGAATGCAGCCCGGTGCCGATATTCACGTAGACCTTGCGCAGGGCGCCGACGGCGGGCCCGGGTCGGCCGGCGATGGCGACGTCCTCCTTGACCCGGCCGGTGAAGGACCTCCGCAGGACCTCCCTGCCGTCCACCAGCACCCGCAGGCGGTACGTTTGCTGTAGCGGGTCATCCTCCCCGAACAGGTAACGGCTGACGATCTTCAACCGGCGCGGCCCGCGCACCTGCACCCAGGTGGGCTCGTCCGTGTCGAGAACCCGATAGGTGAACTCCTGTCCCGCCACCACGAGGGGGATGGTGCCGGGTCCCTCCACGCTCCGGATCGAACGCCAGGTGGTCTGGGCCGCGACCGCCAGGGGCCAGACGGCGAAGACCAGGAAAACCAGCCAGAGGGCAATCGTTCCCGGAGAGCGACCGCGGCCCGGGAACGATGGTGCCGCGAGGGATCTCATCACTTCCTCCTGGTCCAGCGGTCGAAGATCCCGCGGCGCAGCTCCGGCGCCAGGATCAGGGTACAGACCGCGCAGTAGAACACGAGAAGGATCGCCGCCAGGGGCAGCCGGTACATTTCCTTCACAAATATGTCACCTTCACCCGGTTCCGGAAGAAAATCCGGCGAGACCGGCAGGCCGTGCTCCCGAGCGAGGTCTACGATGTTCAACAGATGGATCACCGGCACGCCCTTCTCGGCCATTAGAATCAGGTTCCCCTTGCGGGGGAAGTTGTGCGCGCCGAGCTCGAAGGAGAGACCGTGGGGGATGAGCAGCCGGTTGTGGCTGCTGCCGAGGCTGGCCACGCCCCCGCCCACGTTGATGTAGAGGCGGAAGGGCCGGCCCCGGACCTGCTCCTCGAAGAAGGCCATGCGCTTGGTGATCGCATCCTCGATGTTGTCCGACTCGACCATGGGGACCTCGTTGCGGGCGGCCGCATCCCGGATGAGGCGGCGTCCCGCGGGGCTCAGACCCCGCCCCATGTCGTCGCCGCCGCCGAAGCTGGCCGCGGCGGATCTGGTCTGGAACACACCCGCGGCGAGAAAGAGGCTCTCCATGTCCAGCCAGGTGAACTCCGGGTCGTTGGCGCCCCAGAAGGAGGCGCCGACCGAGGTGATCACCACCGGACGCAACGCCATCACCTCCAGGGCGGCGAAGACGCAGATGTTGATGCCGGGGAAGGAACCGCTCAGGGCGACCGCGACCGGGTCGCCGGGTTTCAGTCCTGCCCGTCGGCAGTACTCCACCAGCACGCCGGCGAGGTTGGGGTTCAGGCTGGTCAGCTTGGCCTCCAGGTCGCCGCGCGCGTTGGTGATG
>CAZAHC010000254.1:0-5085 GCA_964484595.1 uncultured Fibrobacteraceae bacterium | reverse complement strand
TCCCTCGCCGATCCTTGCGAGGTCGTGTTCTGGCGGGCATTTTCCTCACCCTCGCAACGGCCATTCATGAATTATCCGGGTTTAAAAGGCGCTGAGAGGGCGGGAATCGGGTGATTCCCGCTTTTTCTCTTTTACGCCCTGACGGTGCGTGTTAACTTACCTCGCCTGAAATCGGGCGATTGCCCCGGCGGACAGCGGACAGGCGCGGAGGTGCGCGGTGAGCGATACTTGGACCCAAACCGAGGAAGCAGTTGCCTATATCCGGCCCCTTTCCGGTTTTGTGCCCCGGGCGGGACTGATCCTGGGCACGGGGCTGGGTGATCTCGCTGCCAAGATCGACGTCGAGCAGGCGATTCCCTTCGGCGAGATTCCCCATTTCGTCGTCTCCACGACTCAGACCCACCAGGGCAATCTCATCCTGGGCACCCTGGGCGGCTGTCCGGTGGTGGCCATGCAGGGCCGCGTTCATTTCTACGAGGGCTATACAATGAAGCAGATCACCCTGCCGGTGAGGGTGATGCGGGCCCTGGGCGCGGATTCCCTGATCATGTCCAACGCGGTCGGCGGCATGAACTCCCAGCTGCGCCCCGGGGACATCACGGTGATGACCGATCACATCAACCTGATGGGTGACAACCCGTTGATCGGCCCCAACGACGACCGGCTCGGGCCTCGCTTCCCGGACATGTCCGAGCCCTACGATCGGGATTATCTGAACCTGATCGAGGAGGTGGCCCTGGACCTGCGGCTGGCGGTGAAGAGGGCCGTCTACGTCGCGGTCGCCGGGCCCAATCTCGAGACCGCCGCCGAGTACCGCTTCCTGCGGACCATCGGGGCGGACACCGTCGGCATGTCCTGCGTGCCGGAGTGCCTGGCCGCGAAGCACGGAGGGATGAGGGTGGTTGGCCTCTCGGTGATCACCGATTCCTGTTTCCCCGATTCGCTGCAGCCGGCCGACGTCGAGGAAATCATCCGCGTGGCCAAGCGGACCCAGCCCTCGCTGGAGGCCCTGGTCACCGGTTTCTTGCAGCGCTTGCCCGCCTCCGGCTGAAGGAGCCGGGCGGGTTCCACAAGGTTCCCGAGGACGAGTATTACCATGGCCGAAAAAGTCCCGCTGTACCCACCCCTGGCGCGCAAGTATCACGACGCGGAATCGGAACAGCGCATCAGCCGTTTCTGGCGGGAACACGACACCTTCGCCCGTAGCGTCGCCGAGCGGGAAGGAGGGCCCGACTTCGTCTTCTACGAGGGCCCGCCGACCGCCAACGGGATGCCCGGCGTGCACCACGTCATGTCCCGCCTCTGCAAGGACATCATGTGCCGGTTCAAGACCATGACCGGTTTCCGGGTCCTGCGCAAGGCGGGCTGGGATACGCACGGTCTGCCGGTCGAGCGGGCGGTCGAGAAGGAACTGGGCATCCACGGCCGCGGGGAGATCGAGAAGTACGGTCTGGCCGACTTCAACCGGGAATGCCAGCGCAGCGTCTGGTCCTGCAAGGATGAGTGGGACGACTTCACCGAGCGGGTCGGCTACTGGATCGATCTCGCCGATCCTTACGTCACCTACGACAACGATTACATCGAGACGGTCTGGTGGATCCTGCGCCGATTCGGCGAGGAGGGGCTGCTGTTCAAGGGGATGAAGGTGGTCCCCTACTGCCCGACGTGCGGGACGCCGCTCTCCAGCCACGAGACCGCTGCCGGTTACCGGACCGTCACCGAGCAGAGCATCTACGTGAAGATGAAAGCCGCCGATCGTGACGAGTACTTCGTCACCTGGACCACCACCCCCTGGACCCTGCCCTCGAACGTGGCCCTCGCGGTGGGAGAGGATTTCGAGTACGTGCGGGTGCGTCACGCCGGCCAGGTCCTGATCCTGGCCGAGGCCCGGCTCGGCGTTCTGCCCGCCGACCAGGAAATCGAGGTGCTGGAGCGGGTACCGGGCCGCGACTTGGTGGGACGGCGCTACGAGCCGCTCTTCCCCTTCCTGGACCCGCAGGGGAAGGAAGCCTTCAAGGTCGTCCCCGCGGACTTCGTGACCCTGGATGCCGGCAGCGGCATCGTGCACATGGCCCCGGCCTTCGGCGAGGACGACTACCAGGTGGGGGTGCGCGAGGACCTGGCCTTCTTCCGGCCCGTGGACGGGACGGGCTGCTTCACCGCCGAGGTGCCGCCCTACGCCGGGCAGCAGGTCAAGGCCGCCGATCCGCAGATCATCACCGACCTGCAGGAACAGGGCAAGCTGCTCGCGGAGGAACCTTACAGCCACGACTACCCCTTCCACGACCGCTGCCGCAGCGCCCTGATCTACTACGCCACGCCGTCTTGGTTCATTCGCACAAGTGCCATTCGCGACCAGCTGATCGCCGCCAACCGGGAAATCCGCTGGGTGCCGGCCGAGGCGGGGGAGGCCCGCTTCGGCAACTGGCTCGAGGGGAACGTGGACTGGGCCCTGAGTCGCAACCGCTTCTGGGGCACCCCCCTGAACGTCTGGTGCTGTGACCGGTGCGAGGCCCAGGAGCAACCGGCCTCACGGGACGACCTGAACCGGCTGTCCGGCCGCGATTGCGCCGAGCTGGATCTCCACCGCCCCTTCGTCGACGAGATCGAGTTCAGCTGCACCCGGGACGGCTGCGAGGGGACCATGCGGCGCACGCCGGAGGTCGTCGACGTCTGGTTCGATTCCGGCTCCATGCCGTTCGCCCAGTATCACTATCCCTTCGAGAACAAGGAACTGTTCGAGAGCCAGTTCCCCGCCGACTTCATCAGCGAGGGCATCGATCAGACCCGGGGCTGGTTCTACACCATGCTCGTGATCTCCACCTTCCTGTTCGGTCACAGCTCCTTCCGGAGCTGCCTGGCCCACGAACTGGTCCTGGACGTCAAGGGCAAGAAGATGTCCAAGAGCCTGGGCAACGCGGTAGACCCGCGCGAGATCCTGCGCGAGGAGGGGGCGGATCCGCTGCGCTGGTACATGATCACCAGCAGCCCCGTCTGGGTGCCGACCCGCTTCGACCGCGACGGCGTCAAGGAGGCCCAGCGCAAGCTGCTGGCCACTCTCGAGAACACCTACAATTTCTTCGCCCTCTACGCGAACCTCGACGGCTTCCGGCCCGACGAGCCGGACGAGCTGGCGCCGGGGCTGCTCGACCGCTGGATCACCAGCCGGCTCGGCAGCATCACCGCCGCCGTCCGCACCGATCTCGAGGAGCTCGACTTCACTCGCGCCGCCAAGCGGCTCGGCCGGTTCGTAATTGACGACCTGAGCAACTGGTACGTCCGGCTCTCGCGACGGCGCTTCTGGAAGGGTGAGCTGAACGTCGACAAGCGCACGGCGTTTTGCACCCTGTACCGGGCCCTGGAGGGGAGCCTGCGCCTGCTGGCGCCGTTCATCCCCTTCACCACCGAGGAGATCTTCCGCAACCTGAACCAGCACCGGGACGCCGACGCCTCGGTTCACCTGGCCACCTACCCGGAGGCCGACCCTGCGGATCAGGATCTCGCCCTGGAGCGCTGCATGGCCACGTCCCAGGAGGTCGTCGGTCTCGGGCGCGCCCTGCGCCAGGAAGCTGGCCTGCGCACCCGGCAGCCGCTGGCCCGCCTGCTGGTCCACGCCGAGAACGACCGGGCGCGAGAGCTACTCGGCGACGACCGGCTGGTGCAGCTGGTCGCCGACGAGTTGAACGTCAAGGAACTCGAGTTGCTGGACGATCCGCTGGCGGTTGCCACCTTCAGCGCCGCGGCCAATTACCGGGCGCTGGGCCCGCGGTTCGGCAAGCGTGCGGCCGAGGTGGCGGCCAAGATCGCGGAGCTGTCGTCCGCTCAGCTGCTGGCCTTGCGCCGGAAGGGGACCGTGGAGGTCGACCTCGGTGAGACCCGGGCCGAGCTGGGCAACGAGGAGATCCGCGTCGCCGTCGCCGGGATTGATCCCTTTGTTGCGACTTCGGGAAATGGACTTACAGTAGCCTTGGACACAACGCTGACCGACGAGCTTTTCGACGAGGGGCTCTGCCGGGAGATCATCAACCGGGTCCAGAACCTGCGCAAGCAGAGCGGCCTGGAGGTGTCCGACCGGATCCGGCTCGCCGTGGCCGGTCCGGAACGGGTGGAGCGGGTCCTGGCCAGGTTCGGCGAACGGATCGCCGCCGAGACCCTGGCCACCGAGCTGAGCCCCGAGCTTGATCTGGCGGCTAAAGAAACTTTCCGCCTCGACGACATCGAGATTGTCATCGCTCTCGGCAAATGCAAGGCCGATTCAGGAGGAAGCAAATGAGAAAGACCGAGCTCGCCCGGTTCCGCAAGATGCTCGAGTCGGAGAAGGACCGGGTCAGCCAGTCCCTGGCCAAGCACTCCAAGATCATCCAGCACGCGGGGGAGGAGTCGGGCGCCGACGTCGGGAAAGCCCATTCCAACCACATGGCCGATCAGGGGACCGACGAGTACCAGTACGAGGCCACCATCAAGTTCGCCTCCAGCGAGGGTCGATACCTCTACCACATCGAGGAGGCGCTGCGCCGCATCGAAGACGGGAGCTACGGCAAGTGCGAGAACTGTAGCGGCAACATCGGTCTGGAGCGTCTGAAGGCCTTGCCTTACGCGCGGCTCTGCATCGAGTGCAAGGAGAAGGAGGAGGCCGGAGCCATTTGAACCGGTACGCTGGTTTTCTCCCCGCCCTCTGGGCCCCCGCCGTCCTAGCGGCGGATTTCTTCGCCAAGAGAATCGTCCTCGCCCACGCCGAAGCTCTCCAGCAGAAGGTGGAGGTTCTGGGGAACCTCGTCCGCTTCACCCTCGTCCGGAACCCCGGGGCGGCGATGGGACTCTTTCCCGTCGGCCGGCCCGTGTTGATCGGCGTCAGTATCCTCGCCTCGGTTTTCCTGATTTTCCTCTTCCTGCGCAGCAATCCCCGGCGGTGCGTGCGGCGGGGCGCCCTGGCGGCGATCCTGGGCGGGGCGCTGGGCAACCTGGTGGACCGGCTGTTCTACGACGGCCTGGTGGTGGACTTCATCGACCTCGGCATCGGCGCCAGCCGGTTCTACACCTTCAACGTCGCCGACATCGGAGTGACCCTCGGCGGCACGGACCTGT
>CAZAHC010000253.1:3420-5087 GCA_964484595.1 uncultured Fibrobacteraceae bacterium | reverse complement strand
CGCCACGTGATCCGCAAGTTCTTCTCGCTGAAGGGAGACGCCGACCTGGTCGTGGTCGGCGAGGGCGACGAGCTGGCCGACCTGGAGACAGAGCCCCGGACCGGTGCGGTGCGGCGGCTGGCCGCGGAGACCCCGGTCGCGGAGCTCCGCCTCATCGTCGAGAGATTGCTCCGGATGCGGGAAGTGCGAGCGCAGAGCGGCATCATGGGCCGGTCGCGGGCGGTCTCGGAAATGATCTCCCTGATCGGGCACGCTGCCCCGCTGGACGTTAACATCCTGATCCAGGGGGAGAGCGGGACCGGCAAGGAGCTGGTGGCCCGGGCCATCCACGGCCACTCCGGCCGGCGGGAGGGTCCCTTCCTGAGCCTCAACTGTGGGGCCATGAGCGAGGGAGTCCTGGAGAGCGAGCTGTTCGGACACGCCAAGGGCGCCTTCACCGGGGCCGTGGCAGCCCACGACGGGGTTTTCCGCCGCGCCGACGGGGGAACACTTTTCCTGGACGAGGTAGCCGAGATGCCCCTCGGCATGCAGACCCGCTTCCTGCGCGCCCTCGAGACCGGGGAGTTCACCCCGGTCGGCGGCGCCGAGACCCTGCACAGCGACATCCGGCTGGTCGCCGCCTCCAATCGCGACCTGGCCCGCGAGGTCGAGGAGGGGCGTTTCCGCCAGGATCTCTACTATCGACTGCGGGTGGTGGTCATTCCCACGCCGCCCCTGCGTGAGCGGAAGGAAGACATCCCGGTGCTGGCCGCCGCCTTTCTCGCCCAGGAGAACGCCAGGCACTCCCTGACGGTCCGGGGGATCGCCCGGTCGGCCATGTCGCTGCTGGAGGCCTACGACTGGCCGGGCAACATCCGGGAACTGCGCAACGTGATCAGCGCCGTGGTGGTCTTGAAGCAGACCGGCCTGATCGAGACCGACGACCTGCCGCCGGAGATACGTCAGGGCCGGGCCTGGCCGGGGACTGGCAACCTGCCGGTCCCGGTGGTTCGTGACCCGGAATCGATGGAGCGCCAGCTGATGACGACCACGCTGCTCGAACTCCGGGAAGACATCAAGGAGATCAAGTCCCTGCTGCTGGCCGGGCGAGGCGAGGGCCGGGGGCCCATTCCTGCTTACCGCGGCGAAGTCGTGGAAACCTTCCACGGTGATACCGGTTACAGCACCGTGCCCGGTCAGGCCGGCGGCGACCTGCAATCGGCCGAGAAGGCCCTGATCCAGGCCGCCCTGCAGGCGACCGGCGGCCGCCGCAAGCAGGCGGCGGAGCGCCTGGGAATCAGCGAGCGCACGCTTTACCGGAAGATCAAGCGCTACGACCTGTGACCCGGTTTCAGCGGGGCGAGCCTCCGGTGATGAGCGTTCTTGCAAACCCGGGTTTTGACGCTATATAATGACTGTAGAATGGGCTGTGCGAGCTTCCCCTGAGACCTTTCCGAGTCAAGCACCGTCCGCTGCGGCCGATCTGTTCGTTAGCGCCCCCCCTGGTTAGAGAGGCTGACATGAAGATCCTTTCACTCGTGATGTTTCCCCGCCGTGTGTCCATTACCCTGCTTCTGCTGCTCGTGAGCAGCCTGTTCTGGCCGGTCGCCACGAGGGCAGCCAAGTACGCCGGTGCCTTCATGGACGACGGCGGCTTCATCTTCATCAGCGACCGCCTCAAGGACATG
>CAZAHC010000253.1:0-3410 GCA_964484595.1 uncultured Fibrobacteraceae bacterium | reverse complement strand
GCGGCGCCCGGGCGCTGGCCATGGGGGGAGCCTTCGTGGCCGTGGCCGACGATCCCTCCACCGTGTACTGGAATCCGGCCGGGCTGGCCACAACCGAGGGTCGGCAGATCCTGCTGATGCACTCCGAAAGGTTCGGCGATCTCATCGACCGGGACTTCGCCGCCTACACGCAGCCGGTCGGGTGGACCATCCTCGGTGGCGAGTCGTCCGGGTTCGGCCTCTCGGTCATTCGCCTCGGCGTCGACGACATTCCCTTCACCGATCATCTGTTCACCCAGCTGGATCACGACGGCAACGGCAAGGTGACCGAGGAGGAGCTCCTGGGCACCGACGGCTCCGGCCTGCCCAGCATCTTCGACCTCCAGGACCAGATCGAGTACAAGAGCGACCAGGAGCTGGCCTTCTTCATCTCCTACGGCGAGCGGAAAGGCGACTGGCACATCGGTAGCTCGCTGAAGATCATTCGCCAGAGCGTGGGGGATTTCTCCAGCCTCGGCATCGGTCTCGATCTCGGCGTCCTGCGCCCGCGGATCTGGAAGCGGCTAGACCTGGGGGTCAAGCTCCAGGACCTGACCACCACCTACCTGGCCTGGAGCACCGGGCGCAACGAGATCATCGCCCCGGCCGTCATCCCCGGTCTGGCCTACAGCTTCCCCCTGCCGAGATGGAACGCGGGGATCCTGCTCGCCAGCAGCTTGGAGACTCGCTTCGAGAACCGGCGGGGCGCCGACCAGTACTGGATCGGTTCCTGGAGCTCGAACCTGCACCTCGGCACCGAGATCTCGTTCAACGAGAAGGTCTTCCTGCGCGGCGGCTTCAATGGCGGCTGGAGTGACGACGCCTTGACCGCCGGCGCCGGGTTCCGCATCAAGCCGCTGACCGTGGACTATGCCTACGCCGGCCGGCACGCCGATTTCGACGAGGTCACGCACCGCATCAGCCTGACCGTGGGATTCTAGGCTAGCCGCGGCTGGGTGGGAGATAAGCGTAGAGTCTCTGCCCGGGATGGATCAGGCTCGTCCGGAAAATCCCGTTCACCTTGCGCAGATGGGCGAGGCTTACACCGAGCCGCTGGGCGATGCCGGTAAGGGTGTCGCCCTTTTTCACGCGATAGCTGACCCGCCGGTAACCGGTCGGGGGTACGTAGTGCCCCTTCTCCGCCGCTCGCTGTTGCGCCTTCTCCGCCAGCCGAGCCGGCATCGGGATCAGCAACTGATCTCCGGGGCGGATCAAGTCCACCGAGAGAAGTTGATTCAGATCAGCCAGATCACGCAGCCTGCTGCCGTAAGCGGCCGCGATCTCGCTGAGGGTCTCGCCGCGGCTCACCCGGTGCCGTCGCCAGGTCAGCCTCTCCTCGGGGGGGACCTTGGCCAGCTCCGCCCGGCAGCGCTCGCCGGTGCCGGCCGGGACCCGGACCGGGTAACCGGGACTGTCGGGTGGGCTGGCGCGGCGCAGCAGGGCCGGGTTGAGACGCACCACCTCGTCCGCCGGGACGTCGGCGCAGCGCGCGATCAGGCCGAGATCCGTCGCGTCGTCAACCGGCACCACGTCGTAGGCGAGCGGGGAGACTTCCGGCAGCGCGAAACCGTAACCGACGGGATTGCTGGCGATGCGGGTCGCGGCAATGAACTTCGGCACGAAATCTGCCGTCTGGCTGGGCAGGCGCAGGGCCCAGTAGTTGTCGTGGCCGGCCAGGCGAATGCTCCTGGCGATCCGGTTCTCGCCCGAGTTGTAGGCGGCCAGGACGAGGGCCCAGTCTCCGAACTGGTCGTAGAGCCGGTCCAGGTAGGCGGCAGCGGCATGGGTGGCCAGCTCCAGGTCGCGCCGCTCGTCCACCCACCAGTCCTGGCGCAGGCCGGCCTGCCGGGCGGTGCCGGGCATGAACTGCCAGGGGCCGACCGCGCCGGCACTCGAGACGGCGTGGGGGCTGAGGCCGCTCTCGATTAGGGCCAGGTGGATCAGATCGCTTGGCAGGCCCGCCTCGGTAAGCCAGGTGCGGACCAGTGAATCTGCCGCGGCCTTACGCTCGAGCCAGTAGGTGAAATGCTGGCGCCCGTTGCCCGTGAAGTAACCCAGCCACTTCTGGACTGCGGGGTTGTCTACCTGCAGCAGATCGGCTGCCAGCGGGGGCCTGGTGGTGCCGGCAATGGGGCGCAAGGAATCGGGGAAGTCGCTGCCGGCTACCTCCGTGTAAGCGGTGCCGAGGACCGAGTCGTAGTTGGCAGCGGAGCTGGCCAGGGCCTTGCTCTCGGCCAGGATCCCGCGCAGGAAAACCAGACGGCGGGCGAGGCTGCGCAGACGGGCGCGGCACACGGTGTCCGTTTCGGCCGGGAGAGGAAGACCCAGCTGATCCTGCAAGATGAAGATCAGGTCCTGGGCCTGGTCGTGGGACCCGGCCGATGCGAAACCGAGTGCCTGGCCGTATAATTCCTCCAGCTCCGGAATCGAGACGGTGCTCGGGGAAGGGTCAGTGGTGGCGGGGTATCCCTGGCTGATCGCCTTGGCGGTCGAATCGGGTCCGGTGGCCTGGACCGGTTCCGGCGCGGCCGGGGCCGGGATCAACTCGGGAGGCGGACCGCAGGCGGCAAGAGCGAGCATAGCCGCGCAGAGAATTGACGTGGTTCGGGGATCCCGCAAACAGTGGCGCCAGGCCCGATTGCCAGGGTCGGGACGAAAGTGGGTCATCCTTGACAGTTCCTTTCCCAGGGAAGGCCAACCGGCGGGCAAAGGGGGAGATTCACCCGCTCCGAGGTAATCTAACATCCTGCTCGGCGGAAAAAAAGCAAGAATGGGGCCTTTGGGGTTGGCAGGTTTCATTGCAAAAGACATAACAATATGTCATAATTAATGTGACCAGTTCAAGCATTTGGGCAACAGAGAGGAATTCCCCGGGTGGAGATCCGGCTTTCGTCATGGGGTCCGTTCGACAACTGCTAGGGGGCGTTCTGCCCTTGGAAAAGATTGGACCCGGCCTGCGAAACGAGGTTCGGCGAGCCCTGGCGGAGGGGGAACCGCGCCGGCTGAGGTCGGTGGCCAGGTCCGTCGTGGCCGAGCTCTTGCGGCGGGGGGACCTCGTGCGCGTTGCTGTCAATGGGGCTGTCCGGCCTTCCGATTCCCTTTTCATGCTCAGGGAAAATGCCAGGCTGGTCGATCTCTCCCCGCTGACCGAACCAGTCTCCGCTGCAGACCGGATCCTCACACCCCAGCCACAGGCCGGTGCGGAAAAACCCGCCGACGGTAGGGCCCTCGAGAAAGTCCTGCAGGCAATGGAGCAGGCGCAGAACCTGCGCCTCGGCGATCCCCTCAGCGGCGAACCCGAGGTTGTCCTCGACGGTATTCTGCGCCTGCTGGGCAGCTTCCTGACCGACGTGGACCTCTTCATCCTGCTCGCCAGCGAGAAACCTCTCCGC
>CAZAHC010000252.1:4134-5103 GCA_964484595.1 uncultured Fibrobacteraceae bacterium | reverse complement strand
GCGTGGTCGACCCGCGCAGCGTGGCCCCGGGCGTCGAGTACGCCCGCCGGCACGGCATCCCGGTCCAGACCGATTACCAGGAAATCATCACCCGCCCCGACGTCGAGCTGATCCTCGAGATGACCGGCGACCGGGCCATCCTGGCCGACCTCTATCACCGGATCCATCCCGGCGTGCGGGTCATCGACCACGCCTCGGCCCGGGTCTTCGGGGACCTTATCCGCCTGGAGAGTTCGCTGCGGGACGAGCTGCAGAACCGCGGCGACCTGGAAAAGGAGCTGGCCGCGGACCGGCGCCGGGGCCAGCGCATGCTGGACGGCATGCCGGACATCGTTGTCGTTCTCGATCCGGACCGCAAGATCCTGCAGGCCAATGCCCGCCTGGAAGAGGTCTGCGGGATTCCGGCGGCCGAGGCGGTGGGCCGGGATTGCGCGAGCGTTTTCTGCTCCGCCGCGCAGAACTCGTCCTCCGGTGAGCCGGGCTGTCCCTTTCCGACCGCGGTCGCCACCGGCAAGCCGGCCTCGTCCATCATCAGGGGCCCCGGCGAGATACGCAGCTTCTACGAGGTGACCGCCTGTCCCCAGTTCAACCGCCGGGGCGAGCTGGTCGAGATCGTCGAGACACATCATCCGGTGACCGAGCGGGTGCTCCTGCGGCGGGAGATCGAGACCTCGGAGCAGCGCTTCCGCCAGTTCATCGACTCCGCCAACGACATAATCTCCATGAAGGACCGGCAGGGCCGTTACCTGGTGGTCAACCCGGCGTCGGCGAAGATCTTCGGTCTGGAGCCGCTGCAGCTCATCGGCCGGACTGCCGAGGAGATCTACGACCCGGAAGTGGCGGCGACGATCACCGCTCACGACCGGGAGGCTCTGGTGGAGCAGGCGGTGCGTTCGGTCTATGGCCAGAGCGTTCCTCCCGGACGCCTGGAGGTCTGCCTCGTGGACGCGGCCTCGAGGGATGGAACCC
>CAZAHC010000252.1:0-4124 GCA_964484595.1 uncultured Fibrobacteraceae bacterium | reverse complement strand
GATCTACGACCCGTAAGTGGCGGCGACGATCACGGCTCACGACCGGGAGGTGATGGAGAAGAAGGAGCACTCAACCTTCAGCGAGCACTTCCGCATCCAGGACCGGGATTATTACTTCCTGACGACGCGCTTCCCCCTGTTCGACTACCGGGGCCGGGTGGACGGCGTTTGCACGATCGCGCGGGATGTGACCCAGGAGCGTCAGCTTCAGAGCCAGCTCCTGCAATCGGCCAAGCTGGCGGCGGTCGGCAAGCTGGCGGCCGGCGTCGCCCACGAGATCAACAACCCGCTCACCGGTATCCTGGCCTTCGCCGAGGACCTGCTCGAGGAGGCTGCCGAGGACGACGAGCGCCGCGACGACTACAAGGTCATCATCCGCGAGAGCCTCCGCTGCCGCGGCATCGTGCGGGACCTGCTCGACTTCGCGCGCCAGGAGGAGCCCGACTTCCGGACCGTGGACCTGAACCGGGTCGTCCACCGCACCATCGCGATGGTGGAGCGCCTGCCCCGCTTCCGGGACGTCCAGCTGAACCAGGAACTGGCCGCGGAGACGCTGGCGGTCCTGGCCGACCCCCGCCAGCTCCAGCAGGTGTTCCTGAACCTCATCATCAACGCCAACGATGCCATGAAGGGCCGCGGCGAGATCATCCTCACCAGCGGCAAGCTGGAGGACGCCGAGAGCTGTTTCGTTTCGGTCCAGGACACCGGTCCCGGCATTTCCGCCGAGGCCGCCGAGAAGATCTTCGAGCCGTTCTTCTCCACCAAGTCCACCAGCGGGCTCGGCCTGGCCGTCAGCCTGGGGATCATCCAGCGCCACGGCGGGACCATCAAGGTCGGCGAGAGTTCCGGCGGAGGGGCCGATTTCCGGGTCGTGTTTCCCACCAGCGGAGAATCAGACCACCAGAAAAGGGATAATTGACCATGGCGAAAGAAAATGAACAGCAGGTCGACGGTCGGCTGACCATCCTTTTCGTGGACGACGAGCAGATCGTCCTCGACAGCGCCTACAAGCTGCTGCGCAAGGAGCCCTTCCGCCTCGAGACCGCCACCAGCGCCACTGACGCGCTGGAGAGGCTGGAACAGGGCGGCATCCAGGTTGTGCTGACGGACATGATGATGCCCGGCATGGACGGTCTGGAATTCACCCGGATCGTCAAGCAGAAGTGGCCCACCATTCCGGTGGTGATGGTCACCGGCTACGCGACCATCACCACCGCCATGGAGGCCATGAGCCTGGGCGCCTTCGACTACATCGCCAAGCCGTTCACCAAGTCCGAGCTGCGCGGCATGGTCAAGCGAGCGCTGCACCTGGTGGCAGAGGTCGCCCAGGACACCCCCTACGGCGCCGCCGCCGGCAGCGTTGTCGGGGAAACCGGCACCACCCGACCCGGCCTGCGGACCCTGGGCCACAACAGCTGGCTGATGATGCAGAAGGACGGCACCGTCCTGATCGGCCTGGAGATGGCGTTCGTCAAGGGCGCCGGCACGATAGAGAACCTCGACCTGCCGGCGGTGGGCGACCTGCTGAGCCAGGGCGGGATCTGCCTGCAGATCTTCACCGCTGACCTGCACAGCCACACCGTCTGGTCGCCGCTGAGCGGCAAGGTCCGGGAGGTGAACCAGAAGCTGCTGGACGATCCGGCCACCGCGCTGCAGGACCCCTACGGCGAGGGCTGGTTGCTGCGCATCGAGCCCAGCAACTTCGAGGACGAACGGAAGGTGCTCGGGCTCTGAACCGGCGCCCGCCGGGCCGAGGAGGACAGATGAAATACACGACCGTGAATCCGGCCACCGAGCAGGTCATCGCCACCTTCGAGACCATGCCCCCCGAACAGGTGCAGGCCATCGCCCGTGATTCCGGCGCCGCCTTCACTCGCTGGCGGGCCTTGCCGGTCGCCGAGCGGGCCTCGTACCTCACCCGGCTCGCGGATGTGCTGCGCGCCAACCGGGACGAGTACGCCGGCCTGATCACCCTGGAGATGGGCAAGCCGATCGGCGAATCCCGCGCCGAGGTGGAGAAGTGCGCCTTTCTGTGCGACGTGTACGCGGAGAACGGCGGGCGCTGGCTGCAGGAGGAGACGGTGGACGCGGACGGCCGGCAGCACCAGGTCGTCTTCCAGCCGCTGGGAGTCATATTCTCCATCATGCCCTGGAACTTCCCCTTCTGGCAGGCGCTCCGCTTCGGGGTTCCGGCCCTGCTGGCCGGCAACACCAGCCTCCTGAAACACGCCAGCAACGTCACCCAGTGCGCCCTGGCCATCGAGGCGGCGTTTTCCGAGGCGGGTTTCCCGAACGATGTCTTCCGGACCATCCTGGCCGACCACGACACCGTCGCCGCCCTGATCGCCGACGACCAGATCGCCGGGGTCTCGCTGACCGGCAGCACCGAGGCGGGCGTTCGCATCGCCGAGACCGCTGGCCGCCATCTCAAGAAGGTGGTGCTGGAACTGGGGGGATCGGACCCCTTCATCGTTCTCGAGGACGCCGACCTCGAGGTCTCCGCCCGGAACGCGGTGACCGGGCGCACGATCTGCACCGGCCAGAGCTGCATCGCCGCCAAGCGGTTCATCGTCATCGAGAGCCTGGTCGGGCCCTTCAGCCGCCGCTTCGCCGAGCTGATGGGCGAGCTGGTCGTCGGCGACCCGGCTGACGAGAACACCCAGATCGGGCCCATCGTCAACCAGGCCGGCCTGGACGAGCTGCTGGACCAGCTCGACCGATCGGTGCAGCAGGGCGCCCGGATCCTGACCGGTGGCCAGCGACTTGATCGCCCGGGGTACTTCCTGGCCCCCACGGTGGTCACCGACGTCACCGCGGAAATGCCGATCGCGGTGGAAGAGGTCTTCGGTCCGGTCGCGCCGGTGATCGTGGCCCGGGACGAGGAGGAAGCCATCTCCCTGGCGAACCGGAGCCAGTTCGGTCTCGGCGGCAGCGTCTGGACGCGGGATCTCGAACGGGGGATCCGGCTGGCCCGCCGGCTCGAATGCGGCACCACCTTCGTCAACAGCATCGTCAAGTCCGACCCGCGCATGCCCTTCGGGGGCGTCAAGAAGAGCGGCATCGGCCGCGAGCTGTCCCGGTTCGGCCTGCGCGAGTTCGTGAACGTCAAGGGCATCAACGTCTACGACCACGGACCAGGCCAGTGAAAACGCCCGTCTGCCCTGCGCGCCACCTGTTCGCGGCGGGACTCTGCCTGTTGCTGGCCGGCGGACCCGGCTGGGCCCAGCCCGCGGCGCCGGCGGGATTCGTCCTGGTGCCCGGCGGCACCTTCACCAGGGGAGGCGAGGAGGGAGACCCTCGCTGCCAGCCCGACGAGAATCCTCGCCACCAGGTCACCCTCTCGCCTTTTTGGCTGGCCAGCCACGAGGTCACCCAGGAGCTGTTCAGCCGGGTGACCGGCCGCAATCCCAGCTACTTCACGCTCGGTCCGGACCACCCGCTCGACAGCGTCACCTGGTACGAGGCGGTCGCCTTCTGCAACGCCCTGTCCGCGCTCGAGGGGCTGGCACCGGCCTACCAGATCGCCGGGAGGGACGTCGCCTGGGACCGATCCGCTCCCGGGTACCGGCTGCCGACCGAGGCGGAATGGGAGTTTGCCTGCCGCGCCGGCACCCAGACTCCCTTCGTGACGGGCAACTGCCTCGCCCCGGATCAGGCCAACTTCAACGGGTACGAGCCGCTGCCGGAGTGCCCCCTGGCGCTCTACCGGGCCCAGACCGTGCCGGTGGGCAGCTTCGAGGCCAACCCGCCGGGCCTTTTCGATCTGCACGGCAACGTCTTCGAGTGGTGCTGGGACTGGTACGGCGAGTACCATTCCGGGCCGGCGGTCGACCCGGCCGGGCCAGCGTCGGGCGCGAACCGGATCACCCGGGGAGGCGGCTGGATCTCCTTTGCCCGGGGCTGCCGGTCCGCCAAGCGGTACGGCCTCCCTCCCGGCTTTCGCCGGGACTACCTCGGTTTCCGGCTGGCGCGCGCGGTCCCTGCCGGCCCGCCAGCCGGCGCGGAGAGAGGGGAAGCGGATGACTGACCTCCGGCGGCGCCGGTTCCTGAAGCTGGCCGGCGCGGCGGCCGCCGCCGCGGGTACCGGGCCCAGGTGGGGTTACGGCTGCGCCCCGGCGTCCGGG
>CAZAHC010000251.1:0-5135 GCA_964484595.1 uncultured Fibrobacteraceae bacterium | reverse complement strand
GAGAACGACGTCCCGCCCGAGGAGGAATCATGAATGCGCCGGCCGCCGAACCCCGCTACCTGAACCCGTACCTCGCGGGAGTGATGCTCGGTGTGGTCCTGTTCGTCTCCTTCGCGGTGACGGGCCACGGCCTGGGCGCGTCGGGGGGCCTGAGCCGGATCATGGCGGGGCTGTCCGACCTCTTCGCGTCCGACCACGTGGACCGGAACTTCTATCTGGGCCAGATGGCGGTGGGCGACCGCAACCCCTTCGACCACTGGATCATGTGGGCGCTGCTGGGCACCGCGGCCGGCGGCTTCGTTTCCGGCCTCGTGGCCGGGCGGGTGCGGCCCGAGGTCAGGCGCGGCCCGCGGCTGTCGGTGCCGTGGCGCCTCGCGCTCGCCTTCGGAGGTGGGACGCTGGTCGGCTTCGGCGCGCGCCTCGCGCGGGGCTGCACCTCCGGGCAGGCCCTGTCCGGAGGGGCGGTGCTCTCCGCCGGTAGCTGGGCCTTCATGTTCGCGGTTTTCGGGGGCGGCTACCTGCTGGCCTGGTTCGTTCGCAAGCTCTGGAACTAGGGAGAGGATTATGGCACCGCTTGACATGAGTTCCGTCAGCCCGCTGGGAGCCGCCCTGATCTCGCTCGGCATCGGGTTCGGCTTCGGGTTCGTCCTGGAGCAGGCCGGCTTCGGCGACTCGCGTCGGCTGGCCGCCCAGTTCTACCTGCACGAGATGCGGGTCCTGAAGGTGATGTTCACCGGCATCATCACGGCCATGCTGCTCGTCTTCTGGGGCGTCGCCCTGGGCTGGATCGACTACGAGCTGCTCTGGGTCAACCCCACCCACCTGGCGAGCGGCATCCTGGGCGGCCTGCTGCTGGGGATGGGGTTCATCATCGGTGGTTTCTGTCCCGGCACCTCGGTGGTGGCCGCGGCCACCTTGAAGCTGGACGGCCTTTTCTTCCTGCTGGGCTGCCTCGCCGGCGTTTTCGTCTTCGGCGAGATGGCGCCCGGCCTCCGCGGCTTCTGGGAGCAGGGCGGTGGACGGTTGACCTTGCCCGATTGGCTCGGCCTGCCGCCGGGCGCGGTCGTCTTCCTGGTGATGATGATGGCGGCGTTCATGTTCTGGGGCGCGGAGAAGCTGGAGCGCGCCTTCGCCCGTCCCCGTCCCGGAGGCGTGGAATGAGGGTCTGGCCGCGGGTGACAGTGAGTCTGGTCGCCGTGATCGGCGGCTTGGTGCTGATGCTGGTCGGCACGCCAGAGCCGGAGGACAGGCTGGCGAGGATGGGCCCCGCGCTGGATGCCGAGCTGGCCACCCGCGAGTATCACCTCGACCCCGCCGAGGTGCTCGACCTGATGTACGACGACGGCCAGCAGATCTTCCTGATCGATGTCCGGGCCGAGGCCGACTATAACCAGTTCCACCTGCTGGACGTCCGCTGGCGGCCGCTCGACCGGCTCACCTTCGCCTGCTGCCGGCAGTTGCCGACCGGGGCGGTCAAGGTCGTGATGTCCAACGACGAGGTCGCCGCCCAGGAGGCCTGGCGCCGGATGCGGGCCGCCGGGCTGCTGAACGCGTACGTGCTGGCCGGGGGAATCAACCTCTGGCTGGACATCTACGGCGATGGCGCCCCGGGGGCCGCCGCCGCCCCGCCCCACGACTTGATCACCGGCGAGGGGGACGACACCCTGCGCCACCGGTTCACCCGGGCGCTAGGGGGCAGGCACCCCGCTTCCCTGCCCGGCCACGAGCTGGTCGGAGAGCGCCGGTTCGAGCGGAAGGTCAAGATCGCGCGGCCGACGGCCGCGGTCGGCGGCGGGTGCGGGTAACCCTGCCGGTGGGAACAAAAGGGACGCCGCCACCGATCCAGCCGGATGGTGACGGCGCCCGTAAAGGGTCGGCTTTGGTGGTGCTGGGTTCCCCCGCTCGGGGCGATCCCGATCTACCACGCGCCGGAAAGGCCCGTCAACGCAGGGACACCACCTCCGCCGAGCCGCATCTGTCAGAACTCACTGGATCACCTCCTTTCGGGCGAACCACCCGCGGCGAGACCCACCTCGCCCGGCCCCATCCGCCGCCCTGGCTTCCGAGGCCGTCGCAGCAACGTGCGAAACGTACTCGATGAGTGTACCGCACCGATCCTGTCCTGGCCAGCCTGCAGATCGCCGGCGAGGTGGGGCTATTGACCCCCACCCCGGAGCCGCCTACTGTGGGATGGGGGGCGGACCAGATGGCTTCACGCACGAATCGATCCGGCAAGATCAGGACCCTGGCCGAGCTTCTCCCGGCGGCCCGCGCCGGGGACCGCGACGCTGAAGACGAACTCTTTTGCCGCCTCGAGGCAAGAATCACGGCCCTGGCGAAAAGGAAGGTCTGGGACGAGGAAGCTGCGCGGGATCTGGCCCAGGAAACGCTGCAGACCGTCTTCCTGAAGTACCGACAGGCGGATTTCCATAACGGCTTTCTGCCCTGGGTGTTCACGATCCTGCACAACAAGATCGGGAACTACCTCAAGAAGCGTCGGCGGGAGATCGAGCGCGGCGCTCTCGGCGGATCCCCCCTCGACTGGCCAACGATCGGGGTGGCGATCGAGCCAGAGGTCGGGACCATAGACCTGCTGGCCTCGGTGGAGAAGGCGCTCGCGCGGCTGAGTCACGATTGCCGGAAGATCTTCCGACTTCTGCTCGCCGGGGCGGAGCGCCCCGAGATCCAGGAGGCCTTCCCTGGCGAGCCGGTCGGGACCACCGACAGCCGGGTTTCCCGCTGTCGCCAGATGCTGCTTCGGGAAATGGAGGAACACGGGAGAAAAGGGGGGCGGTGATGGACGAAGGGAAGGGACCAGGTCCCGTCTCGCACGAGGACGTGGCAAAGCTTCTTCCCTACTACGAGCTCGGCACGCTCTCGCAGCAGGAGCGGTGGCTGGTGGAGAACCACGCGCTCGAGTGCGATTCATGCTTCGCCGAGCTGGAGCGAGGGAGCGCCGTGTTCGCGGCGATGCGGGAAAGGCGAACGGACCTCCTGTACCGGCCGGAAGAGGAAGCCGGGGTCCTGGAAAGGCTGCGCCGGTCTCTGGCCGGGTTGAGGCCCCGCTTTGCCGTGCCGGCGGTCGCCGTCATGGTGGTGCTGGCGGTGGGCCTGTGGATGCTCGGCAGCGAGGGGCCCGACCCGCGGAGCCTGGCCACCTTTCCCCGGGAGAGGGTGGACCCCGGCACTATCCGGGGGCCGGAGCTCAACGATGCCCTGCGCGAGCTGATGGACGCGGGGGCTGCCTACTTCGATCTGGAGCGCTACGACGAGGCGGAGAGGTATTTCCTGGCGGCCCTGGAACGGGATCCGGAGCTCTGGGAGGCGGCCTACCTGCTGGGTCTCTCTCGTGCCCTGGCGGGCAGGATCGAGGAGGCTCTCCCTCACCTGGTGCGAGCGGCCAGGCTGGCGCCGGAAGATACCCGGCCCAAGATGACCTGGGTGCTGGCCAATGGTTACCTGAAGGCAGGTCGTCTCGCCGAGGCGAAGGAAACCCTGGCTGCCCTCGGCCGCGAGGAGGGGGAATGGGCTGAGCGGGCGGGGGATCTGCTCGAACGTCTCCCCTAGTCCGGCATGTACAGCCCTCCCCCCGGCCCGAGCGGCAGGCCGACGATCAGCCAGATCACCAGCAGCACCATCCAGATGAGCATGAAGGCCACCGAGTAGGGCAGCATGGTCGCGATCATGGTCCCGAGGCCGGCCCTGGCGTCGTACCGCTGTACGAAGGCCACGATCAGCGCGAAGAACGACATCATCGGCGAGATGATGTTCGTCGCGCTGTCGCCGATCCGGAAGACGCCCTGCACCAGCTCGGGCGTGTAGCCGAGCAGCATGAACATGGGCACGAATACCGGCGCCATGAACGCCCACTGCGCCGAAGCGCTGCCTATGAACAGGTTGATGATCCCGGACAGCAGTATGAACGCGAGCATCAGCGGGATCGGGCCCAGGCCGGAGGCCTCCAACAGCTCGGCGCTCCGGATCGCGAAGATCATCCCCAGGTTGGTGTACTTGAAGAAGGCCACGAACTGGGCGGCGAAGAACACCAGCACCAGAAACATCCCCAGCGACTCCATCGACTGCTTCATGCCCTTAATCACGTCGGCGTCGCTCTTGAAGGTGCCCGCGGCGATGCCGTAGGCCAGTCCCGCCAGCAGGCCGCCCAGGAAGACGAACCCCACGATCCCGTGCATGAACGGCGAGTGCAGGACGCTGCCGGTGTCCGGGTCGCGCAGGAAGCCGTCGGCCGGCACGAGGCCCGCCGCGGCGACCACGGCCAGGGCGAGGCTCACGATTCCTGCCCACAGCACCCCCTGCTTCTCCGGGCGCGTCAACGGGCGCAGCTCCTCGGCGCCGGCGACCGCTTCCCCCTCGTAGTCGCCCAGGCGCGGAATGACGACCTTCTCGGTGACCCAGGTGCCGGCGGCCGCGATCACGAACGTCGAGGCGACCATGAAGTAGTAGTTGCAGGCGGGAGTGACGCTGTACTCGGGGTCGATGATTCGGGCCGCCTCCTGGCTGATCCCCGCCAGCAACGGATCCACCGTGCCGAGCAGCAGGTTGGCGCTGAAACCACCCGAGACCCCGGCGAACGCTGCGGCCAGCCCCGCGATGGGGTGCCGGCCCACGGACATGAAGATGATCGCCCCCAGCGGCACCAGCAGGACGTAACCCACGTCGCTGGCCATGTTCGACATCACCCCGGCCAGGACGATGACGAAGGTCAGGAGCCGCCGCGGCGCCGCGTGCACCAGCAGCCGCAGCACGGTCCCGATCAGCCCGCTCTTCTCGGCCACCCCGATACCCAGCAGGGCCACCAGGACGGTGCCCAGCGGCGCGAAGCCGGTGTAGTTGACGATGGTGTGCTCGAGGATCCAGTGCAGCCCGCCGCGGGAGATCAGGTTGATGGGCCGCACCAGCACCCCGTCCTTCGGGTTGACCGCCGTGAGCCCCAGCTCGCTCAACAGCCACGACAGGACGATGATCGCGCCGGCGAACATGGCGAACAGGATTGCCGGATGCGGCAGGGCGTTGCCGACCCGCTCGATCGCCGTCAAGAACCGGGAAAGGGCGGAGCGGCGTGGGGCGGTAACTTCGTTCTGGGTCATGGTTGGTGGGCCTCCGGCGGGTTGACG
>CAZAHC010000250.1:0-5152 GCA_964484595.1 uncultured Fibrobacteraceae bacterium | reverse complement strand
AATGTCGTCGGCTCGACCATCGCCCGCGAATCCGAGTGCGGGGTCTACATCCATGCCGGTCCGGAGATCGGGGTCGCCTCGACCAAGGCCTTCACCAGCCAGGTGACCATCCTGATGCTCCTGACCGTCTTGCTGGGGCGCCGCGGCAACCTGAGCGCCGACTTCGGCATGCGGATCCTCGGCGAGCTGCGGGCCTTGCCGGGCAAGATCCAGCGGATTCTCAACAAGTCGGACGAGATCCTCCGCATAGCCGAGGTCTATCACCGGCACAGCAACTTCCTCTACCTCGGCCGGGGCTACAACTTCCCGATCGCGCTCGAGGGCGCATTGAAGCTCAAGGAGATCAGCTACATCCACGCCGAGGGCTACCCCGCCGCGGAGATGAAGCACGGGCCGATCGCCCTGATCGACCCGAACATGCCGGTCGTGGTGCTCTGCTCCCGGGACGGCAGCTACGAGAAGATCAAGGGCAACGTGCAGGAGGTGCGAGCCCGGCACGGCAAGATCATCAGCGTCGTCACCGAGGGGGACGAGGAGATCGCCGAGCTGAGCGACCACGTCATCACGATTCCCAAGACGCTGGACATGCTTACCCCGTTGCTGTCGGTCATTCCCCTGCAGCTGCTGGCCTACCACATCGCCGTCCTGCGCGGGGAGGACGTGGATCAGCCCCGGAATCTGGCCAAGGCCGTCACGGTTGAGTAAACTGAACAGGGAATTTTTCCCCCGGTCCTGGGGAGGATGTATATTGCCTGGACGGCGCTGGCAGATCCGGCAAGGCGGGAGTGGATGGGTCCTGGTGGGCCCCGGGGACTTCAAATCCTTATGTCGGGCGCGTTTACCGTCCGAGGTGGGTTCGATTCCCACACATTCCCGCCACTCATTGCCACCCCGGCAGCGCTCCCGGCCACCGGCCGTGCCGGCCCGGTGAAAACCGTCGCCGCCATCGTCAATCCCACCGCCGGGTCTCCGCGCGTGCGGTTGTCTGCCGCGGCGGCGGCTTCCCTCCTGCAACGTAACGGCTGCGAGGTCGAGATCTTCGTGACCCGCGCGTCCGGCGAGGCGACCGAGCTGGCCGCCCGCGCCGCCGAGTCGCACCCGGTGGTGGCGGCGGTGGGCGGTGACGGGACGGTGCACGAGGTGGCCCGCGGCCTGCTTGGCACCGACGCTGCCCTGGCGGTGCTGCCCTGCGGTAGCGGGAACGACCTGGCCTTCGCCCTGGGAATCGAAGGGGCCGCCGCGGGGGCGGCCGCGGCCGGGCGAGGTCGAATCCGCCGGATCGACGTGGCCTATCTTGCCGATCGCCCTTTCTTCAACTCCGCCGGGTTCTTCCTGAGCGGTCTCGTCTCCGGGCGCGCCCACCGCCTCTGGCGCGGGGTGGGCAAGCTGCGCTACACTCTGGCGGCGGCCTGGTCCCTGCTGGGATACCGGCCGCAGCGGGGTCGGTGGCAGCTGGACGGTGTGCCGCAGGTCCTGGATCGACGCTGGTTGCTGGCCGAGGTCTGCAACGGTCCCAGCGCGGGCGGCAACTTCCTGTTGTGCCCGGATGCCGATCCGGGTGATGGTATCCTCGATTTCTGCCTCGCCCGGCCGGTGTCGGCCCTGACCTTGCTTCGCCTTTTCCCCGCCGCCGCGCGCGGGGAACCGTTCGCGCATCCAGCGGTTCACCGGCCGCGGGCCCGCGGGGCGACGATCACGATCGAGCAGCCGGTGCCGGTTCATCTGGACGGGGAGCCTTCCCTGCTACAAGCCGGCAGCTTCCGGATTCGGCTCGCCGCGGGCCGTCTGGCCGTGCTGAGCCCCAGGGACCGGTCCCTGTCAGCGGGCGCGAGGCCGAGGAGGAGAACGTGACAGGTCGGGCGGAAGTGGTGTTTCTGGGTGCGGTTCTGGCAGTCCTGGCCGCGGGTACGGCCCTGGCCCAGGAAACCGAGGACACCCCCGCCGGGGGCGCTGTTCCCGCCGCGGCCGACAGTCTCGGTACCGCCTCCGTCGATACCCTCCCCCCGCCTGCCGACCCTTCGCTGGCCGAGTTGCTGCGCCCGAGCATCAGTCCGACCCGGGCCGTCCTGATAACCCCCCTGTTCCCTGGCTGGGGCCAACTCTACAGCAAGAGCAGCTGGCGAGCCGGGCTGGCCTACGCGGTGCAGATGTTCTACTGGAGCCACTTCCTCATGTACGACCACAAGGCCCGCCGCACCCGGGATTTCGCCAACCGGCGCGAACCCGGTCCCTGGACCGACGAGTACCACGAACAGGCCCACGAGTTCTGGGAGCGGAAGCGGGATTTCGCTTGGTGGGCCCTGGGCGGGATGCTCATCATAGCCCTGGATGCCTATGTCGGCGCCCATCTCTTCAGGTTCGAGGAAGATCCGTTGCCGGTGCCGACCAGCTGGCCCGGCGGCGAGGAGCCGGACCCCGCGGCGCCCGGCGGGGAACTGATCGGCCCGACCGTGATGGTCCTGCGGTGGGGTTTCCGGTTCTGAGGCGGAGAGGGGAAGCCGGACTCCGGGTTTGCCCCGGGGTGTTGAAAGTGCCGGTGAAAATGCACATAATTACCGACACGGGGAACCGGGCCCGGGAGCGGACGTAGGATTGTCCCGCGAGGTCAGGCTTCTCTTTTTCCCCCACCTGTGATCTGGATGTGGAGTGGACGATGGCAGATACAACGGCAAGCGCCGCCAAGATGAGCAAGAGGGAACGAGCCCGCGAGCGGACCCGCCGCCGGGGGTGGCGCGGGGTCCTGGAGTACGTGCGAGCCATCGGGATGGCGGTTCTGCTGGCCCTGGTGCTGCGCCAGTTCGTGCTGCAGGCTTTCCGCATTCCCACCGGGTCGATGGAAAAGACACTCCTGGTGGGCGACTTCCTGTTCGTGAACAAGTTCCTCTACGGCGCCAAGACCCCCGACCGGATCCGCGTGTTCGGCAAGACCCTCATCGAGGGGTTGCCGGTCCTGAAGCTGCCGGCCTTGCGGCAACCCCGTCAGGGCGACATCATCGTCTTCCAGTATCCCAACGACCCCAATCTCGACTACATCAAGCGGTGCGTGGCGGTGGCGGGCGACCGGGTCGAGGTTCGTGGAGGGGTTCTCTACGTCAACGGCGAAGCCTACGAATCCAACTTCGGCGACTTCGACGGCGATCATTCCTGCGTTCCGGACTGGCGCCGGCCCGACAGCTGCCCGAAGCCGCACACCTATCACGACCCCGCCGCCTACGAGCGCGGGAGCGAGTACAACCGCCGGTTCCCGACCGACCGGGAAGTTCGCCTGGGGCGTGATCCGTACCTCGTTCCGGAAGGTCACATCTTCATGATGGGGGACAACCGCTACCGGAGCGCCGACAGCCGCTACTGGGGCGACCTCGACGTGGACCTGATCAAGGGCAAGGCGATGTTCATCTACTGGTCCTGGGACAAGGATCGGCTGCGGCCCCGGCTGAATCGGATCGGGGATATCATCCACTGAGAGCGAGCGGCTCTCCGCCCCGGCCCTGCGGGCGGCCGGACAAATCGTGAGCGAGAAATGAAAAGATCAGTCGCCAGGGAAATGGAAATTCTGGACGCCGTCGTGCGTCTCCACATCGAGACGGGCAAGCCCGTCAGTTCCCAGCTGGTGGCCCGTCTGCTCCGGAAAGCCTATTCCCCCGCCACTATCAGGGCGGTCATGAAGTGCCTGGAGGAGGATGGGTTCCTGCTCCAGCCACACACCTCGGCCGGTCGCCTGCCCACCGATGAGGGGTTCCGGGCGTTCGTCGATCGTGTCCTGAACGCCTGGTCGTTGCGCGGGCTCGAAGTCGCGCCCCGGGTGCGCCAGATGATCGAGGCCGACCTGCAGAAATCCGCCGCCGCCGGCGGCCTGATCAAGGTCCTGGCCACCCTGCTCAGCGAGCTGTCGGCGAACATCGGCATCGTCCTCGGCCCTTCCTGGGAATCCGCTCGCGCCGTGCGCATGGATCTGTATCCCAAGGAGGGTCGCCGCATCCTGATGGTGCTGGTCCTGGAGAACGCCCTGGTCCGGACCGGCCAGGTCACCCTCGATCGCGATTTCCCGCGGGCGGTGGTTGACGAGGCCTCCCGGATCCTTTCCGAGCGGATCTGCGGGTGCACCGTGGCGGAGATCCGGACCGGTGTCCTGCCCTCCTTCCTCGCCACCGGTACCCCGGCCGGCGCCTGCGCCCGTGACCTCGCCGAGCGGGGGCGGGAAATGTTCAACGATCTGGAGGAGGGTGACCTCGAACTGGGCGGGGTGGCCGACCTGCTGGACGAGCCCGAGTTCAGCGAGCCGGGGCTGCTCAAGGCGCTGATCCGGTTCATCGAGTCGCCGCGCCTGGTGCGCGAGACGCTCCACCGGTTGAGTCGCGAGTCCGTCGGCCAGCTCGGCGTCTGGATCGGGGCGGAGAATCCGATCGGCGATCTGCGCTCGTTCAGCCTGCTCTGCTCGACCTTCGGCGTGGCCGGCCGCCAGGGGATCCTCGCGGTTCTGGGCCCGCGGCGGATGCCGTACCAGCGGGCCGTCTCCGGGATCGATGTCATCCGCCGGTCCATGCAGGCCCAATACCCGGACTATTCATGAGCGACCTGCGGCGGTGGATTCTTTGCTGACCGGGCCCGCCGCCCGGCGTTTGCAGATTCGGAGGTGTCCAGCCGATGGCCAAGAAGAAGGACCGCTCCCGCCGGCCTGCCGCCGACGCAGCGGCAGAGGGATCTCCCGCCGACCAGGCCGAGCCCGTTGCCGACGAGCAGCCTGCCGAGGCCGCCGACGTCGAGAGCGAAGAGGCTGCCGGGCCCGACGAGGGTGGCGCCGAGACGGAGGCTGCCGCTCCCGAGCCCGCCCCGAGCCCGGAGGAGATCCTGCGCCGGGAAAGGGACGAGTTCGAGGAACGCTGGTTGCGCTCGGTGGCCGAGCTGGACAACTTCCGCAAGCGATCCCGCCGCGGCCTGGACGAAGGCCGGCGCCTGGCGGTGGCCGACCTGCTGCGCGATCTTCTGGAAGTGCTGGACGACTTCGAGCGCGCCCTGCAATCCCTGGCCGGCGTCAACGGCGAGGAACCGGCGTCGCCGCAGATCCTGGCTGGCGTCGAGCTGATGCACCGGCGCTTCGTAGACATCCTGGCCGCGCGGGGGCTGCAGAAGATCGAGGCGGTGGGCGAGGAGT
>CAZAHC010000249.1:0-5181 GCA_964484595.1 uncultured Fibrobacteraceae bacterium | reverse complement strand
CCAACTGCCGGTTGCACCGGCCAAGACAAGCACCCAGGACCGCCGGCCTAATCCGGAAGGCCCCTCGTGCTCCAAACCAGTCCGACCGCGTGTCGGACCACATCCCCCGACCGTCGGGGGAATCTCCAGGTTCAGCGCCAGGCTGAACTACCATGCACGGTTCATGCCAGAACCCGGGGGGCCGCCGACGGCCTCACCCCGGTCCGACATCAAGTGCGAGCCGGCTTTCGGCCGGTTCGCCCTGTAAGCACAAGTCCTGAGACTTTGAGAGAGATAATCCAGTCGGTATGGCCGATCAGAGGGTCCCTCTGGCTCTTAGAATACATCGGTCACCAATCCGTGGCCACCTCAAACTCTGCTATCTGTCTACCCCGGGTGCTTTTTTGCCGGCCCGGGTACCCGTGGTTTCTGAAAATCCGTCCGCCCTGCCCTTCAGGGACTTTCGGCTCCAGGCCGATGAGTCCCGATCATACCGGAACTCGTCCTCCGTCAGCTGCTGATTGACCTGACCCCTGTAACCGCCGTGCGGGTTCCTGGACGAGATTAACGGAGGCGAAGTGGTTCGCCAATGTTGTAGGATTGGTGGATGGCGCCGCTGAACCATCGCTTCCTCTCTCGCCGTCTCCTTCCCGTCGGGTGCCTGACGGCCGTTCTCCTCCTTGCGTCCTTGCACGTCTCCGGCGGACTCGCTCCCGACGAGCGGCGAGATCTGCTGGCTCGCATCGACTCGCTGCACAGGGCACGGCAGGTCGAACCGGTCGAGGTCCTGATCGAACCGCTTCTCGCCGAGGCCCGGGCGGCGACCGACTCCTCCCTCCAGATGCCGCTGGCCTCGAAGCTGGGACGACTGTGGGCCTCGTTCGGAAGGCCGCAGCAGGCCGAGCCGCTGCTCGCCGAGGCGATCGAACTCGCTGGCGCCCTGCGCGACACGCTGGCCCTGTGCGACGCCCTGCGCTGGTACGGATACGCCGTCGAGCAGCTGGGCCGCGGCGACGAGGCGGAGGACGCGTACCGGCGCATCCTGTCCATGGCGACCGCCCGTGACGACCGCTATCACGAGGCCTGGGCCCGGGTCGGCCTGGGCTACCAGGCTCACCGGGTCGGCCGGATCGCCTCCGCCATCGAGGACTACCGGCGCGCGGCGGACCTCTTCCGGGAGCTGGAATCCAGCCAGGCGGAGATCTGGGCCCTCAACGGTCAGGGGACCGCCCTGCAGGCCTCCGGACGGTTCGACGAGGCCGTCGCCACCTACCGGCGGGTCTCCGAGGTGGCCCGGCAGATTCCCTATCACGCGGCCGAGGCGCTGGCCGAGAACAACCTCGGCACGGTCGAGTTCGCCCGGGGAGATCCGGGAGTGGCCCTGGCGCACTTCGAGCGGGCCAACGAATTGCAGCGCCTGCTCGACCAGACCAAGGACGCCGTCACCTCCGGCACGAACATCGGCATCTGCCTGCTGCAGCTGGGCCGGACGGCAGAAGCCGCCGAACACCTGCAGGTGCTGCTCGCCGAATCCGAGGCGGGAGGTCTCCGTAGCTTGCTGCCTCACGTGCTCATCCAGCTGGCAGCCGTCGAGAGATACCGGGGACGATACCGGCAGGCAATGGTCCGTTACCGCGCGGTGCAGGCGCTCGAGCCTGCAGCCGTCGCACTCAAGAGCCGGGTCGAGGCCCTGATCGGCGTCTCGGACTGTCTGGCCGCCCTGGACAGCACCGCGGCCGCCCTGGCGGTGCTGGAAGAGCGGACCGGCTGGGGCGAGGGCCGGTTGAGCGCCGGCGAGCAAATGGCCTTCGACCAGACGCTGGGACAGCGGTACCTGGAGACGGGCCGGCCCGACCTGGCGCTGCTGTTGCTGGCGTCGGTGGCCGAGACCGCCCGTTCCGAGGGCCTGCTGATGCAGCTGCTCGAGGCGCTGGCCTGGCAGGCACGCTGCCTCCGGGCAACGGGTCGGCCCGACGGCGCACTGGCCTGCCTGCAGGAGGCGGCGGCCGTGTGGGAGTCCGCTCGCGAGCGACCGCTGGATGCGGAGTGGCGGGAGCAGCGCGGAGCGGCCGGCCGGATGATCTACACCCAGCTGGCGGGCTTGCTGGCCCGCGGGACGGACGGGGAAACCACCCCCGAAGGGGTTCGGGAGGCTTTCGAGGTCGTGCAGATCTTCAAGGCCCGGACCCTGGCCGAGCGCCTCTCGCGGGACACACGCACCGACGATCGGGCGGCGTCGGTCACCTCGCCGCCCTCCCTGGAGGAATTCCGGACCCGTGTGCTGAGACCGGACGAGGTGTTTCTCGACGCCTACATGGGGCCGGAGGAAAGCGTGGTCTTCCTGATGACCACGACGGATTGCCGGGTGGTCTTCCTGCCGGCGGCGCCCGACCTGGCCCCCCGGCTCCGCCTGCTGCACGAGTTGATGGCTCGACCCCCGCGGACCGGAGACGACGGCGACACCGCGCTCGAGGCGGGCCGGCAGATCGGCCGGTCGCTGGCGGGCGGCCCCCTGCCCGACGGGTGCCGCCGGATCCTCTTCTGTCCGGACGGAGCGCTGAACCTGCTGCCCGCCGGGTGCCTCGCACCGGATGCGGAAGACGACCGGATCACGACCTGCCGCGTGCCCTCGGCGGCCATCCTGTCCGCGCAACGCGGCGGGAATTCCGAGGCTGGAGACGGTCCCGCAGGGGTCCTGGCGCTGGCCGGCTCCCGCACCCCCGGCGGAGAGCCGATGCCCGGCGCGGTGAGCGAGGTCCGGCGCCTCTCGCGACGGTACCGGGACGTGACGGTCCGGGTGGATTCCGATCCGGACCGGCCGCTGACACCGGACGACCTGTCCGGCCACGCGGTGCTGCACCTTGCCACCCACGCCCGCCTGGACGACCAGCGACCCTGGTCCTCGGAGATCGTCTTCAACCCGGACGACCCGGACGGCCGCCTGCGGGCTGCCGAGATCGGCGCGCTGCGACTGGACGCCCGGCTGGCGGTGCTGTCGGCCTGCGAGACCGGCTCGGGCCGGGTGCTGTCGGGCGAGGGCGTGCTGGGGTTGTCGAGCGCATTCCTCGGCGCCGGAGTGCCGGCGGTGGTCGCCAGCCTCTGGCCAGTGGAGGACGCGGCCACGGCCCGGCTGATGGACCGGTTCTACCGGGAACTGGCCGGCGGCCGGTCCGTCGCCACGGCGCTGGAGGAGGCACGCGCTGCGCTGCGGGCGGACGAGGCGACGGCCCATCCCTTCTACTGGGCGGGCTTCGTGGTGATCGGCGACGGATCGGTGGACGTGGGTCTGGAGGAACGCCTCGCCGTCGAAGCGCTCCCCCGGGGCGCCGCGGCCGGGGGCCTGGCCCTCGTCGGCCTGGTCCTCGCCCTGGTCCTGCTCCGCCGTCGTCGCCGGCGCGCCTGAACATTTCCGGCCGTAATTGCCGCTTCCTGCGATTTCTCACCCCTCTTCCCGTCCCAACCCTCGAAGACTGTCCCGCGGCCGGAAGCTCCGGTCGTACCGGCCTCACGACCCGGACCATGTGGAGAACCGGGTTCAACCGAGGGGGAACCCAATGAAGATCGTCCTGACGACCGTCGCCTTCGACGTGGCGACGGCCGGGCCCGTCGAGCTGGCGGTGTACGACCTGCGGAAAATGGTGATGCTCAAGTAGCGAACGACGCGGAAGGTACCCCCTTCCTCCGGATGGGACCGGCGGGAGGCGCCCGGGGGATGGCGCTTCCCGCATTCGTTTGCGATCTGCTATCATGAGGCTGATTCTTGTTCGCCGTTGTGATTCTTCTCCTTTCCCCGCGTCCAACATCATGGAAACCGGAGCCTGGACAGATCTCGGAGACGACGCGCTGCTGCAGCAGGCGCTCGCGGATCCCGGCGGGAATGACGGCCGCCAGGCCGCCTCGGAACTGCTCGGCCGGTACCGGCCCCACGTTTACACCTGGTGCTTCCGGTACGTCCGCGATCACGAGCACGCGCTGGACATGGCGCAGGAGGTGCTGGTCAAGGCCTACCGCAAGCTGGCCACGTTCGACGGGCGATCCAGGTTCAGCAGCTGGCTCTTCGCCATCGCCCGCAACCGGTGCCTGGACGAGCTGCGCCGCCCGGCCCTGCTGGTCGAGGAGGGGATCGATCCCGACGGGGAGATCGCCTCCCCCAGCAGGCCCGATCGGGACCTGGAGGAAAGAACAAACGAGCAGGAGGTGTTCGACCTGATCGTCCACCGGCTGGACAAGGTGGAGCAGGATGCGCTCTTCCTGCGCTGCTTCGAGAGGATGCCCGTGGATCAGATCACCGTGACTCTCGGAATCACCGAGACCACCGGGGCTCGAGCGGTCCTGCAGCGGGCCCGACGCAAGCTGCGCTCGGCCCTGCGGGAAAGACGGGACCGGCAAGAGGAGGAATCCGCGTGAGCGAGGGATGCTACCCGATCGAACGGCTGGGCGAGATCGCCGAACTGGCGGCGGACGATCCGCGGCGGGGCCACCTGGCGAACTGCCCGCGGTGCCGGGCGCGGCTGGCGGCTTATGAACGGTTCCTCTCGCAGGAGGATCCGCCGAAGGGGCTGGACCTGGCCAGCGCCGAGGCGCGGCTGGCCAGCGTGTTGCAGGCGGAGATCGGCGCCGGTGCGACGCCTGCGGCCGGGCCCGTCGCCCGGGCGGACGACGCGGTCGTCCGGCCGGAGTGGTGGCGATGGTCGGGGATGCGGTGGGCGGCGGCGCTGGCGGCCATGCTGGCCGTCGCCGTCGGGCTGACCGTCTTCACCGATCGAAGCGATGACTGGCTGCGCGAGCCGGTGCTGCGCGGCGACGAGGACGCGGCCGCGGAAGCCTTCGCGCCGACGGCCGAGACGCTGGACGGCGGCGGTGTGCTGCTCACCTGGCAGGCCGTACCCGAGGCGGAATGCTACCGGGTGTTGCTGTTCGGGGCGGACCTGCTGGAGGTGGCGCGGTGGGAGACCGGTGTGGAGACCGAACTGTCGCTCGGTCCGAACGAGCTGGCCAAAGCCGTCTACTGGCGCGTCGTCGCCTTGCGGGGTGGGGATACCCTGCAACAGGCCGCGGTACTGAAGCTGGGAGTCCGGTGACCCTCCACTCCGATGGTTGTGCCTCAGATTCCCCCCATCACCAGGGAAACGCCCGATCCTGGCCCCGCTGTTTCCCATCAGACTCAGTCAGACACGGTCAAGCCCTGACTTAATGGAGACT
>CAZAHC010000248.1:0-5227 GCA_964484595.1 uncultured Fibrobacteraceae bacterium | reverse complement strand
AATGCTCTGTTTGCGGGAAAGGGCCCCAGTACGGCAACCGCATCAGCCATGCCCACAACCTCACCCGGCATCGCTGGCTGCCCAACCTGCAGAAGATCAGGTTCGAGATGGACGGGAAGGTTCAGAAGGGATACGTCTGCACCCGTTGCATCCGGTCCAACGCCGTCAAGAAGATCACCTGACCCGGCAGCGGGCCGCGGACCCGTCTAGCGAACTCTCTTGAAGAAGTGATACAGCCCCCTCGCCTCGACGAGGGGGCTGATCTCGTCCGGGGCCAGGGTTTCGATGGCCGACCGCAGCGGTTCGACCATGTCCGCCGGCGCCACCCAGCCGATATCCCCGCCCTGGGCGGCGGTCGTGCCGGTGCTGTACCGGGTCGCAAGCACCGAGAAGTCCACGCCGCTGGTGATCCCTTCACGGATCAGGGCCACCGCCTGGCTGTCCGGGGTCACGATGTGCAGCAGGAGGAACTTGCCGGCCGACCGGGCGGATTCCTCCTCGGCCAGGGCGGCCGCGACCCGGCCGCGCCACTCGGTCAGCTGGTCCGTATTTTCCGAATCGGCGGCCAGCAGGGTATCGATCAGGGCCATGGCTTGCCGGTGCCTGCCGAGCTTCTCCAGGATCTGAGCCTTGACCACAACCCCCCAGAGCAGCGAGGGATCGAGGGCCACGGCCTCGCTGATCTGCTCCAGCGCCTCGACCGTGCGCCCCAGCTTCTCCAGATGGAGTCCGAAGTTAATCCGGCCCATCGGATCGTCGGGGTCGAGCCGCACGACCTCCCGGAAATGGGCGTCCGCCTCCTCCACCCGGCCCGTAATCTCCAGGAGATTGGCGAGATTGAAGCGGTTGCCGACGTGCTCTGGGTCGAGGTCGACCGCCCGCCGCAGGGCCACGAGCGCCTCCTCGTGCCGATCGGCCGCAAACAGGGCCTGGCCAAGGCCGCCCAGCGTCTCGGCGGAGGGCTCGAGCTCGACGGCCCGCTCGTAGGCGGGGACGGCGCCTTGATGGTCTCCGGCCAGGAGGCTGAGCTCGCCGACGGCCAGCAAACCGCGCGGGTCCTCTCCCTCCCGGGCCAGGGCGTCGCGGAGGTGACGCGCCGCCTCCGCCCACTGGCCCTTCCGCTTGGCCAGCTCCGAGAGCAGGCGGTGGACCCAGCCCTCAGCCACCCCCTGCCGTTGCAAATGGGTCAACAGGCCGTAGGCCTGCCCGTCCTCACCCTCGGCGAGGGCCAGCCTGGCCAGGCCCTCCAGCAGGCCGACGTGGTCGACTGCCAGCCGGATTCCGGCCTCCCACTGCCGCTTGGCACCGGTGGTCTCGCCTCCCTCGATCAGGGCGCGGCCGTACCAGTAGCGGGCGTCGGCGGAGGCCGAATCAGCGGCAACGGCGCGTTCACCCCAGCGGGCGGCATCGAACAGCTTCCCTTTTTCGAGGGCGATCACGGTCAGATAGACGAGGATTTCCCCCCGCTCCCCCTCGCTCTCCAGGCATCGCAACAGAAGCGGTTCGGCCTCCTGGTGACGCTCGGCCTGAAACAGGCGCGCCGCCTCTGCGCAAATGTCCCGCCCACCCTCGACCGGCGGTTCGGGCGGCGGAATCTGCACCGTCCCGGCGCCGACGGAGGCCGGCCAGGCCAGCAGGGCCAGAGCAAGTAGCAGCGAAAGCGAGGGAATTCTAATCATGAAACCACGCAGAGGAAGGACACCGGTTCTTCTGGGCTTTTGCCGGAGAGAAACGCCAGCAGCAGGGCGCAGGTTCCAACCAGGCCGCCGGCCTGACGGCTTTCTCCAGAGGGTAAGTTAACAGCCCGGCCGACTGGAAAAAACCAGAATCGTCAACCCGGATCAAGCCTGCCGGACTGCCTTTTCGTACTGGCGGCGCAGGTCCACCTTGTTCACCCCCATCTGCAAGCGATCCCAGGGGAACCCGTGATCGGATCCCTTCTCGCGCCGCAATTCAGCCAGGGGGCCGTGCCTGCTCCCCAGGGCCTGCCGAAAGGCGGCGGCCCCGGACCGCTCCCTTTCACCGGCGATGAAGGCAACCAGGCGCTCCCCCAGCCCGAGATCCCCGGCCGAGAGCACCGCCTCGACCTCCGCGGTCCGCGCCGACTCGCAGGTCAGGCCCATCCCCAGCCTGCGGGCCACCTTCTGCAAAGCCCGCAGCTTCTTCTCGAGCAAACCCACCGGCGCAAAGGGCGCCCACTGCAGCGGGGTCCAGGGCTTGGGAACGAAGGGAGCCACGCCTGCCTTCACCGCGCCTCGCCGCCCCTCGCGAGTGAACAGCTCCTGGGCGGTGGCCAGCAAGTCGCCGATCGCGGCGACGTCCTCGTCGGTCTCGCCGGGCAAACCGACCATGAAGTACAGCTTGACCTCGCCAGCGGGGAGGCCGGCGAGCAGGCGCAGGGCGCTCCCGAGCCGGCTTTCGCCGAGGGGCTTGCCGATGGCCCGGCGCAGCCGTTCACTTCCGGCCTCGGGGGCGAAGGTCAGGGTTCGCTGGCCGCCGGCGGTAAGAGCGCGCAAGGTGGCTACCCCGATCCGGTCCAGGCGCAGCGAGCTGGTCGAGAACCTCAGGTTCCGCCGGTGGAGATCGTTACAAAATCCCGCCAGGTCCGGAAAATCGGCCAGGGAAGCCCCCACAAGTCCGAGGCCTAGTCCAGGTTCGGCCGCCACGCGGTCGGCGATCCAGTCCAGGGCGGCTCGGCCCAGGAAACGGACCGGCCGATTGGCGAAGCTGGCGAGGCAGAATCGACAGCCCCGGGGGCAGCCCCGGGTCAGCTCGCAGAGCACGCTGTCGGGGAAGACGGTCTTCTTGCCAACCAGCACGGTCGCGACCGGCGCGGGATCCAGGCTGGCGACGGCGGGACGATCCCAGGGAGAATCGCCGGGCAGATCCTGCGCCGTGAGCACGCCCGGTATCTCCCGCACCGCGGCCAGGGTTCCGGTTCGTCCCCGCCGGCCGTTTGCGAAATGGGCAAGCTCCTCGCCGAGCGCGGGGAGCACCGGTTCGCCGTCCCCAGGCACCACCGCATCGGCCCAGGCAAGGGCCGGGCAGGGATTGCAGGCGACACCACTGCCCCCGACGACGACCAGCGGATCACGACCCGAACGGTCGGCGGCCAGCAGGGGCAGCCCGGCCTCCCGGAGGGCCCGCAGGAAGAGGAGCTGGTCGGTCTCGAAGCTGAGCGATACCAGCAGGACCGGGAAGGCCGACCACGGCAGATCCAGCGCCAGGGATCGCGGTGCGGCCTGATCCGCCGGCGGTCGGAACAGGGACCCGGACCGAGGCGGTGGTGAAAAACCCCGGTCGAAGACCTCGGCCCGGCTGGTCAGCATCTCGCGCAGGAGAAACTGGAAACCGAGGTTGGACATCCCCACCCGGTAGCTGTTGGGAAAAACCAGGAGGAAGCCCGGGCGACGGCGCCAGTCGCGAGGTCTCGGCTCGACCAGCAGCCTCTCGTCGGAAAGGAAAGCGGGTGTCGCCGGGGCGGCCATGGCAGGCTCAACCGATCCAGCGCCGGACCGGATCCAGCCAGAAGGCCGGGGCCAGCCAGGTCCAGCGCAGCTGTTCCGGATGCAGGTCGCGGTACCGGGCGAGAAGTCGCTCGGCCTCCTCCGCCCTCTCCTGCCGGTGGTAGTACCAGAGCAGGGCGGGGACAACTGCGGACGGCAGGACTGCCGGGGGCAGCCAGTCGGGGGGCAGGTCAGCCCGGTCCGCCTGGTGGGCGGCGGCCTCGGTCTGCAAGCGAACCACCTCCTCGGTGCAGTTTCCGGCGGCCAGCAGGGCCGAGGTCTCCTGCCAGCACTCCTGCCAGCGACGGCGCCGGGCCAGATCCTCGGCCACCAGAAGCCGCCAAGCGGGGCTCGGCGGACCGGCGGTTGCCGGCGGCAGCTCGGGATCCCTCAGCTCCTGCAGGGCGAGACGGGCGGTCAGGCGCAGGGGACGGTCATCGGTCGCCGCCCCCGGATCCGGAGTCGGCCACCTCGCCAGCACCTTCTGCAACTCGTTCTGATCCCCCTGCTGCAGCAGGAAGCAGGCGAAGAAGTACTGGTAATCCGGGTCGGTGGGCCAGGCGCCCGCCAGCGCTTCCAGCAGGCCGGCGGCCCGTGATTCCTTCCCGGCCAGGTCCGCCAGGGCCACTCGCAAGAGCTCCGCCCGGGGGAAGGTGCTGGTCATCTCTCCCCAGCCGGCCAGACTTTCGGCGGCCGCCGCGGTCCGGCCGGTCAGCAAGCCGGTCACCCCCGCCAGGTAGGCGGCCAGGAGGTCTTCCTGCCCGCGCAGGGAGCCGGGTTCGCCGGCGGCTTCCACCAAGGCCAGGACCTCGTGGGCGGACTCGAGGCGGCCATGATCGGCGAGGATCAGCGCCTTCAGAATGGAAGCGGTACGGTAAGCGGGATTCAGTCGCAGGGCCTGGTCGACCTCGGCCAGGGCCCCCGCCGAGTCTCCCACCTGGAACAGCGCGGCCGCTAGCTTGACCCGGTAGTCGGGGTACTCAGGGTGGCGAGCGACCAGGTCCTGCAGCCTGGCGACCCCCTGCTGCCAGTGGCCACCCCGACAGAGCGCCACCGCGGCAGCAACCTCGGCTTCCCGGTCCTCCCCGACCGCCACCCTGGCCAGCAGCGAATCGAGGTTTGCCGGCAGGTTCCGCTCGTCGTAGCCGTCGGCCCGGGCCAACGTAGTCACCAGGGGATTGTCGACCCGCCGGCCGGATTCCAGCAGCTTGTTCAGGCTCGCGGCAGCCTCGCGCTCCCGGCCGAGATGAACCAGGGCGCACGCGGCGAGCAATCTCGCCTCGCAGTAGTCCGGATTCAGGCGTTCCGCGGCGTGGGCGCTTGCCAGAGCGGCCGTCCAGTCACCCATCAGACCCTGGGCGGTTCCGAGCAGGAACTGCAGGTCGGCAAAGGATTCCCAGGCGGTGGCCGCTTCCTGCAGGGGAGCGACGGCGTCGGTGGGCTGCCCGGCGCGCAGCAGCTCCCGTCCCCGGGCGACCAGGGCCAGGCGCAGATGAAAGGAAGCCAGCGAACCGGCGGGAGTGCTCCGCTGCTTGCCGGCGACATGACGCAGGGCGTCGACCGCCTCGGCAAACCGGCCCGCCTCGTAGTGGGCGATTCCCTCGGCGTAGGGGTCTCCCGTGCGACGGCCGAAGAGCCTATCCAGCAGGGACATCTCTCAGTCCATGTACTTGCGCGTATAGGCCGGCTCGTTCAGATCGTCGAGCAGCGAGTCACTCGCA
>CAZAHC010000247.1:0-5233 GCA_964484595.1 uncultured Fibrobacteraceae bacterium | reverse complement strand
GCGGGTGCGGATGCTCATCCTCTGGGGCAGGCGGTTGGCAGGGGCGGCGGGGTGGTGACTGCAAAGGGTGGGGGATGGGCTCGTTCGGCCGCAAGCGTTTCGTTTCCCGCGTCCTGGCCGTGTTCTGCGTTGTCCTGGTTTCCGTCTCAGTCCTGGAATTCGCCACCCGGGCTCTCAACTTGGCCCCGCCGCTGAACAAGCGCTGGGTGTTCATGGAGGATCCGGTCCTCCCTTACAAACCCCGGCCGAACGTCGCCAAAAGACGGACCGCACCCAGCGGCGAATTCGAGTATTCCTTCAACCACAATAGCCAGGGCTTCCGGGACCGCGAACACGAGTTCATCAAGCCAGCTGGAGTGTTTCGGATCCTCGGTCTCGGTGACAGCTTCACCTACGGTGCCGGCGCGGAGTTCGAGGAGACCTTTCTTTTCCGCTTGGAAGAGATGCTCAACGACCGACCAGGCGACCATCCTCCGATAGAGATCATCAAGGCGGGGGCTGGACGATATTTCCCTGCCCTGGAGCGGATGTTGCTCGAGCATTACGGTGTGAAGTACGAATCGGATCTCGTGCTGGTTGGCTTTCTTCCCAACGATGTCATCGACACCTTCAAGGGCGTGGATGCGGTAACCGTAGACGATTCCGGATACTTGCGAACACGGCAGGCCGGGCGGCTGGGGGGAATCGGTAGGTTCCTTTACCTGCATTCCCACTGCTGCCGAGTGATCCTGCACCGTTACGTCCTCGGGGCGTTCAAGCGGGATCACAAACCGCGGCTCAACGAGGTCTTCAAGCCAAACGGTTTCCACGAAAATGACTGGCGAACGGTCGAGGCCGAGTACGAGAAGATCATCAACATCGCCCGCGGTATCGGCGCAGAAACCCTGTTCTTCCATATTCCCCATAAGCCGCCCTGGAAGGGTAATCGATCCTATCCCGCGAAGCGATTGTCGCAGTGGGCTGCCCGGAACGGGGCCCCCTTCGTTGATATCCTGTCGGCAATGAAGATTGCCCTCGCAGAGGAGGGGCAGAAGCTGTACTTCCCGGAGGATGGACACTGCACGCCCGCCGGATATCGGGTGATCGCGAACACCCTCTTTGCGGCTCTGGTGCAGGACGGGTTGGTTCCCTGATTCGAGCTGAGCCGGTCCCGCGGGAAAAGGCGTACCACCGCTGGATAATCTGGCCAACGCCCCCCTCCCGGTGGACATTCCGGCCATATGGTGAGATATTCCCCGCGCGATGGCTGGCGAGCCACGGCTCCCGTACGCACACAGAGGAGAAGGACATGCGTCGATACCTGGTGGCCGGAAACTGGAAGCTGAACCTGGGGCCGGGCGCGGCCCGGAAGCTGGGCCGCGAGGTGCGGGACGGGTTGCGGGCCTTCGACCTGCAGGGCGACGTGCTAGTCTGTCCGCCCTTTGTCTCGATTCCGGCGGTGGCGGAGATGGTCAAGGACTCGCCGCTGCTGCTGGGCGCTCAGGACTGCGCCACCGAGGCGAGCGGCGCCTTCACCGGCGAGGTCTCCGCCGCGATGCTGGCCGAGGCGGGCGCTGGCCACGTGATCGTCGCCCACAGCGAGCGGCGCCAGTACCAGCAGGAGAGCGACGAGCTGTTCGTCGCCAAGATCGACCGCGCCCACGAGGCGCAGCTGGTCGCCATCTTCTGCTTCGGCGAGGTCATCGAGCAGCGCCGGGCCGGACAGGCCGAGCAGGTCGTCAGGGCCCAGCTCGAGGGCGTCCTGCCGCACCTGAAGGAGGTGACCGCCGCCAACACCATCCTGGCCTACGAGCCGGTCTGGGCCATCGGCACCGGCGAGACGGCCACCCCGGAGATCGCCCAGGAGATCCACGCGCTGAGCCGGGGGATCGTCCAGGACCTGCTCGGAGCGGATCTGGCCGAGCGGATCCGCATTCTCTACGGCGGCAGCTGCAAGCCCGCCAATGCCGAGGACCTGTTCAGTCAGCCGGACGTGGACGGCGGCCTGATCGGGGGGGCCAGCCTGCAGGCGGCCGATTTCCTCGGCATCGTCGACCGGGCCCAGGCCGTCTACCAGTAACCGCCCATCTGCCTGCCGGCGCGAAAGCGGGGAGGATCTGCACCGATGAGACGAGGTAACGAGCTGAAGGGGAAGGTCGCGCTCGCGCTGCTGGTGGGTCTCGCCTGGCCGGTGATCGCGACGGGCCAGCCCATCGCCCCGGAAGGGGGCTGGGAGGAGACCGGCTTCCTGCAGCAGCAGCTCGATCCGGTTTTCCACGACCTGCCCGACAACGTGGAGATCCTCAGGCTGGAGAACGGCCTGCAGGTGATCCTGATGCGCAACCCGGCCCAGCCGATGGTGGGGATGTACGTGCAGGTCGAGGTCGGTTCCGCCTACGAGGACTTCCGCACCAGCGGCATGAGCCACATGCTGGAGCACCTGCTGTTCAACGGCACCGAGCAGTTCACCCAGGAAGAGCTGTACGATCTGGCCGACCGGCACGGGGCCTACAACAACGCCAACACGACCGACTTCTACACCAACTACATGCTGGTCCTGCCCGCCGGGGAGATCGAGACCGGCCTGAAGATCCAGTCCCAGATGCTTTTTCACTCGGTCCTGCCCCCCGACAAGTTCGCCAAGGAGAAGGGGATCGTCCTGGGCGAGATCGTCCAGAGCCGCGACACCCCCGGCCACTTCGCCGACAGCACCTTGCGGGACGTCCTGTACGCCGGCACCAGCCTGGCCCTGCCCACCCTGGGCACCCGCAGCACGATCGAGAACATGGAGCGGGACGATGTGTTCGCCTTCTACCGTCGCCACTACGTGCCGAACAACATGACGCTGACGGTGGCCGGCAACTTCGACCGGGACCGGACCCTCGAGCTGCTGGAGAAGTACTACGGATCGGTGCCGCCGGGCGACAGCCGCCGCCCGGACCTGCGGCTCGCCTATCTGCTGGATCGGACCCGGACCGTGGTGCGCCGCGGGGGCGCCGAGCGCGTGCTCGCGCTCGCCTTCGATGCGCCGGGTTACGGCTCCCCCGACTTCTTCCCCTTCCTGGTCCTGGCCAACCTGCTGGACGCCGAGGCCACCGGCATCCTGACCCGCGCGATCGAGGATCTGGAGGCCGAGGAACGACCCGAGCTGTCGGTGTGGTGGGAAAAGGCGGAGGGCTTCGCCCGGCTGGTCCTGAAGTTCACCCTGCCCGCCACCGCCGATCCCGAGCGCTTTTACCGCCTGGTGCAGGAGGCCTGCACGGCCGCCCTCGAGTTCGGGTTCACCGACGAGGATGTGCTCGAGGTCGTCCATATGGAGGAGACCGAGACCTTGCTCCAGCGCGAGCAGCTGCGCATGACCGGGATCTTCACCGCCGAGCCCATCGCCCTGGGTGGGGTCGATTTCTTCATCTCCTATCTGGGTTCCCTGAGCGAGGTCGAGGCCGAGGAGGTGGCCCGCGTCCTCGGCGCCTATCTCATCGAGGCACCCTGCCTGGCGGTGCTGATCGAGCCGGACGCCGCCGCCGCGGAGGCGGGCGGTCCCCCCGCACCGGCTGGCCTGAAGCTGCCCCCGGGGATGAAGGTGCCGCCGGCGATGCTCGAGGCGATGCGCAAGGCGGGAATGTCCGTCGCCCCGGATGATGAAGAGGACGCAGGTGGTGAATCCGCGGCCGGGCCGGGGGACGAGCCCACTGCCGGCGGCGAACCCCTGCCGGTCGAGCGCACCGTGCTGCAGAACGGCGCGGTCCTGGTCACCCAGCAGAATCCAGTCTCGCCGCTGATGGCCATCCACCTGACCGTGCGCAACCGGGCGGTCGTGGACGAGGGTCGCCCCGGCGTTTTGAACCTCGTGCACCGTCTGCTGGACAAGGGCGTCGGTGGTTGCGACGAGACCTGCCTGTCTCGCAAGCTGCGGCGCCTGGGCGCGGTGGTGAAGCTGGTCGACAATCCGCACATCCCGATGGACGATTATTACACGAACGGCAGGTTCAGCTTCGTCAGGGTGGAGGTCGCCGCCGAGAACGGGCTGGAGGTGCTCGAACTCCTGGCCGACATGTCCCAGCACGCCAGCTTCTCGGCCCTGGACTTCGAGCGCGAGTGCCAGGAGCAGGTGAGGCTGCTGGAGAAGAACCGCGGCAGCGCCCGGAGCCAAGCGAACGAGTTACTGCGCGAGGCCCTCTACGGCGGCCATCCCCTGGTGAGGCCGGCAGAGGGCAGCCCCGAATCGATGGCCGAGGCCACGTACGACGAGACCCGGACCATCTACCGGCGAGCCTTCGCCCCGGAGAACCTCATCTTCTCGATCGTCTCACCTTTTGCGCACCAGCAGCTGACCGACCGGCTGGAGGACCTGCTGCCGGGTCGGGGGCGGCCGACCGCTCCCTTGCCCCCCTTGCCCCGGACCGAGACGGAGGACCGGGTAACGGCCAGCCTGGGGGGAGAGATGGCTGCGATCCGACTCGGCGCCCTGCTGCGCGTGGCGCCGGAGGACGAGAAGGCGCTGGAGATCCTGACCGCCATCCTTTCCGACCGCCTGGCGCGGGAACTTCGCGAGAGCAGGGGACTCTCCTACAGCGTGGGCGCCTCGGTCGCGACCTACAACGGGGAGGGCTCGTTCACCGCCTGGATCAATCCGCCTCGCGAGCGGCTGGACGAAGGCGAGCTGGCGCTGGCCAAGATGGTGGCCGATTTCGATCCCCTGACCATCGGCCAGGACGAGCTGGACCGGATCCGCAGCGCCCGCCGGGGCCGCTGGATGATGCGCAAGCTGTCCAGCATCAGCCAGGCCTACTACCTGGCCATGGCCGAGCTGGACGGAGACGTGACGCGATTCATGCGGATGCTCTCGGGTTACGACGAGCTGACCCTCGCCGACCTGCAGCGGGTCGGTGCCGAGTACCTCGCCGGGCTGCCGCTGGTCACCGTGGTTGTAGATTAAACGGCAGGCTTCCTGTCTGGGTCGGCGCGAATTGCCAACTGACTGGAAACAGGGTTGTTGCGGCGATACTGAAAAAGAGCTGTGAAATGAACCTTGGCCAGCGAATGAACTTAGACCTTCAGACAATTACCGATCTCGAGTTGTTCGCGGATTCCAGTGGCCATTCTGGATTGATTGGACTTCTTGATAGAACCCGTATCCATCTCGGCGGCCAGGCTCTTAAGAACCGTCTCGCGAATCCCCTCGTCGACGCGAATGAGATCCGCGAAATTCAGGGCGCGCTGAAAACACTCGGCCAGAGTCCAACGGTGTTTC
>CAZAHC010000246.1:0-5284 GCA_964484595.1 uncultured Fibrobacteraceae bacterium | reverse complement strand
CATGCCCCGGCCGGCGGGTACGATGGGAATCTCCGCCCGGCGGAACGCCTGCTCGTAGGTGTGGATGTGGGCCCGCGTGCGGCAGAGAACCAGGATGTCGCCGTAACGAAGCGGTTCGCGGGGCTGGTCGGTCCGGCCGCCAGGTGCGTCGGTCAGGAACTTCACTATTTCCACCGTCGCCGCGGCGGCCCGCCGCTCGGCGGCTCCCGGATCGTCGCCAGCCGGATAGGGCGGCAAGAAAAACACCTGCCCGGACCCTGTGCGGGGAGAGACCTGGACAGCGGTAGCGGCCTCGCCCTCGGGCAGGGCCGCCGCCAGCGGATCGCAGGTGAACAGGCGCCCGACCGTCTCGACCACCGCCGGCAGGCTACGGAAATTGGCGGTCAGGGTCAGCGGCGGCCGGCCTGACTGACGGGCCAGCCACCTGGCCACCTCCCCGAAAACCTCCGGTTCGGCGCCGCGAAAACCGTAGATGGACTGCTTCACATCCCCCACGAGAAAGACCGTGCGCTGGACCTGGCGCGCAGACTCGCCGGCCAGGAACTCCTCGGCGAAGGGCCGCAGGACCTCCCACTGGTTGCGGTTGGTGTCCTGGAACTCGTCGACGAGCAGGTGATCGATCGCCTCGTCGAAGCGGTACTGGATGTTCAGCGCCTCCTCGCCCTGCATAAGGGTCCAGGCCAGCCGTTCGAGGTCCTGGAAATCGAGGCAGCGGTCTCGCCGCTTCAGATCGTCGTAGAGGTCCAGCGCCCGCAGCCATGCGCGCAGCAGGCACACGTTGAAACCGAAGAGCTCCAGAAGATCCTGCAGGCCCAGGATTCCCAGCAACGGGGCGGCGGCGGCCGCAAAGGCCTCCTGCCGGGCGACCTTGGTCGCCTGCTTGCCCCGGAGCTGGCGCAGCTTGCCTTCCCTGGTCAGCAGCAGCTCGCGCAGGGAGTCAAGCAGCCCGGCCACCTGCTCGTCCGTGCCCCCGGCCTGCAGAGAGGCCGCGGCTTCGCGCAGGGCCGGTTGCAGGGCCGCGACCTGCTTCGCGAACCCCGGGGTCGGTTCGGGCTCCCCGGCGGCCACCGCTCCGAGGCCGGCCTCGGCCAGCTCCCTGGCCGCGGTGGCCGCGGGGCCGGCCAGATCCGCCAGCCGGGGATCGTCGTTACCGGCGAGAATGGTGCCGGCGAAGAGATCTTGCCGTAGATCCGCTTCCAGCCGGGACAACAAGCCAAGCCGCGCCGGGGCGCCGGTCTCTTCCCGCACCTGTTCCAGCCAGCGCTCGAGATTCACCCGGTCGTGCCGCAGGCGGGTCAGGCGGCCGCGGATGGCCAGCGGCGAGGAGCCCAGCCGGGTCAGCTCGACGCGCGCCTCCGGATCGGGAGCCAGCTCCCGCTCGAGATGGTCCAGGGCCTCTTGCCAGAGATTCTCTTCCTTCTCCAGCACGCCGAACCCAGGATCGAGACCCACCTCGGTGGCGAAGCGGTTCAGGATCTGCTGGCAGAAGGAGTGGATCGTCCCGACCTGCAGACCGGCGAAATCCTCCAGGATTTCCTCGAAGAGCTGCCCGGCGCGCTGGCGCTCGGCCGCTGACGGTTGCCGACCCAGCAGTTCCGCCAGCTCCGCAGTCAGGGCTGCCGGCTCGAGCAGGGCGTACCGCCGGGCTTGCCGCAGGAGGCGATCCTTGATCTCGACGGCCGCCTTCCTGGTGAAGGTGACGGCCAGGATCGCCTTGGGTCGGCTGCCCGCCAGGCAAAGGCGGATGAACCGATCCACCAGGACCTTGGTCTTGCCGGCGCCCGCCGAGGCGCGCAGGACGACCGAGGCGGACGGGTCGGCTGCCCGCCGCTGGATCTCGGTGGCCTCGCGGATCGCCGCGGCGATCGACTCGGGGTTGCCGTTCAGCCTCGCCAAGTGGCAGTCAGCTCCCGCGTGAACTTCACTTCCAGGTGGCTGGGTCTATCCCTCTCCTCCAGCCGGCAGATCGCATCGAACGGACAGATCGAGCAGGGCAGCCTTCCCGGCTGCGGTTCCCGCCAGTGTTCCGGCACCAAGGGATAGGGGCGCCCACGATCCCGGGCGGCGAGGGCAGCCCTTATGATCTCCATCCCACCCCGGCGCAGGACCTGGCGGCCCTCGGGGCTGCTCCCTTCCAGGTGTGGACGCTGGCGACCGAACCCGCTGCCTTTCCGGTCGAACCGGTAGTAGGCGCCCTCGGCGACCTGCCAGGCAACGCCCGGCGTGAGGTGCTGTTCGGAATCGCCAACCTGGCCGGCCTCGACTGCGAGGGCGTAGAGGACGATCTGCAGGTCCTCGCCCTCGGCGACCGCCCGGGCGGTGGGCGCGAGACCGGTCTTGTAATCGATCACCGCCACCGAGGGACCCTCACCGAGAACGTCGATCCGATCGATCTTGCCCTCCAGGGGGAAGCCGGCGGCGTCCTCGTCGAGAGGGAGAGGCTCAGCCTCGCCCGCGGCGACCAGCCAGTCGCGAATCCGGCCGAGGTCCAGGGCGAAGCTCCCTTCCAGGACCGCGGGTCGCCAGCCGGCCGCGAATCGCTCGCTCTCGAATTCCACGACCGACCGGGCGGTACCGGCGAAGCCCTCCGCCCACAGCAGCCTCTGCGGCAGGGTCTCGGCCCCCTCGCCGAAAACCGTCACCGCCGTCTCGATCAACACCGCCTGGGCCGCAGCGAGGTCACCGGCGGTCAGGGCCGCCTGTCCCCTGCCGCCGGGGGCCAGGAAGCGACGCATGCACTCGTGAACGAGGTTCCCGTGGTCCAGCCGCCGGAAGGCCTCGATCACCTCTTCCTCTTCCTTCAGGCCGAACCCGCGCTCGAGCAGGAACCGGTAGGGGCAGACCCGGTAGCTCTGCAGGGCTTTATGGCTGAGCTTCGCCAGCTTCCGGGAGCCGGGCCGGGCCGGGATCGCAGGGGGTTCGGCGCGGAACCGGGCCTGGTCGCTGGCCACATCGGCGAGGGGGGGCGCCTCGGTGCGCAGCAGGGGCTCGGCCCTGGCCCAGGTGCACCCGAGGAAACCGCTCATCCCCAGGCGGATCACGAAGGGTGAGGGCAGGGACGGCTGGCCGAGACGCTCGGCAGGCCAGGTGACGACCACCGTCCCGGCATTGTGCAGCAGCCGCAGGAACAGCTCGCTCCTCAGGACCATCCCATCCCGCCAGCCGGGCAGGCCGGCGGCCTGGCGAGCGGCGTCGGTCAGAAACACCGGCCGCGGGAGGCGCCCGGGGAAGACCTCCTCGCTCATCCCCGCCAGGACCAGCAGATCGTAGGACTCGAGCCGGGCCTCGATCAGACCGGTCACCCGCACGGGCAGGAAACGCGGCCGATGGGGCCGCACCGTCCGGGCGGCGATCAGGCGCTGCAAGGTGGCGGCGAAGTCCTCCAGCGTGGTCGGGGGCAGGCGGTCCGCGGTTTCGGTCAGCTCGGCGATCAGACCGGCCAGCGCCGCCTCGTCCTCCTGTGGCGAGGCGGGGTCCAGCGCCCGGCCCGGGGCCACGGCCTCCCAGGCCCCGGCCAGTGCGGCCAGCAGGTCGTCCCAGGAACGAGGACCGGTCCCCAGGTCGCTCAGGGGCACCAGGGCGCGGCCGACCGCCTCGACGAACGCCGTCATCCGGCCGGCGCGAGGACGAGCCGAGCGCCGGGCGTGAGCGTCCCACTCGGCGGCCCGGCGCCGGTATCCGGCCAGGCCGGTGAGCGGCCGCTGGCCGCCGCGGATCATCTTCTCGAAACGCAGGGTCCAGAGGGGATGCTCCTCCGGTTCCGGCCCGAGGCTCACGAAGGGATGAATCAGCAGTTCCAGCAACGGCCGGTGCCCGAACCCGGTGACGGCCGTTTGCAGGATAAGACCGGCGAGCAGCCCGGCCGGCCGCTGGGAGAGCGGAACGCCGGCGGTATCGTCGACCTCGATCCCGGCATCGCGTAGCTGGGCGACGATGCGGCGAGCCAGCTCGAGATCCGCCGTCGCCACGGCGATCCGGGGCGGTCGCTCCCCGCAGGCGCCGCCCCCTGCGGCCCGGCGCTCGAGTTCGGCCCCGACCACGGCGGCGACTGTGCGGCTCTCGTGCTCGGGATCACCGCAGGCGAGCATCTCCACGGCGGGGCCGTCGGCCAGCCGAGCCAGCTCCGGCTCGAGTGCGCGAAGTCGTTCCCGGAAGGGGTGCGCCGCAGCCGAAGTAGCGCCGGCCGGGGCGGCCGCTTCGGCGGCCGTCGGGGCTGGCCCGGCCAGGACGGCGGCAGCCTTCCGGGCCAACCTGAGGGGATGGACCTCGCTGGCGAGGTCGGAGTACGTCAGCAGGAAGAGCCGCGAGAGCGGATCGGTGGCGCCGGGTTCGAACAGGTGAGCCTCGGCCTGATCCAGGGCCAGGCGCAGCAGGGCGGCGGTGGCCCGGTCCAGATCCGAGAACCCGGCCGCCACAGCCAGATCCCAGCCCGGGCCCGGCCAGGTTCCCTTCTCCACTTCCTGGATGACCGCCAGCAGGCGGTCCGTTCGGTCGCGGGGGACCACCTGCCGGTACAGACGCCATGCTTCCCGGATCCGCGAGAGGTCCTGGTGGAAGATCCGCCGCGCCGGCTCCCCCGCGAGTTCGGCCGGATGCGGACCGCCTCGGTCGCCGAGCAGCTCGCCAGCCAGGTAGTTCCGCCGGATCTCGTCGAAGAGCGCCACCAGCTCCTCGGCCAGGCCCGGCGCGCTCGCGGGAAACTCGGCCAGCCAGGGTAACCCGGCCAGGCGCGAGGCCAGCAGGACGGCCCGCAGCCTGGCGGGCGGGATCCCCTCGTCACCCAGGCCCAGACGGGCCGCCAGGCGGGATTCGAGCTGCTCGGGGGTCAGGATATCGGGCAGCAGCAAGGCGTCCCGGCCGCTCTCCTCCAGCAAGGCGTGCTGGAGACCGGCGCAGGCCCTCACGGCCGGCAGCAGGATCAGGATGCCGGTCAGGTCCCCTCGCCCGGCCCTCGGAGCGCGCTCGAGCAGCCACCGGGCGAGGTGGCGCAACAGGGGTTCAGCGAGACCGACTTCGTGTCGTTTTATCACCATTGGCAGGCTGAACTGGCGACGAGAAAGGATTTGTCAGGCAGAGCCTACCCCCGCTTCCCCTGCGGCGTGGTCCACTCCCGGTGATCGACCGTGACCAGCAGCGAGCCTCCCGTCACGGTTATCAGCAAGGGAGACTGTATCACCTGGTTGGAGATCAGGGCCGGTCCACCCGGTTTCACGACGTCGTTGAGCAGCGGATATCTGGCCCCGACGATTGTCACCCCGGAGGCCACCCCGGCCAGGGGGGTGAG
>CAZAHC010000245.1:0-5294 GCA_964484595.1 uncultured Fibrobacteraceae bacterium | reverse complement strand
GGAGCGGTTCGGCTTCAAGCTGCCGGGCGACGTGTACTTCCTCGACCACGTGCCGGTGGTTGCCCAGGCGGGCGATTTCCTCGCCGTGGCCGGCGTGGCCATGGTGATCACCTTGCTGTCCACCCTTTTCCCGAGCTGGTTGGGGTCGCGGCTGAAGCCGAAGTGGATTATCCGTTATACTTGAGGCTCCTTGGTCGTCCCTCCGGAAGGTCCGGCGATGCCTGCGTTGCTCGAAGCGGAACGGATCAACAAGACCTACCACGCTCCCCACGGGGACGTGGTGGTGCTGGACGGCTGTGATTTCCAGCTCGCGGCCGGCGAGGCGGTGGCGGTCACCGGCCCCAGCGGCGCCGGCAAGAGCACCCTGCTGAACCTGCTGGGTGGCCTGGACAGCCCCACCGCGGGCCGGATCCGGCACCGGGGCGAGGAGCTGGCCCTCGATCGCGCCGCGGCGATGACCGCCTGGCGGAATCGCTTCCTCGGCTTCGTCTTCCAGTTTCACTTCCTGCTGCCCGACTTCACGGCGCTGGAAAACCTACTGCTGCCGGTGCGGATTGCCGGCCGGCTCGACCCGCAGGCGGAGCGCCGGGCGGGCCGACTGCTGGAAGCGCTGGGACTGGCCGAACGGGCGGGGCACTTGCCGGGGGAGCTGTCCGGGGGCGAGCAGCAGCGGGTGGCCGTCGCCCGGGCCTTCATGAACCGCCCCGAAATCGTCCTGGCGGACGAGCCCTTCGGAAATCTCGATCGCGCCAAGGGCGAGCAGCTCGGCGAGCTGCTGTTCGATCTGAAGCGGGAGGACGGGACCTCCCTGGTCATCGTCACGCACGACCTCGGACTGGCCGCGCGCGCCGACCGGCTGCTGCGTCTGGAACAGGGGCGGCTGATGGCGGCGTGAGCCGCTGGAAAGGGAGAGTGGTCTTGAAGTGCCAGGTCTGCGGTGAGCGGGAAGCAGCGATCCACTACATCGAGATCGTTGACGGGCAGAAGGCCAGCCAGTGGATCTGCGCCGAGTGCGCGGAAAAGGAGGGCATCACGCCCGCCGAGGTTTCCCCGCTGGCGCATGGTGGCCTGGAATCGTTTCTCGGCGGCATGTTATCCACCGGCTCCGCCGGGAAGGCGCCACAGGCCAAGGCCCGCCTCGTCTGCGACGTCTGCGGCTACGAGTACGGCCAGTTGCAAAAGAAGGGCCTGCTCGGCTGCTCCGCCTGCTACGCCTCCTTCCGCCGGCAGCTTTTGCCGATGTTGCGGCGGTATCACGGCGATGTGAACCATCTCGGGAAAGTGCCCCGCGAACACGGCCCGCTCACCTCCCTGCGCCGGGAGATCGCGCGGATGAAGCAGCTGCTCGACGAGGCGGTGGCCCAGGAGAACTACGAGGAGGCGGCCCGGATTCGCGACGAGATTCGCCTGCAGGAGAGGCAGATGGAACTCCTGGCCGACGAATCCGATCCCGCGGCTCCCGACCCCGAGGAGGAGGGCGGCGCTCCCGCCCGGGAGGATTGACCCGATGTGCTTCGACGATTTCGCTGCCCGGGATCTGAGCTGGCTGGACGGGTCCGGACCCGCAGCCGAGATCGTCGTCTCCAGCCGGGTGCGCCTGGCGCGGAACCTCCGTGGGCGTCGCTTCGCCCATTTCGCCCCGGCCCCGGAGCTGGCAGCCATCCGGCAGGAGGTCATCGGCAAGGTGGTCGGCCGGGGGACTTTCGCGGGCGGTGGAGCTATCGAGATGGCGGACTGCACCGCGGTCCAGCGCCGCTGCCTGCAAGAGAAGCACCTGGCCAGCCCCGACTTCGTGGGCGGGGATCAGCAGCGCTCCTTGCTGGTCTCGGCCGATCTGAGCCGCTGCATCATGGTGAACGAGGAGGATCACCTCCGGATCCAGGTCTTCCGCTCCGGTTTCGACCCGCTCGCCACCTGCCAGGACGCCCTCGCCCTGGACAGCGAGCTGGAGGAGACCCTCTCTTTCGCCTTCAGCGATGACATCGGCTACCTGACCGCCTGTCCCACCAACGTGGGCACGGGTTTCCGGCTCTCGGTCCTGATCCACCTGCCCGGCCTGGTCATGGCCGGGGAGATCGAGAAGATCCTCAACTCCTTGCGCCAGCTCCAGTTCACGGTGCGGGGCCTTTTCGGGGAGGGCAGCGCCGTCCGCGGGGCCATGTTCCAGGTCTCGAACCTGGGCACGCTTGGCCGGAGCGAGGACGGCCTGACCACCGACTTTTCCCGGCACGTCAGCAAGGTGATCCAGTACGAGAAGCTGGCCCGGGAGAAGCTGCAGGAAAAGGACCCCCAGGGGATCGCCGACCTGGTCAACCGTTCCCTGGCCATCCTGCGCCACGCGCGCCTGGTCACCACCCGGGAGGCGTTCGACCGCTTGAACCACGTGCGCCTGGGCACCTCGCTGGGTCTGTTGCCCGCCGTTGCGCCCCGGCTGCTGAACAACGCCATGGTTCACATGCAGTCGGCACACCTCCAGCTCCGGTCCGGCCGCGCCCTCAAGGGGAGGGACCGCTCGGCCGCCCGTGCGGAGTATCTGCGGGGACTGCTGGCCTGACCCGGCCCCGGCGGCCGATCCGACCTTTGCTCAAGCCGCCCCGGAAATGTACGATCAGAATAAGGTGTCCGCGCCGGGCGCCGCCTAGCGGGGGGCCTGGAGGTCTCGTATATTGCGGTTGGGCTCGTGTGTCTGATAGAGTGGATCCTGCCCGCCAACCGGCAAGATCGGTACGCGAACGGAGGCTTCACAGCATGAACGACCGATTCACCCAGAGGGTTCGCAAGGTCCTGTTCCTGGCCCGCGACGAGGCGGGTCGCCTGCAGCACGACTACATCGGCACCGAACACCTCCTGCTGGGAATCATCCGGGAAGGAGAAGGGATCGCGGCCAACGTCCTGCGGCGGCTCGGCATCGACTTCGAGCGGATCCAGAAGGCCATCGAGGAATCGGTGACCCCCCAGAGCGGCCCCGTGAGCATCGGCGAGATACCCTTCACCCCGCGCGCCAAGAAGGTTCTCGAGCTCTCAATTGACGAGGCCAGGCTCCACAACCACAACTACGTGGGTACGGAGCACCTGCTGCTGGCCCTGATCCGCGAGGGCGAAGGCGTGGCGGCCCGGGTCCTCAGCGAGCTGGGGGCGGAGCACGAGCGGGTCAAGCGCGAGGTCATGAAGGCCCTCGGGGCAGGCCCCCGGGGCGGTGATTCGCAGAAGAAGCAGAAGAAGGACACGCCGGTCCTCGAGCAATTCGGACGCAACATGACCGATCTGGCCCGGGAGGGGAAGCTGGACCCGACCATAGGTCGGGATCGGGAGATCGAGCGCGTCGTCCAGATTCTCAGCCGGCGCAAGAAGAACAACCCGGTTCTCATCGGTGAACCCGGTGTGGGCAAGACCGCGATCGCCGAGGGGCTCGCGAGCCGCATTGTCGAGAACAAGGTGCCGTCCCTGCTGCGCGAGAAGGAGATCGTCACCCTCGATCTCGCAAGTGTTGTCGCGGGAACCAAGTACCGTGGTCAATTCGAGGAGCGCCTCAAGCAGATCATGGCCGAGATCCGGGAATCGGACGCCGTCATCATGTTCATCGACGAGCTGCACACCATCGTCGGCGCCGGCGGCGCCGAGGGGGCGATAGACGCCTCGAACATGCTCAAGCCCGCCCTGAGCCGCGGTGAGATCCAGTGCATCGGCGCCACCACCCTGGACGAGTACCGGAAGTACATCGAGAAGGACGGCGCCCTCGAAAGGCGCTTCCAGGCCATCATGGGCAATCCGCCCACCGAGGAGGAGACCATCGACATCCTGTTCGGCCTGCGCGATCGCTACGAGGCGCATCACCGGGTCAAGTTCGACGACGACGCCATCCGCGCCACCGTGTACCTGTCCAACCGCTACATCAGCGGCCGGGCCCTGCCTGACAAGGCCATCGACGTGATCGACGAGGCGGGCAGCCGGGCCAGGCTCTCGATGATGGTGATTCCGCCGGACCTGCGCGAGATCGAGGAGAAGGTCGAGGAGATCGTCAAGGAAAAGGAATCCTGCATCCAGGCCCAGGAGTTCGAGAAGGCCGCCAGCTTCCGCGACGAGGAGAAGGCGCTGAAGCAGAAGCTGAACGACCTCAAGCGGAACTGGAACGACGAGAAGAACGAGCAGCAGACCATTGTCGACACCTCCCTGGTCTGTCGCGTCATCTCCGCCATCACCGGCATTCCCGTCGCCGAGGTTGAGGAGGAGGAGACCCAGAAACTGCTGCGCATGGAGAGGGAGCTGCGGCACTGGATCATCGGCCAGGACGAGGCGCTTGAGGCGGTCTCGAAGGCAATCCGGCGCAACCGGGCCGGCCTGCGCGATCCGCGGCGTCCCATCGGCTCGTTCATCTTCCTCGGCCCCACCGGCGTGGGCAAGACCGAGGTCGCCCGGCGGTTGACCGAGTTCCTGTTCGGCGACCAGGCGGCCCTGATCCGGGTCGACATGTCCGAGTACATGGAGAAGTTCTCCGTCTCCCGCCTGGTCGGTGCGCCTCCGGGTTACGTCGGCTACGACGAGGGTGGCATGCTGACCGAGAAGGTGCGCCGCAAGCCCTACTCGGTGATCCTGCTGGACGAGATCGAGAAGGCGCATCCCGATGTCTTCAACATCCTGCTGCAGGTCCTCGAGGACGGGAACCTGACCGACAGCTTCGGCCGCACGGTCGACTTCCGCAACGCGGTGCTGGTCATGACCTCCAACGTGGGCAGCCGGCGGACCCAGGCCAGCGGCGGGGTAGGTTTCGGCGCCGACGAGGCGGAGGTCCAGGACCAGCGCATCGAGGCCAACATCCGGACCGATCTCAAGAAGACCTTCAGCCCCGAGTTCCTGAACCGGATCGACGAGATCATCACCTTCAACTCGCTCGGCAAGCCGGAGATCAAGCAGATCGTCGACATCCTCCTGCGCGAGGTGAACGACAGGCTGCGCAACCTCGACATCGAGTTCGAGTTCACCGACGAGTCGAAGATTTTCCTCTGCGACGTGGGCTTCGACCCCAAGCAGGGCGCCCGCCCGCTGCGCCGCGCCATCCAGAAGTACCTGGAGGATCCGCTGAGCGAGAAGCTGCTGCGCGGCGAGGTCACGGGCAACTGTCGGCTCCTGATCGGCGTCGAGCGGGGTAAGCTCTCCTTCGCCGTCAACCCCAAGGACGCGGCGCAGGTCTGATCACGGACCCCGGCGCCGCTGGTTCACCAGGCACGGCGGGCAGAAGGCCAAGCCCCCCTGAAAACCGCCTCGCGCAGCGCGAAGGTTTTCAGGGGGGCTTGGCC
>CAZAHC010000244.1:0-5368 GCA_964484595.1 uncultured Fibrobacteraceae bacterium | reverse complement strand
ACCTTCAGCTTCGCCTCCCGCAGGGCGTGGGCGTAGTCGATGCGCTGGCCGTCCCGTTCGGCGGCCCCGATCAGGCGGAAGAACTCGCCGATGATCTCGGCGGTGGACCGATCCTCCAGGGACCACTGACTGGCGACGACCCGCCGGGCGCCGGCGGCCAGGAAGGCGCGGGAAAGAGCCAGCACGCCCTCTCCCTCGATGTACGAGCCCACGTTGCTCTGACAGGCCGAGAGCACGGCCAGCTCGCAGTCGGGCAGCTTCAGACCGTAGATCTCGTGCAGGTGCAGGAAACCGTCGTCGGCAGGGTCGTTCTCCTGGCCGGCGCCGGGCGAGAAGGCCAGGGAGGCGTACAGTCTCCGGTCCTCCTGCTGGAGGATCCCGTGTGTGCCCAGATGGATGAAGCGCATCCCGGCGAGGGAATCCCGGAGGTTCTTCTCGGTCGCCTCCGCTTCCTGCAGGCTCAGGATGACCTGCTCCTTGCCCAGTTCCCGGAAAGCCTCGCGGATGGCGGCCGTCTCGAAGGCCGTGGCCGGCAGCGGCGCCAGGCCGGATTGCACCCGGTCGAAGGCGGGGTTCGAGAGGCTCAGCACGTAAGCACGGCCGAAGAGCGGTATCACGTGCGAGCCTTCCCTCAGCTCGAGGTTGTACAGCGAGGTGGCGGAGGAGGCGTAACGAATAACCGGCCCGGTGTCGAGCCAGAATGTTACTTTTTCCGGCGGTCCTTCGGGGACCGGCTTCTCGACGACGAGGGCGGCGAAGGGCAGCAGGTGAAGATCGGCGTCGGGCACGATGATCACCTCGCTGGCGGCGGCGACCCGGGTCCAGACCTCGTCCGGCACCAGGGTCCGGCGCAGGGCATGGAGATAGGAAACCAGGTGCGGCGCGGGCGGTCCGCCGGGCCCCTGGGTTCCCCGGTTGGGATCCCCCAGCTGGCGAACGACACCGACGGCCTGGCTGTCCGCGAGACCGGGAGCCAGGATCGCGCCGACCGCGTCCGCCGTCACCGGCGCCCCCGCGGTCAAGCCGAAGGGAGCGGTCAGGCCCTCGTCGATCTTCAGCTCGTGATTGGTTACCGGCTCTCCTCGCCCGGGAATCACGATCAGCGCGCCCCGGTCGCGGCTGATCTGGTAGACGAGGATCAGGCCGTCCGGAGGCACCAGGTCGTTCTGGATCGTGGGGAGACGGACCGGTCGGCCCCCCGAGGTTATCTGGTCGCGCCAGATCGGGCTGGCGTTGCGGAGGTTGTCGTAGGCCTGCTGAGCCGCTCGCTGGGCCGCGAGAAGTTGATCGCCCAGGCCGCCCGCAGAATCGGCGCCGGTGACCGAGAGGCGCTGCTGCAGGGCGGTCACCTCCGCCTCGGCCCTCCTGATGTTACCGGTGAGCTCGTTCCGGAGATCTTCCGGCAGGCTGGCGAGCAGATCCACCTTGCTCGCGGCGAGTTCGTCGAGTAGGACCCGCGCCCGGGTTCGCTCGAGGTAATCGATGGCCTTCTCCGTCCGTCCGGCCGCGAACAGGGCGAAGATCATGTCGTCGAAGAAGCGGATGTAATACTGGAAGTAGACGGCCCGGGAAAAACTGCCGCCGAGGTGGGGGCGGAAGCGATCGAGACGCTCGAAGGCGTGGTCGAAATCGGCGACGGCCGCATCCAGGTCCCCGTTCACCATGAACAGGTACCCTCTTTGCAGGTAGGCGATGAAACCATACTCGGGCAGCACCCGGGAGGTGTCGTAGATCCTGATCGTGCGATTGACCATCGCCAGCAGTTCCGGCGCCGGGGTCTCTCCCTGGAAGAACAGGGTGCGGGCCAGGTTGGTCAGCACGACCGCCGTCTCGGGATGATCCGGCCCCAGCCACCTCTCCCGGGCGGCCAGGGCTCGCCGGTAGGCCCGGATCGCGTCCTCGTACCGGTTCTGCTCGTAGTAGAGAGTGCCGAGCCTCGACAAGCCAGGGGCCAGGGCCACGTGATCCGCCGGGAAATACTCGGCCTGGATCGCCAGGGCCTTCTCGAAGTGGTACTCCGACTTGTCGTATTCCTTCCTCAGCCGGTAGAGCTCACCCAGGTGGGTGTAGTTGGTCGCCAGCCGGGGGTGATCGGGTAGGCGGAGCTTCTCCTCCCGGGCCAGCGCCTGCAGGTGGAATCCCTCGGCCTCGTCGAGCTCGAACCGATCGGAGTAGCAGTTGGCCAGGTCGAACAGACAGCCGGCGACCTTCAGATGATCCGCCGGCAAGGTGGCCTCGTAGATCTGCAAGGCGCGGTGCAGGATGAGGTTGGCCTCACCGTAGCGGTTCTCGTCGGTTTTCAGGTGGGCGAGTTCGCGCAGGATGTCGGCCCCCTGCACGTGGTTCGGCGGCAGGCTGGCCTCGGCAATCTCGAGCGCCCGCAGGGCCGGGCGCGAGGCCTCCGCCGGCAATCCGGACAACCGACAGGCCTCGGCAATCTCGAGCGCCCGCAGGGCCGGGCGCGAGGCCTCCGCCGGCAATCCGGACAACCGACAGGCCTCGGCCTGGGCCAGCAGGGCGGGGATCAGCTCGGGGTGGCTCCGGCCGTACCGCGCCACCCGGCCGTCGAGGGCCCGGGTCGCCTCCTGCCGGGCCTCCGCGTACAGGCCCCCGGACAGGTGAAGGTCGGCCCTTTTCAGCAGTGCGAACGTGAAGCGGGGATCCGACCCTCCCAGCTCGGCCAGGTAGATTTCGGCGGCGACCGCCTGCAGGGACTCCGCGGCGGCCAGCCGGAACTCCTCGTGAAAGTGAACCGCGGCCGCGAGGTCGGCATCGGCCCGCTGCAACCGGCGGTCGGTGTCGGTCGCCGGACGTCGGTCGGTCCAGGCGATCGTGTAGGTGCCCGGCTGGTTGGTTTCCCAGGGGAGGATCTCGACCGACCAGCGACCGGGACTGTCGGGGATCCAGCCGGCGTACTCGGCGGCGCCGCTCCCGGTCCGGTTCACCTCCTTGTGCAGCCCCCCCCGGCTGTCGTGGATCTTGACCACAAGATCGATGTCGTGCGGGGCCACCTCGACCGCGACGAACTGGTCCTGCTCGATGACCAGTTCCCAGCGGTGTGACTGCCCGGCGGAGATCTCCCGCTCCTTCGAGGTCCCCTCCGCGAGCCGCCCCTGCAGTCCGTCGGGGGCGCGGCCACACTGGGCGGAAAGGAGGCTCAGCAAGACGACTAGCGCGACTTCACGTTTTGTCATCGGCATGGCTGAAACCTACGAGGCGGCCAGGGAACCAGCGAACCCTGGGACCCTACAATGCTGCCCCGACCGAGGCAAGAACCAGGGCGCCCGCCGGCCGGCAAGGGGCGAACCCTGGGGTTTCTGGTTAACTTGGTTATTGAGACCAGGTTAACCCGGGTTTTCCGATCAAACGGCGAAACTGCGGCGGGAAAGTCTGCCCGGCTTCGTCGGTCTGGCAGGAGGGGTGAAAATGGAAAAGACTGTTCAACTGAAAGACGGTACCGAGGTCTTGATCAGAGAACTAGAGCCGAACGATGTCGAGAGTTCGCTTGCCTTCTTCCGCTCCCTGCCGGCCGAGGACAGGAGCTACCTGCGTAATGACGTCACCAAGAAAGAAGTCGTGGCCGCCCGGATCGATGCCATGGCCTTCGACAAGATCAAGCGCCTGATCGTCCTGGTCGACGACGAGATCGTGGCGGACGGCTCCCTGGAGTCCGACGGCTATTCCTGGAAGGGGCACGTGGCGGAGATGCGCCTGATCGTGTCGCGCCCCTACCAGCGCAAGTCGCTCGGCATGGTGCTGGCCAGGGAACTTTACCTGCTGGCGGCCAGCCGGCGGGTGGAGGAGATCGTGGCCAAGGTCATGCGGCCCCAGGCAGCCGCGCTGAAGATCGTGGACCGGCTCGGGTTTCACCGGGAAGCCGTTCTGCGCGATTACGTCCAGGACACTGCGGGCAACAAGCACGACCTGATCATCATGCGCTGCAAGCTCCAGGAGCTGATGGCGGAGCTGGAGCACTACTTCGCCGCCTCGGACTGGCAGCGCACGCGCTAGCCCGGATCATGAACGAATAATCATGACTAGCGCAGCGTGTGGGGGTACTCCTCCGCCCGGCCCTGGTAACTGAGGATCTTCTTCTGCTGGACGACGCCCTTCTCGATCTCGATCGCCCGGCCGATGGTCGGGTTGTTTTGCCAGGCATCCGGGCCGCCGAGCATGTCGTGGACGTACTGGTAGGCAACCTTGCTGTGCTCCAGCGAGGCGGTGTTGAAGAGATGGGAAGGGGAGTGGTCGACGGCGTAATAGGTCACGCCCCTCCCGACCTCGAACATGGGATCGTCGAAGGTGGTCGGGCGCGCGAACTCGAACCCCATGCCCCGATCACAGCTCACGTCCACGATCAGGGTTCCCTTCCGGAACCGGTCCAGGTCCTGGTTCATCACGAACATGAAGGGATTGTCGGTGTCCTGGAAGACGCAGTTGACGATGATGTCGAAGCGGGACAGCTCCTCGGCGAAGGGCACGAGGGTCCCGTCCTCCCCGGGGAACATCACCGTCGGGCCGCCCTCGGGGTCCCGGACGTACTGGCCGTACTTCACTCCGGGAATCGTGCAGAGCACCTCCTGGGGCGAGCGCATGGTGAAGACCGTGAGGTCGGAATAATCGAGGGCGTTGCAGGCGTGAATCGCACCCCGGCCGGAGGCGCCGAAGCTGATGACGGCGATCTTCCGGGGCTGGTCGTACCAGCCCTTGGTGCCCAGCAGCTGGAGCGAGTGCAGGACGCTGCAGTAACCGGCGAGCTCGCTCTGTGAATGGAAGAGCCACACTCCCCGGTCGCCGTTGGGCTTCCAGATGTACATCGATTCCATGGCGATGCAGGTGAGCTTCTTGTCGATCGACATCTGGGTGATATCGACGCCCTGCACGAGATGCAGGGCTCCCCACATCACCTGGCCCTCGCGGAAGAACGGAAAGTCGGCGGCGGTCGGCTTGAAGATCATGACGATGTCACAGTGGGCGAAGATCTCCTCGCGCTCTAGGAGGCCGGCCACCTGCGGGGCAATCTCCTCGTCAGCGATCCGGAAGTTCTTTCCGTAACCTTTCTCCACGAACACGCGTTTCCGGCTCTCGGCGTCGATGGCGGGGAAGTGAGCGGGGTGAATCGCGACCCGCTTTTCGTTTTCCTTGGTGGAAGAACCGATCATGCCCAGGGTGAGTCCGCCGTTTTCCATGATTTCTCCCTCGCTCGAAAAATTCAAAAAATTCGTGCCAAGAGGAGTATTACATCGCGGCCGGCGGGATAACCCGACCGGGCCCGGAAGTTACCAGGCCTGGTCGGGCATGTCAAACGAGGGCTAGCCCGGATTATTCATGAATGGCCTACTGCGGCTGGTCAAATGCCCGCCAGAAC
>CAZAHC010000243.1:0-5501 GCA_964484595.1 uncultured Fibrobacteraceae bacterium | reverse complement strand
GATGAAGCTGGGCCGGTCTGGGACACCCGATCTGGCCGACTGGACGGCGCGGCAGCTCCGACCTGGGCAACACCTGGGCGTGGATCCCCGGGTCCTTTCGGTCGCCGAGGCCGAACGGTTCGCCGAGGTCTTCGAGGAACTGGGGGTCGGGATCCGATACCCGCGGTACAACCTGGTGGACCGGCTCTGGGCCGACCGGCCTGAGCGATCGCTGGCCCCGATCAAGCTGCACGGCGTCAGGTACGCTGGTGAGAGTACGGCCGACAAGCTGAGCCGCCTGCGGGCGGCGATGAAGGAGCACGGGGCCCGGGCCCATGTCCTGTGCGCCCTGGACGCCATCGCCTGGCTGTTCAACCTCCGCAGCTTGGACATCGAGTACACGCCGGTGGCCATCGCCTACGCGGTGGTGACCGAGCGGGCGGCCACCATCTTCACCGACCCGCGGAAGGTCGGCCCGGCGGTCGTGCGCGGCCTGAAGCGCCAGGCGAGGTTCGCGCCCTACGACGCCGTGGCGCCCGCGCTGCAGGCCCTGGGCAAGCGGAAGACCAGCGTGCTGATCGATCCCGCCACGACGAATGCCTGGGTCACGGACCGGCTGCGCGGGGCGGAGATCGTCCAGGCGCCCTCGCCGGTGTTCCTGCTCAAGGCGGTCAAGAACCCCACCCAGATCAGCCACATCCAGGCGGCCCACGTGCGCGACGGGGTGGCCATGGTCAAGTTCCTCCGCTGGCTGGAACGGACGGTGCCCGGGGGCGAGGTCACCGAGATGTCGGCCGCCCGCAAGCTGGAGGAGTTCCGCCAGGAGGATAAGACCTGCCTCGACTTCAGCTTCGAGACCATCAGCGGGTATCGCGGCAACGGCGCCATCATCCACTACGCGGTGTCGGCGGAGAGCGACACCAGGCTCACGCCGCGCGGGCTCTACCTGACCGATTCGGGGGGCCAGTACCCGGAGGGCACCACCGACATCACCCGCACCGTCACGCTCGGCAAGCCGAGCCGGCGGGAAAAGGAGATGTTCACCAGGGTCCTGCAAGGGCTGATCGACTGCACCACGACGCCGTTTCCGGCCGGGACCACGGGCCAGCGGCACGAGCTGTTCGCCCGCGGACCGCTGTGGCGGGCGCGCTCCAACTACAACCACGGCACCGGCCACGGCGTCGGCCAGTACCTGGGTGTGCACGAGGGGCCCTGCAGCCTGAAGGACATCCCCACCGTGCCGCTGGAGCCGGGCATGCTGCTCTCGATCGAGCCCGGGCATTACGAGGCCGGCAAGTTCGGCATCCGCACCGAGAACCTGGCCCTGGTGGTCGATGACAAGAAGCTCGGCAGCGACGGCCAGCCGTGGTACCGTTTCGAGACGGTCACGCTCTGTCCGATCGACCGGAAGCTGGTGGACCGTAAGTTATTGCGGCCCGAGCAGCGGCAGTGGTTGAACGCTTACCACCGGAGCGTCTACCGGGAACTGAGCCGGCACCTGGACCCGGAGCACCGGGCGTGGCTGAAAAAGGCGACCAGGCCCATCTAGCCAGTTCGAGAGGGGGGGAAGATGAGCTACGGAACGGTTGTCAACTGCGTCGACGGCAGGGTGCAGATTCCCGTGATCAACTTCCTGCAGGAGAGGTTCGGGGTCGGTTACGTGGATGTGGTGACCGAGCTCGCCCCCTGCCGGGTCCTGGCCGAGCAGGTGGACCAGGCCAAGATGACCTCGATAATGCAGCGGGTGAACGTCTCGGTCCTCGAGCACGGTTCACGGAGCATCGCCGTCGTCGGCCACTACGACTGCGAGAGCAATGCTGCCTCCCGCAGCCAGCAGCTCGACCAGCTCGAGCAGAGCGTGGCCTTCCTCAAGGAGACCTATCCCAAGGTCGAGGTCATCGGGCTCTGGCTGGCCTCGCAGTGGCGCGTGGAGGAGGTCTGCTAGCGCGCCAGGGTGATCTTCCGGGAGGTGGTCCGGCTCTGCGTCTCGAGCCGGGCCAGGTACACACCCGAGGCGACTTCCCGCCCGTTCCGATCCTGCCCATCCCACTCGACTGTATGCTCCCCGGCCAGGAACTCGCCCTCGGCCAGGGTGGCCACGAGGCCGCCGGCCGGGTCGAAGATCCGCAGCCGCGCCCACTCGTTCCGTGCCACCGTGAAGGTGAAGGTGGTGCGGGGATTGAAGGGGTTGGGCCGGTTCTGAGCCAGGAAGAGCTCCGGCGGCGTCCACTCCGGCAGGGTGGCCGGCCCCAGCCAGGGCCCGTCCCCGTCCGGGCTCGCGACCTGGAGCCAGTATTCGGCTGCGCCGGCGGGGGCGTCCTGGTCGAGGAACTCGAACCGGTCGTCGCCCGCAACGGGCTGGGCGCTGACCCGGACGCGAGCGGCGGCGTCTTCCTCCCGCCAGACGTGGAACTGCAGCGGTTCGCCGGCCTGGTTGATCCGCCAGCGCAGCAGGGCCGCCCGGTCCCGGCGCCCGGCGCGGAAGGAGAGCAGGGTTACTGGTGTGAGCTCGTCGGGCCAGGAGCCGATGTTCTGGCAGGGCCGCCCGTCGATCACGTTGAACGAACCGGCGGCGATGAGCTTGGCGTGGTAGACGGCCAGGGCGTTCACCGGGCCGTTGGTCTGCAGGGCGTTGGTCCAGGTTCCTCCTGCCCAGCGGAAGGCGCCGGCGAAGAGAGCTCCCTCGAAGACCGCCAGGGCGTTGACCTCGTTGGTAACCCCTTCACCCAGATGGGTCCACGAACTCCCGTTCCAGCGGGCAATGTTCCGGGCGGCGACGCTGCCGGCGGTCTCGAAGGCGCCCCCGGCGAACAGGTTGCCGCCGAACTGGACCAGGCACCGCACGGCGGTTGTCGGCTCGTCCGGACCGACGCCCGCGCCCAGGGCGTTCCACTTCTGCCCGTCCCAGCCGGCGATGTTGTTGGCCGGGGTCCCGTCGGCGGTGACGAAGGATCCGCCGGCGTAGAGATCGAGCCCCACGCCGAGCACGGCGAAGACCTGGGGAGGCAGGCGACCGCTCATCCCGCCGCCGAGGGCCGACCAGGCCGCCCCGTTCCAGCTAGCGGTGTACCAGGCGTGCTCCCCGCCCGCCTCGTCGAAGAGGCCGCCGGCGACCAGGTCGCCGGCGAAGGTGCTCAGGCCGTGAATCTGAGGGGGGAAGTAGAAGAAGACACCGGTGCCGCCGTAGAGGGTCACGGTCTCCCCGAACCCCGTTCCGACGGCATGCCAGCTGCTCCCGTCCCAGCGGGCGATCGAGGCGGCGGGTAACCCGCCGGCGGTCGTGAAGGAACCGCCGACGACAAGATCGCCGCCCCAGACGGCCAGCGTCGAGACGACCGGCTGGATCTCGATCGTGTTGCCGCCGCTGTCGGAGTAGGTCCTCACGCCGGCGACCCCGCTGCCCAGCGGTTGCCAGGACGAGCCGTCCCAGCAGGCGATCCGCGTCGCGGGCGTGTCGCCAGCCATCGTGAAGCGTCCGCCGGCCACCAGCTGCCCGTCGTAGACTGCCAGGGCCAGGATCTCGTCGTTGCATCCGGGCAGGGAAAAGGGCCCCGCGGCGGCCAGGTCGGCGCCGAGCAGGCCGCAGATCCCGAGAAAAACAAAAACCACAGGGGTAATGGCGTGAGCTGGGGATGTCGGCGGTGTCCTTTTCATCTTATCCCTCCGTAAACGAAAAGGGCGGCACAGTACCAGTATAAGATGATCGGCCGTTCGGCGCCCAGGTTGACCTCTAGCACGCTTCGGGCCAGAAGAACCGCCTTCCCGGCTCAGGCCTCGGCCTCCTGTTCTTTTTCCTCCACCAGGTGCACGGTCCGGGTGGGGAAGGCGATCTCCAGGCCGAGTTCCTGCAGGATGTCCATGACCGCGAGGTTCACCTCCTGCCGCAGGGCGAGATGCTCGCTCCAGTCCGTGGTCACGGTGAAGTAGTAGAGGAATATGTCCAGGCTGGAGTCGTTGAAGTCGGTGAACTTGACCAGCTTGAACTCCTGGCTGACGTCCTGGTGCCCGTCGAGGTAGGCCTCGATCCTTCGTACGGCCTCGCGCATCTGGTCCGGGGTGGCGTCGTAGGTCACGCCCACGGTCATCTTCACCCGGCGCTTGGGCATCAGGCTGTGATTCTCGACGGTGGCGTTGGCCAGGGCCTGGTTTGGAATCGAGACGACCGTCTTGGCGAAGGTGCGGATCCGGGTGGAGCGCAGGCCGATCTCCTCGACCACGCCGTCGGCGCCGCCCAGGGTGATCCAGTCGCCGACCCGGAAGGGCCGGTCGATCAGGATGGTGAGCGAGCCGAACACGTTGGCGACGGTGTCCTTGGCCGCCAGCGCGAAGGCCAGGCCGCCGATCCCCAGGCCCGCCAGCAGGCCGCTCACGGAGTACCCCAGGTTCTGGACGGTGAGGACGAAGGCCAGGATCCCGATGAACACCTTGGCCGCCTTGCGTAGCAGGGGAATGATCTGATCGTCCAGCTTGCTGTCGGTCCGGGCGGCGAGTTCCTGGAAGCCGAGGGCCACGGCATCGACCAGCCGGAAGATCATCCAGGCCACGATTACGGTCAGGATCCCCCTGAACACCAGGCCGGCGGTGTGGTGGATGTTCTCCCAGTCGACCGTCAATAAACGAAAGGCTACGTAGATTCCCACCGCCACCACCAGCAGCCCCACCGGACCGGGCAGGGCCTTGACCGCGAGGTCGTCGGCCTGGGTATGGGTGCGCAGGGTCAGCTTCTGCAACCGCTTGCCCAGCAGCGAGATGACGACGGCGCGCAGAACGAAGGTGATCACCAGGACGAGAAACGCCCACAGGAGCTGACCGAGGTCCCAGGGGCCGACGGCGCTGTTCAGGGCAGTGGCGATGCTGTCCACGAGGTCCTCCCGGTTGAGTTTGGGTTCGGGCCGGTGTTCGGGCTGGTTTGGTCCGGCTGATTGCCCAGGGTTCGTACTATATGGTGCTTCCCGCCTAGGGGCAACCTAGTCGTTGCAGCACACCGAAAGCAGCCAGTCGAAGAGTTCCAGCAGGGCTTCGGTTTGGCGGGATAGGGTTGGCCGGCCGGGGCCGGCCTCCGCCTCGGCCCGAGTCTCCCGGTCGAGGCCGGGAGCGAGGAAACCCCGGAAGTCAGCGGCGCGAGCCTTGACCTCGGCCGGTGACACCAGCATCTGGTCGGGGTCGTAGAAGAACGGCATGGTCTGGGGTGAGAGGATTGCCCCGCGCAGCAGGTGGATCCGCGCTCTCTCGTATTGACCCCGGGCCACCTCCGTCAGACCGAGCATCAGCAGGGCCTGGGTGGTCCGGCCCCAGTTGCGGAAACGCGGGCCACCGTCCGCCAGGACCATTGCCTCGGCCGGCGCGGTCCGCAGGCTGTTGGCCCAGGTGATCGCAACCGAATCCGCCAGGACCAGCCTGGGGCCGAGGCTCCCCTCGAGAGCCCGGTACAGCAGGCTGCCGGTCACCCAGCTTTCCCCCAGACGATCGGCGAGTTCGGTTCCCTGGCCCGGGGGAGGAGGTTGCACGAAGATCAGCTCTTC
>CAZAHC010000242.1:0-5525 GCA_964484595.1 uncultured Fibrobacteraceae bacterium | reverse complement strand
TGCAGAACTCGATGCAGGCGATGGTCACGATGATCGGGTTGCGCAGCATCATCTTGAAGACGTCCACCGGGCTCAGCTGCGGTCCCTCGTCGCCGCTGGAAGCGTCCGCGGTGTCGAAGTCGGCCAGCCCCGCCTCGCTCGGCTGGTTGCGCACCCAGATCAAATCCAGCACCCAGAACACGGCCAGCACCATGGCGGGGATGAAGAAGACCCAGACCAGGCCCAGGCCGTTCAGGATCGTGTAACCCAGGTCGAAGGCGAAGTAGATACCCAGCGAGATCAGGACGCCGAAGATGGCGCCGAACACTCCCCGTTCGCGGACGTGGAACCAGCCGGCGTTGACCTTCACGATCGCCACCGCGCCGAAGCTCTGGAAGTACATGTTCAGCGAGTAGAGCACCGAGAAGACGTAGACGAAGTTGCCGGCGAAGAAGGCGTGGCCGGGCCCCTGGTTCAGCAGGCTTAGAGAGACCAGGCCCATCACCACGTTCATCACCGCGGCGCCGGCAGCGCCCCAGAGGATCGAGAAGCGGCCGCCGAACCGGTCGGTCAGCGGTCCGTTGATCAGGAACGACACCCCGTAGACCGCCGTGCCGATGCCGAAGATCCAGCCGAAGGCATCGTTGCCCATCATGACCCCGCCGTCGGTGCCGGCCATTTCCTCGAAGGCGAACTTGCTGACCTTCAGGTTGTAACGCCCCATGTAGAGGAACGAGTAGGTCAACCCGAGCGGGAGCCAGTTCAGCAGGCGCCGCCGGCGCAGCTCGGGGCTGTGCTCGATCTCGATCTTGGGCAGCCGACCGATTACAACCGCCACCACGTTCAGCAGGATGAGGATGGGCAGCAGCTCGTCCAGCCACGCCGGCAGACGCACCTGGGGAAAGAACGCCAGGGCCAGCAGGCCGATCAGCACCACGATCAGTACTGAGAGTACACGCTTCGGCATGGGAGGACTCCTCCAGGGAAAAACGCCACAATGGCTGCCGAGTATAGTCTCCCCCCCGGCCCGAGACCAGGGAAACCGCAAGGACACTGACGGTGGGAACCGACGGGTCAGGCCGACAGGCGCTTGATGACCACCAGGGTGATGTCGTCCGACTGGGGGATGCCGGCGGTGTGCGCGGCAACCGCGGCGAGGATCGCGTCCTTGATTCCCGGGGCCGAGGCGTTGGCGTTTTCCGTGATCACCGTCAGCAACGCCTCCTCGCCGAACATGTTCTCCGGATCCTCCGCGGCCTCCTCCTCGCTGACCGGTGAGGAATGAGGCTCCCCCTCCGCCTGGTCGGGCGGCCCCACCGCCTCGGTGATCCCGTCGGTGTAGAGGACGACCACATCGCCTTCAGCCAGATGAACCGTCTGCTGCTCGTACTGCTGGTCGGGCAGCCAGCCGAGCGGGATGCCGTTGGCTTCCAGATGCTCCACCGCCCCGCTCGCCCTGAGCACGATCGGCGGGTTGTGACCGGCGTTGGAGACGGTGAAGGTCCCCTCGCGGCAATCGAGAACCCCGTAGAAGAAGGTGGCGAACATGTGGGGGTCGGTCGAGCGCACCAGCAGGTCGTTCACGCGGGAGACAACCTCGGACACGCTGCTCGGGTGAATCACTTGTCCCTGGAGGCTGGCCTGCAGGTTGGACATCAGCAGGGCGGCCGGAATCCCCTTGCCGGAGACGTCGCCGATCGCGATACCATGGCGCCCGTTATCCTGGGCCAGGAAGTCGTAGTAGTCGCCCCCCACCTGACGGCTGGGCAGACTGGTGCCGGTGATCTCGAAGCCCGGCACGGCCGGCGTCTCGTGGGGCAGCAGCCGTTCCTGGATCTCGCGGGCGGTCTCCAGCTCGCGCTCGAGGCGCTCGCGGGCGACCGCTTCCTCCCGGCCCTTCTTGACCGCCCTGGTCATCTCGTTGAAGGAAAGGGCCAGATCCCCGAACTCGTCCTGGTTGGGGATCTCGATCCGGGTGTCCAGATCGCCGGTCGCGAGGCGCCTGGTACCGGCGTGCAGCAAGCGCACGGCCGAGGTGATGCCGCTGGTGATCCGGATGCCGAGGAACAGCGCCATCGCCTCGAGCAGCAGGAAGAGCCCGGCCAGCAGGCCCAGCACGGCCACGATGACCTGGTTCAGGTTCCGCTCGCCGGTCACGAACTCCCGGCCCAGGCCGGCCAGGCTGACCTGCAGGTGCAGGAACACGTCGTCCAGGTAGAGACCATCCGCTCCCAGGCGGATCACCTCGAACAGGGCGCCGCCGAAGCCCAGCTTCTTCTCGAAGAAGGAGACGCTGGAGTCGGCCGGGGCGTCACGATCCAGCCGGCCCCGGATGTCCACCCGGCCGTAGGTGCTGTCCGCCTGGGCCGCCAGGGTCCGGGACGGATCCTCCTCGTCCACCACCAGGTTGCGGTTGCTGTACAGCCCTGCATCGGCCTGAAAAAGAACTGACAGGCGGTCGAGCACCTGCTCGTCGAACTGGAAACCATCGATCCGCAGGTCGTCGGTGCCCACCCCTTGCAGGTTCAGCAGCCACATCTGTTCGCCGACGCAGAAGTAGGCGGTCGTGTCACAGGGAACCCACGCCGCCTCGTCGGCGGCCACTTCCGCCGTGTCGGGCGGTGCCTCGGCAGCGAGGGATTCCTCGAGCCGCGGCACCCAGTCCGGGATCTGGCCCCGGCCGACGGGACGACCTTTTTCCCGCCGCCAGGCGAAGGAAACCGTGAACGGGGAGCTGGTGGAATCCGGGGCGAACGTCGCGGGAGGAACCGTCGCCGAGTCCGCCGCCAAGGTCTGGGAGCGAGCCGCCAGCCGGAGCCAATCGTCACAGACGGCCTTGGCCCGGGTGGCCCGGCTGCTGCCGAGGGTGCCGTAGAGGGCCACCAGGCCGAAGATCACCAGCAGGAGTGCCGGAAAGGCGGCGATGAAGAGCCCGCTCACCGCGAGCTTCGGCTTCAGACGCAAGAAGTGCAGCCGCATCCCGAAGAAGAGGTGCACCAGGGAAAAGACCCAGAACAGCCGGAGCGAACCAACGGCGTAACCCCAGACCTGCCGGCCAAACACCAGACCGTGGGCGGGAGACTCGGCGCCCCCGAAGGGGAATGCCCAGCCCAGCGAAACCGCCAGCAGGGCCAGGATTCCCAGGCCGAAAACCACGGCCCGGCGCACCGAGGTGAGATGCCGGTACGGGCGGTACCGGCGGCACAGCAGGAAAACGGAGGACATGCCAAGGGCGATATACCGGCCGTCGGGATCGGGGCCGGCGGCGGCTAGCGGGATCAGGCCGAGGATCACCCAGACCATCCAGAACCGGCGAGCCCGGGTGTCCAGCAGCAGCAGACGGACCGCGCAGAACCAGGCGCCGGCGGCCAGCAGGGCGACGGCCCAGATGGCCAGGAAGACATCACCGCCCAGCAACCGGTGGACACCCCAGGCCACCAGGCCCAGGAGGCTGGCGCCGAGAGACCACCGCCAGGCAGGATCGTTCAGCGAGGACACCCGGCGGCGGGAGATGTCCGCCAGGGAAAAGGAATCAGCGCTGGCGGCGCTTTCCGGGCTTGTCTTCGCTTCGTCGCTCACCGTATGCCGTGCTCCTCCTTGTAGGCGAGCCAGTTTTCCTTCAGGTCACAGAAGGCGTCAAAATCGGCGCATAGCAGGAAGGGGTTGTTGGCGGCCTCGTACCCGATCGTGGACTGGGCCATCTCGCCCAGGCCACCGTAGTAGTCGTGGCCGGGGAATACAAGGGTCTGCTCCGGTAAGGTCAGCAGGCGGTGCAGGGAATCCCACTCGGCCCGGGCCGAGGAGCCGGCGAAGAACAGGCCGGTACCGCCGACCTTGCCGCAGAAGAGAAGGTCGCCGGTGACCAGCCGGCCGGCGAACAGGTAGCAGGCGTGGCCGGGACTGTGACCGGGGGTACAGAGGACGGTCACGATCTGCCCGCCGAGGAGCAGCTCCTGCCCGTCCCGGACCGGTTCGGCGCCCTTCACCCGTTCCTCGGCGCCGGCGTGAACCCTGGCCCCCGTCAGCTCGACAAGCCGGGTAAGCCCGCCGATGTGGTCGACGTGACCGTGGGTTATCAGGATGTGTTCGATCCGGAGCTGATTCTCCTGCGCGATCCGGAACAGCTCGTCCGGCGCGAACCCGGGAGCGACGGCCGCGGCCCGGCCGGTTTCCCGGTCTCCCAGCAGGTAGCTGAAATTCCGATCGCCGCCGAGGTGAACCTGCAGGAAGCGCGCCTCGGCGGTGGAGTGGTCGTTGAGGATCATGGTTTCTCCCAGCGGGTTCGCTAGCCCGGATTATTCATGAATGACCGTTGCGAGGGTGAGGGAAATACCTACCAGAACACGACCTCGCAAGGATCGGCGAGGGAGGCGTACCCACTGCGGTACGTTGACCGAGCCGATCCGAGAAGGCGTGTTCTGGCAGGCATTTGACCAGCCGCAGTAGGTCATTCGTGAATAATCCGGGCTAGAGGTTGTCGCCGAAGCGAACCGAGATGGTCAACCAGGTATCCGGGCCGGCGGCCCGGAGCTTGACCGGAGGATCGATCCCGTCGAACTCGTCGATCCACTCGTCCGCGCGGGTGGTCTGCAGGCTGACGCCGATGTCGATGAACCGCGCCTTGTCCCGGCTCTTCCGCTGCACCAGGAAACCGAGGCGGAAGGCGGTGCCCCAGTCCTGCTGTTCCTGGACCAGCCCGCTCGCGTAGGTCCCGGTGTAGGGGTCGTAGAAGGTCCCTCCCCACTGGAGCGAGCGAATGAAGTACCCGCCCGCCCCGCTGGCGTAGAACTGGACCCGCTCGCTGAGAGGTTGCCGCACCAGCAGGCCCAGGGCGAAGCCGTAGGTGTTGGCGCGACCGTCGGCGGTGATGCTCTCGTAAGCCTTGGTGATGTCGCCGAAACCGACATCGAGGGCGAAGAAGGGCATCACCCGGCCCAGCATCCGCCCCCAGGTCAGGGCGAACATGCCCTCGTCGCTGAAGTACCGACCGAACTCGCTGGTGTTGTGACGGTAGCCGACCTCGAGGAGGACGAACCAGCGCCCGCTCATCGGCTGGATGGCGAGCGGGAGAGTGTCGGCCGGAGCGACGCGGGGCAAGGCGGGCGGCAGGGGAACCTCGGGCCAGACCCGGATCCGGTCGGCCGGCGGGGGGATGTCGGGCGGCAGGGTGTCGGCCGGTGCCACGCCGTCTGCAGTGCTGTCGGGTAGGGCAGGGGCGCCGGCCAGGAGGGCGGCGACCCGCGCCTGCCACTGGCGCCAGGTGCTGGTCGAGACGTTGCGTTCCCGCCAGACCACTCCCGCGGGAGTCACGACCTCCAGCCGGGCGAGGTACCCCCCCCAGGGAGCGGGATAAAAAACAACCGCCTGCAACCCTTCCACATCCTGGAAGAGACCGAAGCGGGCCGCCTCTGCGGCCTGAAGGCAATCCGCCAGCTGGGGATGGAGACGTACCGGGGACTCCGGCGCGGAAGGCTCGGCGCCGGTTGCGTTTCCGGCCAGGAGGAAAACCCAGGTGCGCGACCCGGCCAACTGGAACCCGATTGACT
>CAZAHC010000241.1:0-5526 GCA_964484595.1 uncultured Fibrobacteraceae bacterium | reverse complement strand
GGGTCCTCGTGGTACAGCGCCGCCTCGGCATACGTCTCGGGAATCCCCCAGTCGAGCATGAGCGCGCTGGTGACCTGGTTGTGATCCAGGGCGAATTGTTCGTACTCCAGCTTGATGAAGTCCTTGTGCAGAGGATCGGCAGACTCCTTAAGCAGCTCGGCGTAGGCTTGCGGGTGGACACAGGCCAGTCCGAGACGGCCGATCTGGCAGAGCAGGCCGCAGCTGAACGCCTCGTCCGCCGAGATCTTCTTGACCCGGGTAGCGAGCGCCTGGGCGGCGACGCCGGTGCCCAGCGACCGGCTCCAGAAATCGTCGTATTCGAACCCCTCGCAGGGACCGCTCCGGAAGTTGGAGAGAACCGAGAAGCCGAGGGCCAGCTGGCGAACGGTCCTTATGCCCAGCAGGATCACGGCCTAGGAAACCGAGGCGGTCGGGTTCCGGCCGGTGGCCAGAGCGGAGTTCGCGAACTTGAGCAGCTTGCCAGAGAGGGCCGGGTCGGTCTGCAGGACCGCCGCGAGCTCCTCGATGGTCGTGGATTCCTGGGCCGTCAGTCGTAACACCGACATGGCCACCCCGGTTGGGGAGGGGAGGTTTCCGGAATCCTTCAGCTCGTCGAACCGCGTCTTGTCGATTGTCAGTTCCATGCAAATTCCCCTTTGACGGACGCTTGTTGCAGGAATCACCCCCGGCCAGCAGGCAAAAACCGACCATCCAGCTTTTGTTTTCGGCTCGGAAAGGGGGGACTTGATCCGTGAATTCCCGGTTTTTCCGGCCGCCCGGCCGCCGTCTATCCTGCCGACACCCCCTTGGTCCGCCTCCGAAAATCCGGTATAATTAGGGGTTCGAAGGAGGGGAGGAAGGCCCCCGGCCGCCGTTCCGTCGCAATCCTCTGCCCGGGAGCTAAGGATCATGGCTAAAAAAACTATACGAATCATTCCAGCCCTGCTGCTCGGGGTGATCCTGTTCGCCCTCGGCCTCGATCCGGGCGATCGCCGCGCGGGTGCTCCGGAGCGGCGGTACGGTGCGGTGCAGCACGTTTCCCGGGTGCCGGGCGACGGCCTGCCGCCACGCGTTCCCAATCCCTGGTTCTACCTCGAGCGGGCCTTCCCCCGGGGCAAGATCGATCGCCTGGACTGGCAGCGGGCCCAGCTGCAGGCGGAGATCCTGCGGGCCGAGGCCGTCTCCGGCGGCGACCGCTCCGGCGGCGCCTGGCAGGCCTGGGGGCCGACCAACATCGGCGGGCGCATGACCGACATCGCGGTCGATCCGACCGACGTCGACCTCGTGTACGCCGGCGCCGCGGAGGGCGGCGTTCTGCGCAGCCGTGACGGGGGTCTGACCTGGACGCCGCTGTTCGACGACCAGCCGTCGCTGTCGGTCGGCGCCGTGGCCCTCGACCCCTCCAATCCGAGTACGGTTTACGTCGGCACGGGCGAGGTGAACCCGGGCGGCGGCAGCGTCGCCTACGGCGGCGCCGGCATCTTCCGCTCCCTCGACCAGGGGGATACCTGGGAGTCGCTGGGTCTGGAGGAGAGCGGGTCGATCGGCCGCATCCGCGTCGACCCGACCGCCCCCCTGCGGATCTTCGTCGCCGCCTGCGGCCACCTGTGGCAGACCGGTCCGGACCGGGGTGTCTACCGGACCCTGAACGGCGGCGCGAGCTGGGAGCAGGTGCTGGCGGTGAACGACTCGACCGGCTGCGTGGATCTTATTATGCGGCCGGACAACCCGGACGTCCTCTTCGCGGCCATGTGGCAGCGGATCCGCCGGCCCGAGTACTACAGTTACGGCGGGCCCGGCTGCGCCGTCTACCGCACCAGCAACGGCGGCGACAGCTGGTCCCTGGTGGGCGGTGGCCTGCCCGCGCCGGGGGCCAACGGCGGCCGGATCGGCCTGAGCCTCTGCGCCAGCCAGCCCACCGTCATGCACGCCATCTACGCCGACCGGGTGGGTTACTTTGACGGCCTGTACAAGTCACTCGACGGCGGGATGACCTGGGCGCAGACCAACGACGGCGCCCTCGCCGACGTCTTCGCCTCCTACGGCTGGTGGTTCGGCAACGTGCGCACCCATCCCGTCGACCCCAACATCATCTACGTGCTGGGCCTGACCTTCTGGCGCAGCACCAACGGCGGCAACTCCTACCACGACGCCAGCGACATCATGCATGTGGACCACCACGGCCTCGACTTCGGTCCCGGCCCCAGCCCCCGGCTCTACAACGGCAACGACGGCGGCGTTTACCGCTCCTACGACACCGGCCTGAACTGGCAGAAGCTGCCCGACCTGCCGGTGAGCCAGGTCTACCGGCTGGCCCTGGACGCGAACAACCCGAACGCGCGTTACTGCGGCCTGCAGGACAACGGGACCTGCCGCACCCTCACCGGCAGCAACGACGATTGGGAGATGATCTTCGGCGGCGACGGTTTCCAGTCTCTCGTCCATCCGCTGGACTCGAACCGGATCTGGGCCCAGTACCAGTACGGCAACCTCTACTACTCGGGCAACGGCGGCTACAGCTGGTCCTCCGCCACCTCGGGCATTCCCTACGGCGACCGGAGCAACTGGAACTCGCCCCTGTGCCAGGATCCCACCGATCCCGACCGGCGCTACTTCGGCACCCAGAAGGTCTATCGCAGCACCGGCAACACGACCTGGACCGCAGTGAGCGGCGACCTGACCGGCGGGCCCCATCTCGACAACCCCGGCCAAGTGCGCGGCACCCTGACCTGTCTGGCAGTCTCGCCGCTGGATGGCCAGGTGGTCTGGGCAGGCAGCGACGACGGCCACGTGTCGGTGACCACCAGCGGCGGCGGCAGCTGGACGGACGTGTCGGCGGCCTTGCCCGAGCGCTGGATCACGTCGGTCAGGTGCGATCCCGGCGACCGCGAGACCGCCTACGTCACCATCAGTGGTTTCCGCTGGGCCGAACCGCTGCCGCACGTCTTCCGGACGACTGACCTGGGGGGGACCTGGGAACCCATCGCCGGCAACCTGCCCGAGGCTCCCGCGAACGACCTGTTCGTCGACCCTGATCATCCTGGCCACCTCTACGTCGCGACCGACGTCGGGGTCTACGCCACTAACAACGGCGGGGTGAGCTGGAGTGCGGTCGGCACCGGCCTGCCGCGGGTTGTGGTGACGTCGCTCGCCTACACGCCGGGCAGCCGGACCCTGGTCGCCGGCACCTACGGGCGCAGCTTCTTCGCCTTCGACCTAGACGACCTGACCGCCGTGCCAGGAGAGCCGGAAACCGGCCCGGCGGACGAGGAGGGACAGGGACCGTTCGCCCTGGGCCGCACCCTGGCCCCTTACCCCAATCCGTCGCCCGGCACGACCCGGATCAGGTGGGAGCTGGGTCGCGCCCGGCAGGTCACCGTCGAGGTGCTGACCGTCTCCGGCCGGCGAGTCTGCACCCGGACCGTCGACGCCGCGGCCGGCCCTGGCCGGCTCGACTGGGACGGCCTGGACCAGCGCGGCCGCCGCCTCCCGTCGGGGGTCTACCTGGTCACCGTCCGGGCCGCCGGCCGGTTGCTGGGCCGCGAGAGCGTGGTGCTGCGGCGATGAAATTGAGAACGGGCGCTGACGTTCCCCTCTTTTCCTGGTACCATGGGCTTTCCCTGGTTGTGTCCATTTTTGAGAGGATATCCCGATGCTGATCTCTTCCTTCCCCCGGCCGTGCTGTCGATCCTCGAGCCTCCAGTCCCGCACTCTCTTGATCGCCATGGCCCTGTTTTCGGCCTTCCTCTCGGCTGCACCATCCGCGGCCGATGTCTTCCACGTTCGGGTGGGGGGCTCGCTGGCCACCGGCGCGAGCCTGCCCAGCGACTGGTCCCTGCCCAACTGCTACCCGACGCTGGCTCTGGCCCTGACCCAGGCCGGGGCTGCAGATTCGGTGCTCTGCTACAAGGAGCCCCACACGGTCGCGGGCGCGGTGGTGCTGACAGCGTACCTGGCCAACCAGGACCATGACGGCGCCAGCGAGGATTGCATTCTGCAGATGGCAGCTGGCGCTCAGCTGGCCGTCAACGACGCCGTGGCGCAGACGACCATCAGGGGGCTCACTTTTCTCGGCGAAGTGGGGGGCACCGACCTGCCAGCGCTGGTCGTCGACAACACGGCCGGCCTGATTACCGCTGTCACCATCCTCGACTGCGACTTCCAGGATCTTCACACCACCAGCGTCCCCGATGGCGGCAGCTGCTTGCAGGCGGCGAGTCCCGGGAACGGGCTCGTGCTGACGGTGCAGGATTGTCGCTTCCGCGACAACGTGTCCGACCGGAACGGCGGCGCTGTTTTCGTGGGCGACGGTTACCAAATCGAGATTTCAGGTAGCGAGTTCACCCGCAACGACTGCCAGGTGGCGAACGGGGGAGGGGCCCTGGCGGTGGTGTCCAACCAGGAGCCCAGCTCGCTTGCGATGACCTCCTGCCTCGTCGACAGCAACCGTTCCCTGGGAGGCCCCGGCGGCGGCATCCTCGTCGAGAACGCCGTCGTATCCCTGGTGGATTGTGACGTGGTGGGCAACCTGAGCGCCGCCAACGGGTTAGCCGAATGGGGAGCCGGGGCGGGCATGTTCGTGCGCCGGGACGGGGCGATCGATCCGCAGGATACCCTTCTGATGACCATCACCGACAGCCGGATCATCGGTAACCAGGGAAACCCCCCCGTGGGCCCCTATGCCGCTGATGGCGGAGGGGTCCTGGTCAAGGGTTACGACCCCACGCGGCTCTACGATCTTCAGGTCACGGACACCTTGTTCGCCGAGAACTACAACTCCTCCGGCGCCGGCCTTTATGTCGGCCGGTACGTGGTGGCGACGGTCCGGCGCTGTACCTTCCTGCGCAACACCGCCTACCTGAACGGTGGCGGTTCTTACAAAGGGGGCGGGCCCGAGGATTGCGCAGGCGAGACGGCGGTCTACGAGTATTGTCTGTTCCAGGAGAACCAGGCCGGTTACGACCTCGAGGGAGCCACCTCCCCGATGCGGGGCTGGGGCGGCGCCTTCATGTCACGTCGCTATCCGCGAGCCGAGCTCCTCAACTGCACGTTCGTGGACAATATCTCGGGCGGGTTCGGCCACCGCGGGGATTCATTCTATCACCACGACGATGGATGGCCTTTTGACTCGGACCTCCAGCGTTGCGTCCTGAAAAACTGCCTCTTCTACGGGGAAAATGGCCTCGACATCCAGGTTCGCGCCGATTCGACCGGCTTCTCCGAGGTGGCTAACTGCGCCTGGGAAACCGGGCAGTTCGCCTGCCTGGGAGTCACGGACCAGGGGACCGTTCTGCTGCCGGGTTTCCCTTTCCTTTCGGCCGAGGACTTTCACCTGAATGGCGAGTCGGGCTGCATCGACGCCGGGCTGGACCTCGGCTTCGACACCGACATCACGGGCGCGGCCGTTCCCCAGGGGGAAGGTCCCGATATCGGAGCCTTCGAAACGGTCGACCCTGAGTCGGTTAGCGATCCTCCGCCTGATGCGGAGGTCGACCAGATTCCCGGCCCCGCCGATATTGTGTTGCT
>CAZAHC010000240.1:0-5536 GCA_964484595.1 uncultured Fibrobacteraceae bacterium | reverse complement strand
CGCTTCCAGCGGCGTCACCGACGGCCGCGGAGGCTACGGATATGTCCTCTACGTCCGGCCCGACGATTTCTCTGCGGCGGCCGAGGTCCTCAGCGCTACCAGGGACGGTTGAACATGCAGATCGCCTTGACCCACCTGGTTTCCCCCCACCTCGACCGCTGCGAGCTCAGCTACTACGAGCGGGAGCCGATCGATTTGGAACTCGCCGGCCGGCAGCACAAGCAGTACTGTGCCGCCCTGACCGGGGCCGGGCTCGAAGTTTTGGAGCTGGCAGTGAACCGGTCCTTGCCCGATAGCGTCTTCGTCGAGGACACGGCCGTGGTCGTCGACGAGGTAGCGGTCCTGACCCGGCCGGGCGCTCCCTCCCGGCGGCCGGAAGTGCCAGGTATCGGGAAGGAGCTGGCGAAATACCGCCCTCTCCTCCCGATTGAGGATCCCGCCACCCTCGACGGCGGCGATGTCCTGCAGGTGGGCCGCCGGTTTTTCGTCGGCCTCTCGACCCGCACCAACCTGGCGGGGGCCGAGGCGCTGCAAGGCCTGCTCGCCCCCCACGGGTACCAGGTGACGCCCGTGCCCCTGCGCGATTGCCTGCACCTGAAGGCCACCTGCACGGCTCTGGACGAGGCAACCCTGCTGGTCAACCCGGACCGGCTGGACACCGCACCGCTGGCCGGCTGCGAGCTGGTGCCGGTGCCCCGGTCCGAGCCGGAGGCCGCCAACTGCCTCCGGATCGGCGAGACGGTGCTGCTGCCCGCCAGCCACCCCCGGACGGCCGCCCGGGTCAGCGACCTCGGCTATCAGGTCCGGACCCTGGACATCTCCGAGCTGCAAAAGGCGGAAGCCGGACTGACCTGCTGCAGTCTCATCTTCCGGTTTCCGGTTGCGGCGGCCTGAAAATTCCCGCTCAACTCCCAGCGCCAGGACCCGATCCTACCAGGGACCCAGTGTTTCCCGCCCGATCCCGGCGGGAAAAACCGTCGTGGCGGGAAAACGATGGAGAGATCGATGTCCGTATACGTCGCCAGACAACCCATCCTCGACACCAAGCAACGGACTGTCGGCTACGAGCTGCTCTTCCGTTCGGGCATGGAGAACCTCTTCACCCACCATGACGGCGATCAGGCCTCGCTGTCGGTGATCGGGACCAGTCTCTTCCACATGGGGCTTTCCCAGCTGACCGACGGCAAGCCGGCCTTCATCAACTTCACCCGGGATCTGCTGGTCAACGGCTACGCCACCCTGCTGCCCCAGGACCTGGTCGTCATCGAGCTGCTGGAAGCCATCCGGCCCGATCCGGAGGTCATGACCGCCTGCCGGCAACTGAAAAAAGACGGTTACGCCTTCGCCCTGGACGACATGCACTCCCTGGACGACTTCGAGCCTTTCGCCGACCTGGTGGACATCGTCAAGGTCGACTTCCAGCGGCTCGATCCGGACCAGCGCCGCCGGTTCGTCGAGGTCTGCCAGCCGCGCGGCGTGACCATGCTCGCCGAGAAGGTGGAGACGCACGAGGAGCGCGACGAGGCCATCGCCGCGGGCTACTCCCTCCTGCAGGGTTACTACTTCGCCAAGCCGCAGATCCTCTCGGCCCGGCGCGCCCCCACCCGCGAAGCCACCGACCTGCTGCTCATCCAGGAAGCCTTCCGGTCCGAGCTGGACATCGAACGCCTCGAGCTGGTCATCAAGCAGGATCCGACCTTTTCGCTGAAGCTCCTGCGCTACGTCAATTCCGCCTTCTTCGGGCTGCGCACCCGCATCCGCAGCATCCGGCAGGCCCTGGTCATGCTGGGCGAGAAGCGGCTCAAGAGATGGGTGGTGGTCCTGGTGGCCACCGGTTTCAGCGAGCAGAAGCCGGCCTTGCTGACGCAGACCGTGGTCCGCGCCCGCTTCGCGGAAAACCTCGCCGGCCTGTTCGGACAGCAGAAGAACGCCGACGAGATCTTCCTGACCGGCCTGTTCTCCCTCCTGCACGCAATCATGGACCAGACCCAGGAGGAGATCCTGGCCTCGGTCTCGGTGGGCCCCGAAATCGAAGCGGCGATCAAGGGGGAGGAATCGCCGTACGGGTCTCTGCTGGCACTGGCCAAGGCCTACGAGAAGGGAAACTGGGATCGGCTGGCGGAGATCCTGGCGAGTCGCCAGATCGACGAGAGCGCCCTGCCCCCGCTTTACGAGGAAGCGGTGCAGTGGTCACAAGAGCTGGTCAGCATGGCGGAACCGGAACCCACCCTCACGACCTCTCGCGCCCGCTGAATCGGGAAGGGTCAGGATCCCCGGTCGCACTCCTCGACAACGTCGACGGCGACGGCGAGCGCCTCCTCGATCCGGGCGGCGTCGGGCAAGCCGGCCTGCGCCATGTGGGGCCGCCCCCCGCCGCGGCCGCCAACCTTGCTGGCGAGAGCCTTGACGATTTCTCCGGCGTGGAGCCTCTTCTCGGCCACGAGGTCGGCGGTCACCGTGGCGATCAGGGTCGCCTTGCCCTCCCACTCGGCCGCCAGCACCACCACCCCCCGGCCCAGCTTGTCCCGCACGTGGTCACCCAGCTCCATCAGGCTATCCCGGCTGTCGGCCGCCACCCGGGCGACGACGACCTTCAGATCCCCCACCTTAACCGGCTGGGCGAGGGCGTCGGTCAGGCCCTCCCGGGCGGACTGTTGTTGCTGCCTTTGAACCTGCTTGCGCAGTGAATCCCGCTCACCGATCAGATCACGGACCTGCTCGCTGAACGGCGCCCCGTCCGACCGCAGCAAACCGGCCAGGGCGGCCAGTTCCGCCCGCTCCTGGTCCACCAGCTGCAGGGTACGGGCTCCGGCGACGGCCTCGATGCGACGCACCCCGGCTGCGCTGCTGCCCTCGGTGATAATGCGGAACAGGCCCAGATCACCGGTGCGCGAGCAGTGGGTGCCACCGCAGAGCTCGAGCGAGAAGGGGGCCGCCGCCTCGCCGGACGTCTCCTCACTCACCCCGCCGCCGAGTACCTCGACCAGGCGAACCTGGTCCCCGTATTTCTCTCCGAACAGCGCCACCGCCCCTCGCCGCCTGGCTTCGGTCAGGGGAACTTCCTGGTGCACGATCACGGGCAGATTGGCCAGGATCCGGGCGTTGACGATACCCTCGACCTGACGGATCTCCTTTTCGCTCAGCGGGCTGTCGTGGCGGAAATCGAACCGCAGCTTTTCCGGTGCCACCACGCTGCCCGCCTGCTCGACATGGTCGCCGATCACCAGGCGCAGGGCGGCCTGCAGCAGGTGGGTGGCGGTGTGGTGACGCATGGTCGCCCGGCGGGTAGAGGGATGGACCTGGAGCCGGGCACTCGCAGCCTGCTGCAGCTCCGGCAGGAGATCCTCGGCCCGCCCTTCCACCACGCAGACCGGACCCTCGGCGGAATCGATGGTGGTCCGGACCTCGAGAGTCTTCCCGGCCGGCAGCAGGAGGATCGTCCCGACGTCGCCGACCTGCCCGCCGGCCTCGGCGTAGAAAGGGGTCTCGGCGAAGAGAACGTGGCTGGCGGGCAGACAATCCTCGGTCTGGCCGCCCTCCCGGACGGCCAGGATCGTCGTCTCCGCGCTGAGCTTCTCGTAGCCGACGAACCGGGCCCGTCCCTGCCCGGCCTGGAAACCATCACAGACCGGTAGCCAGGGACCGATTCCCTCGCGGTACCTCCGCTCGTTGCCGCTGCAGGCCCGCTGGCGGTCCATGCAGTCGGCGAAGCCCTCCTGATCGACCGTGAAGCCGTCCTCGCCGGCGACGACGGCGGTCAGGTCGACCGGGAACCCGTAAGTGTCGTGCAGCTTGAAGGCCTCTGGGCCGGAGACCTGGGTGCGCTTCTCCCGGCGCATCCGGTCCCGGATCTCGGCGTAGATCTGCAGGCCGCTGTCCAGGGTACGATTGAACCGCTCCTCCTCGAGGCGAGTCGTTTTCAGCACCCGTTCCTTGCCGGCGACCAGCTCGGGGTAGACGTCGCCCAGACCGGCGATCACCTCCTCCGCCACCCGCCACAAGAACGGTTCACGGAGGTCGAGCAACCGCCCGTGCCGCGCCGCCCGCCGCAGGATACGACGCACCACGTAACCCCGGCCCTCGTTGCTGGGTACCGCCCCGTCGGCCAGGGTGAAGCAAACCGCCCGGGCATGATCCGCTATGACCTGCATCGAAACCCGCGCCTTCCCGCGGGCAGATTTGCCGCACAGCTCGGCCACCCTTTCGACGAGCGGCGTGAACAGGTCAGTTTCGTAGTTGCTCTTTACCCCTTGCATCACCGCCACCAGGCGCTCGAAGCCCAGACCGGTATCCACGCTCTTCATCGGCAGGGGGGTGAGCTTGCCGGCCGCGTCCCGGTCGAACTCCATGAACACATGGTTCCACAGCTCCAGCCAGCGGTCGCAGTCGCAGACCCCGAGGGCACAGCCGTCCGGATGGTCGCAGGCCATTCCCTCGCCCTGGTCGTAGTAAATCTCCGCGCACGGTCCGCAGGGTCCCGTCTCGGCCATGGACCAGAAGTTCTCCTCGTCCCCCTGCTCGATGTCGCCCAACCGCTTGATGCGTTCGGGGGGCACCCCGATCTCGTCGCGCCAGATGGCGAAGGACTCGTCGTCGTCCTTGTAGACGGAGGCCCAGAGGCGGTCCGCGGGGATTCCCATCTCGGCGGTGAGAAACTCCCAGCCCCAGCCGATGGACTCCCGCTTGTAGTAATCGCCGAAGGACCAGTTGCCGAGCATCTCGAAGAAGGTGTGGTGGCGGGCGTCCTGGCCCACCTCCTCGAGGTCGTTGTGCTTGCCGGTGACCCGCATGCACTTCTGGACCGAGGCGGCGCGGACGTAGCTCCGTTTCTCCAGGCCCAGCAGGACCGCCTTGAACTGGTTCATGCCCGCGTTGGCGAACAGGAGGGTCGGATCGTCCTGCGGCACCAGGCTCGAGGAGGGGACGATCTCGTGCCCCCGCTGGGCGAAAAATTCCAAAAACCGGGCGCGAATCTGGTAGGCTTTCACGCTCTCACCTTTTCCATGGCTCAGGTTTCCATTACCTTGCCGGGAATCTGGCCGAAGATAGAACCGGGTTTCGCGGTACCCGAGGAGCCCGGTAAGAGGATTGAAGTTTACTCGCGCCCCCGGGGGAGGTCAACCCGAGGCGGCGCCGTCCGCGCCTGAGTCGGTCAGGCCAGACCTGTCATGAAGACCTTCCTGCACTTCTTCGCCTCGCTCGTGCTGTGGGGAATCTTCCTCTACTACTGGTATATCGTCAGCGGGCAGGAGATCGGCGGCGGCACCTCGCTGGCCATCAAGGTCCTGTCCGGCCTCGCGGTGGTGGGTATCCTGATCACCATCCTCTGGGTAGCGCACAACCTGCGCCTCGCCCGGGTCAATCGCCGCACAAGCAGCCGGCCGTGTCCGCCGGAGAGCCTGACCCGCGACCGCCTCGGTCGGCCGGTGGACGCTCCGGACCTGGCCACCCTCCGCGAGGCCGCCCTGGTCGACATCACCGTGACCGAGGCCGGCAAGTCGTACCGCCCGGTCAGCCGGGAGGGCTAGCATGGACC
>CAZAHC010000239.1:0-5547 GCA_964484595.1 uncultured Fibrobacteraceae bacterium | reverse complement strand
ATCCGGCTGATCATTTCCGGCGGTTCGGTGATGACGGGCGAGCAGGGAGTCACGCTGCAGAAGCTCATGCCCGAGCTGACGCCCGCGGTCAGTGCCCTGGACGAGGCCCACCGCGCCAGCGGCAACCGGGCAGGGGCGCCCGACCGGGCGCCCGCCGCTCCCAGCGTCGATCCCGGGGACGAGAGCCAGCCACCCGCCTCCGATCCTCACCAGGAGGGGAACCCTTGAACGAACCGGGCCGGGAATCATCCGCCCCCGCGCGCCAGGAAGAACGCTTCCTAGACCCGGCGAACCTCGCCGCCGCCCAGCGCGAGTACGTCGAGCTGCTCGAGGAGCACCTGGAGGCGGGCAACGACGCCGAGGTGGCCCGGATCGCCCAGGAGCTCTCCCCCGGTGACCTGTCGGAGGTCCTGCGCCCACTGAGCGTGGAGGACACCGCCCGGGTGCTGAAGCTGCTGCCGCCGGACCCGCTGGCCGAGGTCCTGGCCGAGATCGACAATCGCAGCCTGAGCGCGCTGTTCACCCTGCTGAACGTCCACGAGATCGCCGACCTCATCGAGGAGATGCCCTCGGACGAGGCCACCGACCTGATCGGCGAGCTCGAAGACGAGCAGGCCCAGGAGATCCTCGCCGCCATGGAGGAGGAGGAGCGCGGCGAGGTAACAGAGCTCCTGCAGTACGAGCCCGAGACCGCCGGCGGGCTGATGGGCAAGGAGTACGCGGCCGTCACCGCGGACGTCACCTGCGCTGACGCCGTGGCCGCGGTGCGGGGATTCGACGAGGACGACCTCGAGCAGATGCATTTCATCTTCGTCATCGACGAGGCCGAGAGGCTGGTGGGCCGCGTGCCGCTGGTGAAGCTGCTGCTGGCCACGCCCACCACTCCCATCAACCAGATCATGGAAGCCGACCCGCTGTTCGTGGACGTGGACCTGGACCAGGAAGCGGTGGCCCATTTCTGCAAGACCCACGACCTGATCAGCCTGCCGGTGGTGGACCGGGAAGAGCGGCTGGTGGGCCGCATCACGGCCGACGACGTGCTGGACGTGTTCGAGGAGGAGGCGACCGAGGATATCTCCCGCCTGGCCGGCTTGAGCGTCGAGGAGTTCGGTGAACAATCCTCGCTGCGGGTGGCCCGGTCCCGCATCCCCTGGTTGCTGGGTGGGCTGGCCGGCCAGATCGGATCGGTCCTGGTGCTCCGGCATTTCCAGAAGGGAATCGAGGAGACGGTGGCCCTGGCGCTGTTCATCCCGGTGATCATGGCCACCGCCGGCAACATCGGCATCCAGAGCTGCTCGGTTGTGGTGCGAGGGCTCGCCACCGGGGAGATGAGTTTCTATCACGTCGGGCGCCACATCATGCGCGAGCTGGTGACCGCCCTGGTCACCGGCAGCATCGTGGCCGGCTGCCTGTTCCTGATCGCGGGCGTGATCGTGGGCGATCTCCCGCTGGCGGTGGCCCTGGCCCTGTCGATGTTCTTGGTGATTATCTTCGCGGCCCTGATCGGGACCGGCATTCCCCTGCTGCTGAGACGGTTCGGCGCCGATCCGGCCGTCGCCACCGGACCCTTCATCACCACCGCCAACGACATCATCGGGCTGTTGATCTACCTCGGCCTCGCCACCGCCCTGCTGAGTCTGCAGCCCGGCACCGGGCCATGACCCTGCTTCCCCAGCCCGTGGTTGCCGGTGACGCCCTCGTTTTGAGGACCTGGCCCACCGGCGAGACCAGCGTGATCGCCTCGCTGCTGACTGCGGAGCACGGCTACGTGCGGGTGCTGGCGAAGTCGGCGCGCCGGCCCCGGTCGGCGCTGCGGCCGCTGGTCCAGCCGGGGCGGCTGGTCAGCGTGGAGTTCAACCTCGCCCCGGGGCGCGAGCTGCAGTACCTGCGGACCGGCTCGGTGCTGCTGGATCCTGTGACCGCGGAGGGCGGCCTCGACCGGGCGGCTTTCCTGCTGGCGGCGGTCGAGCTGGTCGACCGCTGTCGCCCCTCCGACGCCCAGGAACGGCAGCTCTTTGCGCTTTGCCATGATTATGTCCGGGTGTTATCATGCGCAGCCCCCGGGAGCGAGGCATCCCTCTACTACGCCTTTGAGCTGGCCCTGCTGGAGCTGCAGGGTGTGGGGCCGGCCCTTGACGCGTGTATTGGCTGCGGCCGGAACGTGTCGGACGAGCGGCCGGTCTGCTGGTTCGACCCGGCGGGGGGAGGCGTGGTCTGTTCCCGCTGCGGGACCCGCTCGACCGGCGGCACCGCGCGGACGCTGGCGCCGGAAGTCCTCGCCACCCTGCGCGGACTCGCCGAGGGGTCCGCCGGCAAGCTCGTCGCCGTGGAGCTGGCGCGCGCCGTGGCCAGGGAGACGGGAATCCTGCTCCACAGGTTCCTGGCCTATCACCTGCCGGGTTACCGGTTGCCCACCGCCCTGGATCTCCTGCGGCCGGCGCCGCCCCGGTGCGAGCGGCCCGGCCTGGGTTCGGTCGAGGAGGATCGCCGCGATGATTGATTACCAGGACATGATCGCCAGGCTGCAGCAGTTCTGGAGCGAGCAGGGATGTGTCATCGTGCAGCCCTACAACTCGGAGGTCGGCGCCGGGACCTTCAATCCCAACACCTTCCTGCGGGTGCTCGGCCCGGAGCCGTGGCAGGTCGCCTACGTGGAGCCGAGCAAGCGGCCCAAGGACGGCCGGTACGGCGAGAATCCCAACCGCGTCCACCAGTTCCTGCAGTACCAGGTGATCCTCAAACCGAGTCCCCTGAACAGCCAGGACGTCTACCTGGAGTCGCTGCGGGCGATCGGGATCGAACCGACGGACCACGACATCCGCTTCGTCGAGGACGACTGGGAGTCCCCGACCCTCGGGGCGGCCGGCCTGGGCTGGGAGGTCTGGGTGGACGGGATGGAGGTGTCCCAGTTCACGTACTTCCAGCAGGTGGGTGGCGTGCGGCTGGATCCGGTCTCGGTGGAGCTCACCTACGGCCTGCTGCGTCTGTGCATGTTCCTGCAGGAGGTGGACCACGTCAAGGATCTGCGCTGGGGCGGCGGGTTGACCTGGGGAGAGCTGCAGGGGCAATTCGAACGCGAGTACTCGGTCTTCAATTTTGAAAAGGCGGACGTGGAGATGTACCGCCGCCACTTCGCGGACAAGGAACGCGAGGCCGAGGAGCTGATCGCCGCCGGCCTGGTTTTCCCCGGCTACGACGCGCTCGTCAAGTGCAGCCACATCTTCAACGTGCTCGAGGCCCGGGGCGCCATCTCCGTGACCGAGCGGACCGGTTACATCGCCCGGGTCCGCAATCTGGCGCGACGGGTGGCGGCCGCGTACGTCGCCTCCCGCGAGGAGATGGGGTTTCCGTTGCTGGCCCGAAAGGAAGCCAATGAATCCCAGGAGTGATGGGTCCGGCGCCGGTCGCGCCGAGTCTTCGGCAACTCCGGACGAGGTCGCGATCGCCAGGCTGCCCTTCCTCCTGGAGGTGGGCAGCGAGGAGATCCCCGCCCGTTTCCTGCCGGCGGCGGTGACCGCCCTGCGCGAGGGTTTCCTAGCCCTGCTGGAGGCGGAACGCCTCGGCCACGGCGAGGTGGAGGTCTTCGCCGCGCCCCGCCGTCTGGCCTTGCTCTGCCGGGAGCTGGCGGTGCGCCAGCCAGATCGGACCCGCGAGGTGAAGGGCCCTCCCCTGTCGGTGGCCTATGACGAGAATGGTGAGCCGACCGCCGCTGGTCTGGGCTTTGCCCGCAAGAACGGTGTCGATCTTGCCGCCTGCTTCACCCTGACCGCCGAAAGTGGTGAATTCCTGGCCGCCCGGAAGGTCGAGGCCGGCCGGCCGGCCGCCGCGGTGCTGGCCGAAAGCCTGCCCGAACTGGTCCTGAAGCTGCCGTTTCCGAAGGTGATGCGCTGGGGGGAGAGTGATCTGCAGTACGCCCGGCCCCTGCAATGGTTGATTGTCCTGCTGGGCGAGGAGGTGGTGCCGGTCGAGCTGGGCGACTTGAAGGCCGGCCGGGAGAGCCGCGGCCATCGGACCCTGGCCGGGGATCGCCAGGTGACCATCGACTCCGCCGAGCAGTACCTTTCGGCGCTCCGGGAAAACGGCGTCGTCACCGATCAGGCCGAAAGGAGACGGCTGATCGAGGCCGGCCTGGCCGAGGTCCTGGCCGCTCGGTCCGCGGACACGGACTGGCTCCGGGACGAAGAACTCCTGACCGAGGTCGTCTTCCTCTGTGAAAACCCGACCCCGTTCCTGGGGTCGTACGAGGCCGAGTTCTTCGAGCTTCCCGAGGAAGTCATCGTCACCGCCCTGAAGGCGCATCAGCGCTACTTCGCGGTGGTCCGGAAGACCGACTCGAAGCTGCTGCCGCTGTTTGCGGCCGTGCGCGACGGGGGAGACTTGGCCCTGGACCGGGTGCGGCTGGGCAACGAGCGGGTCCTGCGGGCCCGCCTCGCCGACGCCCTCTTCTACTGGCAGTTCGATCAGCAGAAAAGTCCCGATCAGCACGCCGCCAGCCTGCAGAACGTCACCTGGATCGAGGGCTTCGGGTCTCTCGCGGACAAGATCCGACGCCTGCAGGAGCTGGTGTCCCGGCTCTGGGAGGATGGTCTGGGCAGCGGCGGGCCGGTTCCCGCCGACGCCCTGCGGGCCGCAGCCCTGTGCAAGAGCGATCTTGTCAGCGAGATGATCAAGGACGGCAAGGAATTCACCCGCCTGGAAGGGATCATCGGGGCTCGCTACGCCGAGCGGGCCGGGGAGAGCGTTGCCGTGTGCCGGGCCATCGAGAGGCACTACTTGCCCCGGGTCGCCGGCGGGGAACTGCCGGGCGATGCGGTCAGCTCCGTCCTCGCCGCCGCCGATCGCCTCGACACCCTGGCCGGTTGCTGGCTGGCGGGTTTCGTCCCCACCGGGGCGAAGGATCCCTACGCCCTGCGCCGGCAAGCCCGCGCCCTGTTGCGGATCGTCCTGGATCTGCAGGCGCGCATCGATCTGCGGGAATTTCTGGAAAATGCCCTGGCCCTGTTCACTCCCCTTGCCGGAGAGCGGGATCTGCGGCCTGTGGCCGCCGAGCTGAAAACATTCATCCTGACCCGGTTTTCCCGGCTGCTGGTCGAGGATCGGGGTTGCGTGCCCGAGCTGGTGCGAGCGGTGCTGCCTGCTCACGGCGGCGATCCCACCGACGCGGTGGCCTGGATCGAGGCCCTGGCCGGTTTCCGCCACCAGGAGGATTTCCTGCTGCTCGCCACCGGCTTCAAGAGGTGCAAGAACATCCTGGAAGGCCAGATCCTGGCCGAGGAGGACCTCGCCGGCTGCCTGACCCGCTGGCAGGCCGGTGGGGAGGGGGTGGCCGGCGAATCGTTCGCCGCCTTGACCGCACCCGCCGAACAAGATCTTAAAAAACAAGTGGTTGCAGCCATTCCCTCCCTTGTTGCCCAGGAGGAAAGCGGCGACTACGTGGCCATTTTCGAGCAGCTCTCCCGGTTCGGCCCCGCCATCGACCGGTTCTTCGACACCGTGAGGGTGAACGTGGAAGATCAGGGCCTCCGACGGCTGCGACACGCCTTCCTG
>CAZAHC010000238.1:0-5607 GCA_964484595.1 uncultured Fibrobacteraceae bacterium | reverse complement strand
GCTCTTGCCGGGCCTGGCCAAGGCCCGCGTGTTTTCCCGGATCGTGATGACGCCGCAGAACGCGAAGGCTCTTCACCGAACCCTAGCAATGAACCTGGAACGGTACGAGAACACCCACGGGGAAATCAAATTTAAGGGAGAGGCGGGACAGAACGAGATCGGGTTCCAGACGAGCGAGTAGCCGGGTCGATCCGACCTAGGGTTGGGTCTTCCAGCGCCGGTGCACCCAGAAATACTGCTCCGGCGCCTGGTAGATGAACCGGGCCAGCGCGCGGGTGTGCTGCTCGGTCAGACGCCTGACGGCGGTTTCCTCGTCCCAGGTCGGATCCGGAAACAGGGGCGCCGCCACGGTGAGTCGGTGCATACCGTCGGCCTGGCGGAAAATGGCGCCCGGCAGGATCGGACACCCGAGCCGGTAGGCAAAATAAGCCGGCCCGCGAAAGACGGAGGCGGGCCGGCCGAGGAACTCGACGAACAAGCCGCCGCGGCCCGCGTCCTGGTCCGCGACCATCCCCACGAACCCACCCTGCCGAACCGCGTGGACCAGCTGGCGCACCGAGGCGCCCTGTCTGATCACCCGGATCCCCAGCCGCCGGCGGATATCGTTGAAAAGACTGTCGACGTAAGGATTGGCCTGACTCTTGATCAGGTAACTGGTCGGGTAACCATGGGCCGCCAGGGTGGCGCCGGCCAGCTCCCAGTTGCCCAGATGCCCGGTCACGAGCAGGGCACCCTTCCCTTCCCGGCGGCAGGCGTCCAGATGCTCCAGCCCGTCTACGACGACCGTCTGCAAGATCTGCTCGGGCCGGGCCGGGAAAAGGACCAGGAACTCCATGAAGGTACGCCCGAGCCCGAAGTAGAAGCGGCGCGCGAGCCGCCGGATCTCCTCCTCGCTCTTCCGCTCGGCGAAGGCGGCCCGGAGGTTTTCGAGCACGACCGCTCGCCGGATACGCAACGGGCCCCAGGCGAGCCAACCGAGCAGCTTGCCCCACGCCAGCAGCGCCGGGCGGGGCACCAGCCGTGAGAACAGCAGGAGCGGATAGACCACCCCGACCTCGATCCCCCACTTGATTCTCTTCAACCACCTGGGCACGGCAATCCTTCCCGAGCCGACCTCAACGCTGGGGCGGGTCCGGGACCGGAGCCCCGGTTCAGGAGCGCCAGATTTTACGGGCCAGCTTCCGGCCTGGCAACCGCCGGATCAGCCCGGCCATCTCCAGGGCGACCAGCCCCTCGGCCAGGGCGGCGCCGGTCCCGGTCCAGCGACGATCCAGTTCTTCCCGGGCAGTGCCCTCGAGGTCGAGACGATCGAAAATCCAGCGCGCGGCCGAGCCGGGCGCCGGCAGGGGAGGCCCCCCGGTCCCACCCTCCCGCGCGGCGGTCTCGTCCCCCGCCGGTTGCGGCGGCGCCAGCACCCGGTGAACGTCGGCCACCTCCTCGACCAGGGCGGCACCCTCCTTAAGCAAGTGATGGCAACCCCGGCTCTGCGGCACATCCACCGGCCCAGGCACCGCGAAGACTTCCCGCCCGTAGTCCAGAGCCAGATACGCTGTCAGCAGCGCCCCGCTGCGCTCGGGCGCATCGACGACGATGACTCCCTCGGCCAGACCGGCGATCAACCGGTTGCGCTGGGGGAAATGATGCTTCAGCGGCAACGACCCCGGCGGCTGCTCGGCCAGGGCACAGCCCTGCTGTTCAATCCGCCGGCGCAGCCGCCGATGCTCCGCGGGATAGGTGCGATCGATCCCGGTGCCCAGGATCGCCACCGTGCAACCGCCGGCGCGCAGGGCGCCCTGGTGGGCCGCAGCGTCGATGCCTCGCGCCATCCCGCTGACGATCACCCAGCCGGCCCGGGCCAGGGCCGCGGCCAGCTCCTCGGCGATTGTCAATCCCCTCCGGGTCGCCCGGCGGGTACCCACCAGAGCGATCGCCCGCCGGCCCAGGGGTTCGGCCTGCCCCGTCCCCATTACTGCCCGCGGCGGGTCGGGGATCTGTCGCCAGAGTACTGGCCAGTATTGATGGTCGGGGCCCAGAGTCCAGGGGCACTCCGGGCTGGAGGCTCCGGTAGGAAGCATGGGATCGAGACCTTTCCGGGAGGGAAGAGCGAAACGGAGTCAATCCTCGTCGGCCGGGGAGGCCGTCGCCTGGAACAGAGAGCGCAGGAGGTACCGGAGTTCGGATAACCCGCGGTGGCTGACGGCCGAGATAGCCAGCACACCCTGCCCGCCGCGGGAGGAAGCCCAGGCCGTGGCCGCAGCCACGGCTTCGGCGGCGACGCCATCGTCGACGATGTCGAGCTTGGTCAGGGCCACGCCGAAGCCCAGCTCGGGCAGCCGTCGCCCGTACTGCCGCAGCTCCTGGCGGATCGCCGCCAGCGCCGGCACAGGATCGCCGTCCGCCAGGTCGACCAGGTAGAGAAGGGCCCGGGTGCGCTCGACGTGGCGCAGGAATTCCAGGCCCAGCCCCTTGCCCTCACTGGCCCCCTCGATCAGCCCCGGGATGTCAGCCAGGGTGCAGCTGCAAAAATCGCCGAGGTCGACGATGCCCAGGTTCGGCACCAGGGTGGTGAACGGGTAAGCGGCCACCTTGGGCCGGGCGGCGGTCAGGACTCCCAGGAGGGTGGATTTGCCAGCGTTGGGGGCGCCGATCAGCCCGATGTCGGCGATCAACTTCAACTCGAGCCTGATTTCCCGCTCCTCGCCGGGCAACCCCGGCTGGGCGAACATCGGGGTCTGGTTGCGCGGGGTCCGGAATTCGTGGTTACCCTTGCCGCCCCGGCCGCCGGCAGCGGCGCAAACCCGATCGCCGGGGTCGACCAAGTCGCCCAGCAGTTCGTCCGTCCCGGCATCGAAAACGGCCGTGCCACACGGAACCGGGATGGTAAGGTCCTCGCCGGCGGCGCCGGACCGCCGCCGGCCCTGACCAGGTTGACCGTTCTGGGCCCGGTACCGGCGCCGGTAGCGGAAATCGAGCAGCGTCGTGTTCTCGCTCCCCGCCACGATCCAGACCGACCCACCAGCGCCGCCGTTGCCCCCGTCCGGACCACCGCGCGGGACGTACTTCTCGCGGCGGGTGGAGACACACCCGGCGCCCCCCTTGCCGGCCGCCACTGAGATCTGGGCAACGTCGACGAACATGTCAGCGCTCCGGTTGGCAGAGCAAGGTTACCAGGGACGTCGCGTCCACCACGTCCGCCGCGGAACAGCCCCGGCTCAGATCACAAACCGGTCGGCGCAGGCCCTGCAGCAGGGGCCCGATCGCGCGCCAGCCGCCCAGCCTCTGGACCAGCTTGTGGCCGATGTTCCCGCTGCCGAGGTCGGGGAACACCAGCAGGTCGGCGGTCCGACTTCCCCCCCAGTCGATTCCCTTGGCCCGCGCCACCTCCGGAACCAGGGCCGCATCGACCTGGATCTCGCCCACCACCGCGAGGTCGGCCCGCTCGGCAGCGAACCGGGCGGCCGCCCGAGCGGGCACCCGGGCGCTCTCGTGGGTCGAGGAACCGGCGGTGGAGAACGACAGGAACGCCACCGCGGGCGGCCTCTGCAGCAGGCGCTCGAAGCTGGCCACCGAAGTACGGGCGATCTCCACCAGCTGCTCCTCGGTCGGGACGGGTACAACCGCACAATCGGCCATCAACAAGGGAGACCCCTCCCGGTCGGGCGGCAGCATCAGGAACGCGCCGGAGACGGTCCGCACGTCCGCGGCCGGGCCGATGCACCACAGGCTCGCCCGGGCTACCTCGGCCGTGGATTCGGCCGCACCGGCCACCAGAGCGTCCGCGGCCCCCATGGCCAGCAGGGATGCCGCCTGGAAAAGAGGTTCCGCGGCGAGGACATGCGCCTGTCCCTGTGTAAGCCCGCGGTGACGGCGGCGGCGCCGGAGATGACCCACGACCTCTTCCCGGCGGGCCGGGTCTTCCGGGTCCAGCCAGCATTCCGGGCCCAGGCAGCCGATGACGTCGCCGGCCGATCCCGGCCACGGCGGCTTGCCGAGCAGCAAGGGCCGTGCGAGACCGCAATCGGCGAGGGCGGCGGCAGCAGCCAGGACTCGTTCATCCCTTGCCTCCGGAAACAGGATCCGGCGCGGGGTCACGGCTGCCCGCTCGCGCAGCTGCTGGAGCGGTCTCCTGGCGACCGCCAGCTCGGTGAGCAAGGCTTCCAGGTTCACGGGTTTTCTCCTGGTCGAAGGCGATTGATGGCCGTGGCGACCGCCGGCGGAACGAGCCCGGAAATGTCTCCGCCGTACCGGGCCACCTCCCGCACCAGACTGCTGCTGATCGCGGCGAACTCGGGCCTGGCCAGCAGGAACACGTACTCGCAGCCCGGCAGGAGACTCCGGTTCACCCCCGCCATGGACCATTCGTGCTCGTAGTCGGATGGAGACCGGATACCGCGGACGACGACCTTGACTCCTTGCCGCCGAAGCTCGTCCACCAGCAGGCCGGAAAAAGGCACCACCCGACAGCCGGGCAACTTCTCGGCCGCGGCGGCGAAAAGCGAAACCCGCTCGGCCTGGTTCAGGAAATCGGCCTTGCTGCCCGCGGCCACCGCCACGGTCACCTGGTCGAACAGGGCCAGGGCCCGTTCGAGGATGTCCAGGTGCCCGCAGGTCACCGGGTCGAAGGTACCGGGGAAAAGCGCATGTGCAGCCCCCATCTCATGCCTCCAGGATGAACAGGGCCGAGGCCCCGTAACGTCGCCTCTGCCAGGAAAAGCGACCGGTTTCCGGCGGTTCCAGGTCGGTGGCCGCCTCGTGCTCGACCGCGGCGACTGCCAGCGACACCTTCCCGGGCAAGCGGGCCAGGCCGTCCAGGAGTTCCTGCGCCAGCGTTTCCCCGTAGGGCGGATCGGCAAGGACGATCAACGGCCGTTCCCGCTCCAGGCGGTCGGCCCGCGCCAGCCAGCGCCGGGCGTCGATTCTCTGCAACCGGTAGCAACCCGGGTCCGCCTGGCAGCGCGTCAGGTTGTCTCTCACCAGCTGCAGGGCGATCGGACTGATGTCGACGAAGTGAACGAAGATCGCTCCGCGGCTCAGGGCCTCCAGGCCCAGGCCACCCGCTCCGCAGCAAAGATCGGCCACGGTGGCCCCCGCCACCCGCTCACCCAGGAACGAGAAGAGAGCCTCCTTGAGCCGATCGGTGGTCGGCCGCAGGGCCGACCGACGCGAGGCCACGATGCGGCGCCCCTTCCAAATGCCGCCGCTGATCCTCACGCTGCACCATCCCGGCGGCGTTTGCGCCAGAGCAGGGAACGGAACATGGCTTCCCGGGCCACCACCGCCACGGTGGTCCGCGCGGTCGACAGCCGGAAATCCGCGGCCTGGGCAAAGAGGGGGCACCGGCGCCGGTAGAGAGACTCCAATCCCTCCCACCCCAGATGATCGATCAACGGCCGCCGGGCGGCGCCCTCGCCGGCGAGACGGTCCCGCAGGACCTCCCAGGGTGCATCGAGCCAGATGACTACTCCCCGCCGGCGCAGGATCTCCACGCTGGCCGCAGACTCGACGCAACCCCCGCCGGTGGCAATCAGCAGCGGCGCGGTCGGCTCCAGCCCGCCCAGCGCTTCCTGTTCAAGGGAGCGGAACAAGGTGGGCCCTCCCGCCGTGAAG
>CAZAHC010000237.1:0-5626 GCA_964484595.1 uncultured Fibrobacteraceae bacterium | reverse complement strand
TAGACGCGCTGGACTCAAAATCCAGTGTCCCTCTGGAACGTGTCGGTTCGAGTCCGACCTCCGGCACCAGCTGCCTCCCCCAAACATTCCCGACACCATTCCTCTGGCCTCCCAGAAAAAGGGACGGCCCCCACCAGGAGGGCCGACCAAAAAACCCCGAGGCTCGCGCCAGGTCAAGAAACGAGCGAGACCCGCGGGACGGAGAGATCGTCTATCGGAACAGCGCCTTGACGTCACCCCAGCTACCGGGCTTGAGCGGCGGCTGGTTCCCCGGACCGTCGTCACCGGGCACGCCGGTCGGATCGGCGTAGCAGTCGGAGAGGTAGGTCGCTGCGACCCTGGCCTCGCTACCTTGGCCGGCATCGGGCACGCTAACCGGCAGAATCCAATCCAGCCACTCCATCGTCTCGTAGTCGTACCAGGTGAAGGTCAGGGTGTAATCCCCCGGGGCGACGTCCTCGATTTCCACGAACAGGTCGAAGCAACAGATGCAGAAGCAGGGGTTGCTCAGAACCTCGGTCTCGACGACCAGGATCTGATCGCCGGCGACCTCGACCGTGTACTCGAACGGATCAGGACAGCAGTTGTAAACGGCCCCGTCGTGGAAAACCGTGACGGTACCACCATCGACCACCGCGTAGACCTCGTCCTCGCAATCGACCGGCTGGGCGAATCCGGTTCCCGCCAGCGCCAGCAGGATTATTAGGATAACCGCGCGGAAAAGTGACTTCATTCGATTCACCTCCCGAACCGAGCGGAAGCTCCAGATCCTAGCTCACTAACGGCAGCATACGGTATTGAAGGACTTTTGTCAAAACCAAACCCGCCCACCAGGAAAGGTAGAGGGGCGGCCTCTGCAAAAACCGCCCCTCGCTCCCTGCTCACTCAAAGCAGCGGACAACGCTTTCTCCGCAACCTACTTCCCCCCCATGTGAGGGTACCGGTAGTCACGTGGCGGATCGAACGTCTCCTTAACGGTACGGGGAGAGGTCCAGCGGAGCAAATTGAGGTAGCTGCCGGCCTTGTCGTTGGTCCCGGAGGCGCGGCTGCCACCGAACGGTTGCTGACCGACCACGGCCCCGGTCGGCTTGTCGTTCACGTAGAAGTTGCCTGCCGTGCCGACCAGCTCGCGCTTGGCGGTCATGATGGCCTGCCGGTCCTGAGCAAAGATGGAGCCGGTCAGCGCGTAGGCGGAACCCTTGTCGCAGAGCCGCAGCGTCTTCAGGAAGTCCTTCTCCGGATAGACGTGAAGCGTGAGGACCGGGCCGAAGATCTCCTCCACCATCGTTTCGTAGATCGGATCCTGAGCCTGGATCACGGTCGGTTCGATGAAGTAGCCCTGGCTGTCGTCGCAGCCGCCGCCCGCGATGATCCGGGCCCGGCCCCTGGCCTGCCGGCTGCGGGCCCGCTTAACGTAGCCCGCTATCGTCTCGAATGCGGCCCGGTCGATCACAGCCCCCATGAAGTTCCGGAAGTCCTGCACGTCGCCCATGGCGATCGTGGCGATCTGGGCGAGCAGCTCCTTGCGCACCTGCGGCCACAGGTTGTCCGGGATGAAGGCTCGGCTGGCGGCCGAGCACTTCTGACCCTGGTACTCGAAGGCGCCGCGCACCAAGGCCGTCACCAGAGCAGTGACGTCGGCCGAGGCGTGGGCGAAGACAAAGTCCTTGCCCCCGGTCTCCCCCACGATCCGGGGATAGCAGCCGTAGGCCGCGATGTTCGACCCGATCTGCTGCCACATTCCCTGGAAGACCTCGGTGCTGCCGGTGAAGTGGACCCCGGCCAGCTCGCCGCTTGCCATCACCGGATTGCCGATCTGGCCGCCGCTGCCCGGAATCAGGTTGATCACACCGGGGGGCATTCCCGCCTCCTCCAGTACCCGCATGATGTAGTAGGCCGAGAAGACGGCACTGGAGGCCGGTTTCCAGAGCACGGTGTTGCCCATCAGCGCCGGCGCGGTGGGCAGGTTGCCGGCGATGGAGGTGAAATTGAAGGGGGTGACGGCGAAAACGAACCCATCGAGCGGCCTTTGCTCGAGCATGTTCCACATGCCGGGGGCGCTGTCGGGTTGCTCGGCCAGGATCTGGGTCAGGTAGGCGGGATTGAAGCGCCAGAAGTCGATCAGCTCGCAGGCGGAATCGATCTCGGCCTGGAAGACGGTCTTGCTCTGGCCGAGCATGGTCGCCGCGTTGATGGTCATGCGGTAGGGACCGGCCAGCAACTCGGCGGCCTTCAGCAGGATGGCGGCCCGCTCCTGCCAGGGTGTCGCGGCCCACCCCTTGCGAGCCTTCCGGGCCGCGGCCACGGCCATCTTAACCTCCTTGACGCCACCCTTGTGGTAGCGGCCCAGCAGGTGCTGATGTTCGTGAGGCATCGGGCAATCACCCAGGTCGCCCGTGCGGACCTCCTCGCCGCCGATCAAGAGGGGAATCTCGATCTGTTCGGCGGCCATCTTCCTCAGGGCCGCCTTGATCAGGTCCTTTTCCGGCGAACCGGGGGCATAACCAAGGATCGGCTCGTTGGCGGGAAAGGGAACCTCGTAGATGGCGTCCGACATGGCTTCTCCTCCTGCAGACGAATGGCGCGGCCGGGCTCGGTGACCCGGCGATTCGGGTAATCCTTTCCGGACCGAAATTGGGACACGGAATCACTCTTGGCAAGGAACCATGTGACCTGCTCCGGGCACCCGGGCCGGGGGCCAGATACCGGTGGCTTTCGGGGCCTCTTCTGGTAAACTCCGCGCAGACCCCTTCACGGGTTTCCCGGTGAGGAGCTGCCGATGCCCGAGAACCAGAAAACCCACCTCCAGACCGTCGAGAGCCACATCCTGGCCATGCAGCGACTCCACCCCAGCGCGAGTGGGGATTTCACCAGCCTGCTGAACGACATCGCGCTGGCGGCCAAGATCATCAGCCGCCAGGTGAATCAGGCCGGGCTGGTCGACATCCTGGGCGAGACCGGCCACGAAAACGTCCAGGGGGAGAAGGTCCAGAAGCTGGACCGCTACGCCAACCGTACTTGCCTGCGCTGCCTCGGCACCCGCGGCCAGGTCTGCGCGCTCGCCTCGGAAGAGGATGCCGAACCTCACCTCCGCGACACGGGCGAGGGCAGCGGCAACTACGTCGTCCTGTTCGACCCCCTCGACGGATCGAGCAACATCGACGCCAACGTGTCGGTGGGCACAATCTTCGGCATCTACCGACGGCGGAGCCCGCTGGCGGAGGTGAGCCTGGCGGATCTCCTGCAACCGCCCCGGAACCTGGTGGCGGCGGGATACGTCATCTACGGCTCCTCGACCATGTTCGTCTACACCACCAACACCGGCAACGACGGCGTGCACGGTTTCACTCTCGATCCGGGCATCGGCGAGTTTCTGCTGAGCCACGAGAACATCCGCACTCCCTTTTCCGCCGGCCTGTACTCGCTGAACGAGGCTTACGAACCTCACTGGTCCGAGCCGGTTCGCGATCTCGTTCGGGAGCTCAAGCTGGGCCGGAGCGGGAAGGAGAGCCTGCCGATAACGTCGCGCTATATCGGGTCGCTGGTAGCCGACTTTCACCGCAACCTGCTGTACGGCGGCGTTTTCCTCTATCCCCCCACCGAGGGCCGACCTGCGGGCAAGCTGCGCCTGATGTACGAGGCGGGACCGCTGGCCCTGATCGCCGAGAAGGCCGGCGGTTACGCCAGCGACGGCCGTGGACCCATCCTCGACATCGAACCGGCAGACCTTCACCAGCGTGTGCCTCTCTACATCGGCAGCCGCGATACCGTGCTCTGGATCGAAAAAAAACTGGCCGGCGCGCAGAGCGCCGGCCTCTAACTCCGGGGGATATGGGGGGACTGGCTAGGTCCCGTCGTCCATCTGCTTCTGCAGCCCTTTCTTCTCCATCACCAGCGCCAAGGCCATGTTCCGGCAGCGGGGCCGGTGCTGGCTCCCCGCGGGGATCAGCATGGCTTCACCCTGCCTGAGTTCGATGACCTGATTGTCGATCTCCATGGAGATGGCGCCCTCGATGATGTAGACGAACTCGTCAGCGGTGTGGGCGTGGGTGATGTAGTCGCCGCTGTACCGGACGATGAAGGCGTGGTAGTCCGAGTCGATATCGGTGATCTCGATGGGCCGGAACGGCTGCGCGAGGCTGCGAGCTTGTTTCAGCACGGGGAATTTTGGCACCGGTGGCTCCTTTCTGGCCGGTGAACGAGGTGCCCGGCTACTCCTGCTGCAGATCCTGGCGGGCCAGCGCGGCCTCCGCCGACTCCGGATACTGGTCGATCAGCCGTTGCAGTAACTCCCGACCCTCGACTTCTCTGCCGATGGATTGCATACAGCGTGCCGACTTGTACATACCGGCGGGCACCTTTTCCGAGGCGGGGAACCGGTCGAACAGATCCTGGAAGTGGCTCAGAGCCTGGGAGTACTCCTTCTCTCCGTAGGCCAGATCGCCCAGCTCGTACAGCGCGTCGTCGGCCAGCTCGGAGCGATCGTACTTCTGCAGAAACTCCCGCAATCCTTCCCGGGCCAGCTCGAGGTTGCCCCGGTTTCGGTCGAGCTGGGCGGCCCTGAAGATGGCCCGCCCCTCCTCGGGCAGGTCATCTCCCGTCCCCTCCTCGTCACCGGGAGCCGGGCCCTTGAACTCACCGAGAGTCGCCACCCCCGCCCTGGTGGCCAGCAGATCGACCCGGGCGGACAGGTTGCGCATGTACTGAGCGTTATCCTCCAGCGTCTGGATGAGTTGCTCGATGCGGGTGGAGAGCTGGCCGATCTTGGCCAGACGCTGGGCGTCGCTTTCCAGGCCCACATCCTGATCCAGCCGCAACAGGGCGCTGATCGCCTCCAGCTCCTGGCGGATACGCTGCTGCTCAGCCCGCAGGAGAGCTACCTGGTCGGTGTTCTCCTGAAGGCTTACCTCGATGCGGTCGAGCTGCGGTGCGCAACCCCCCGCCAGGACCAATGCTGCGGCCACCACCGAGACAGCGGCCGCCCGGTACGGAAATCCAACCACCGCACAGCCTCCTTCGGGCTCGGCCAGAAAACCCGCGGGTCGCGCCTACGGATTGGCGAAGTGGCCCCGCCGGTTCTGGGCCCAGGCGTCCTCGTTGCTGCCGCTGACGAAAGGGCGTTCCTCGCCATAGGACGTGACCTGCAGCTGGCCCCCGGGCACGCCGAGCGACACGAGGTAGTCACGGGAGGCCTTGGCACGCTTCTCGCCCAGGGCCAGGTTGTACTCCACGGTGCCTCGCTCGTCGCAGTGGCCCTCGATGAGCCAGGCCAGGTCCGTGTGCTCCCGCATGATGCGTGCGTTTTCGGCAAGGATCCGCATCGCCTCGTCCGAGAGGTCGTAGCAGTCGAAGGCGAAGAAGACGTCCCCGATGCCATACTCGGCCGGCGCCATGACCGCGTAGTCAACGGCCGGCGCGGGCTCGGGTTCGACCACCGGTTCCTCCGCCACCACCGGCGGGGGAGCCGGCGCCTCGGTCTCGGTAACATCGGTCTCCACCGGTTCCTTCTTGCCACACCCGGCCAGTAAGCCGGACAGGACAACCGCCAGACAGAGCCCCAGCACGACCAGAACTCGCATCGAGATTTTACCTTGGCCCATTCTCATGATGGTTCGACTCCTTTTCG
>CAZAHC010000236.1:0-5638 GCA_964484595.1 uncultured Fibrobacteraceae bacterium | reverse complement strand
TGCCGATGGTAGCCTGGTGGTACCGGTCGAGGGCGGCACGTTCCGGTCCCCCATCTGTGTCGGCGACACGGTTTTCGTGGTCGGTGACCTGGACCCAACCTACCAGATGCTGACCGCCCGCGACACCTTCGGGAACATCTTCTGGACCGCTTCGCCGAGCCTCCGGTACGGGACAGAGTCACCAGCTCTAGGACACGGAATCATCGTTGTCGGTGGGCATCAAGGGACGATCGAAGCCTTCGCCGCCACGGACGGTACCCACCTGTGGAGCCACCCGGTCGGGGAGATGCTATATGACATGAGTCCCGGTGGCATCCGGGGCAGGGAAACCCACGCCGCCCCGGCCATCGCCGACAGCGTGGTGTACATCGGGTCGCTGGACGGTTTCCTCTACGCGCTGGACCTCTTCAGCGGGGAGGAGCTGTGGAGCTGGTACTTCGGGACGCCGGTGGCCTCGTCCGCGGCGATCTCTGGGAACATGCTCTTCGTCGGGGCGAGCGACGGGCACCTCTACGGCTTCGTCAGCAGCGGCGATTCCCCGACCACGCCGGTTGCGCCCCCGGCAGGAGCCGCCGGGCGTCTCTGGTTCGGACCGCCGTTTCCCAACCCGGGCAGCGGCGGCAGCCGGCTGGTCTGGTCGCAGCCAATCGCCGCGCAGGTGCGGCTGCAGGTATACGACCTGCGCGGTCGCCTGGTGCGGACCCTGCTCGAGGAGCCGATGCCGGCGGGGCAGCACCGGGTCAACTGGGATGGCCGGGACGGGCGGGGACGGCGGGTCGCGGCCGGCACCTACTTTGCCCGCCTGCAGGTCGGGGAGGACCTGGCCAGCCGGCGAATCGTGCTGATGAGGTGAGTCCGGGCGGGTCAGGCCCGCACCTCGCAGTGGCGGTAGAGCGGGCAGTCGTCGCAGAGGGGCGCGCGGGCGCGACAGGTCCGCCGCCCGTGGTTGATGAAGAGGTGGGCGAAGACCACCCAGTCCGGGCGAGGAACGATCTCGTCGAGCTGCCTCTCGATCTTGTTGGCGTCCTTCTGATCGGTCAGGCCCAGCTTCCTGGCGATGCGGCCGACGTGGGTGTCGACGACCACCCCGTCGGGCGTGCCGAAAGCCACCCCCAGCACCACATTGGCGGTCTTGCGGCCAACACCGGGCAAGGCTACCAGCTCGTCGATGCTGCCCGGCACCTCCCCGCCGTGCTGCTCGACGATGGCCCGGCAAGCGCCCTGGATACTCCGGGCCTTGTTGCGGAAGAAGCCGGTGGAGCGGATGGCCTCCTCGATCCCCTTCAGCGGAGCGGTGGCGAAGTCGCGGGGCCCGGGGAACTGTTCGAACAGGGCGGGGGTGACCTTGTTGACCCGGGCGTCTGTGCACTGGGCCGACAGGATAGTCGCGATCAGGAGCTGGAAGCTGTTCGCGTGGTCCAGGCTGCACCGGGCGTCGGGAAACCGTTTCTTGAGCACGCGCAGCACCGCGCGGAGGCGTTTCTTGCGGTCTGGAAGGGGAAGCATCTGGCTGGCCGCCCTGCTGGTTGTTCGGGAACCCCGTTTCCTTGACATCCCGGCAGGGTGGTGCTAGTTTTCCCGCCCGCCGGATCTGGCTGCCGAAGATAGCAGCGGCCAGGCCGACACGCCAACCGACAATCCGATACGGTGCGCCGCTAGCTCAATTGGCAGAGCAACTGACTCTTAATCAGTAGGTTCGGGGTTCGATTCCCTGGCGGCGTACCAATTCCCTTTTCGATAGGTTCTGGACGGAAGAATGTCCCTGGCTACCTGACCACCGGGTCAAGGTCCTTCTTGCACCCCAGAAAAAAGGGACATTCTTCCGGCCGGAACGGTCGTAATCCAGTTGTAATGAAACAGGATTTAATTCTATAATATGGAAAATTTCTTAGCGAATCCCGACAGAATAGGGATCATTTCGAAAGAAGCCGGCATGAAGATGGAAAGGGAAAAGGAGCAGGCGCCCGAGATTGCGGCACCTCAGGACACCGGTCCCCCCGAGGGCCAGCGCCGAGCCGCCCTGGAGCGTCTGGTCGCCGAGATATCCGCCGGTTTCGTCGGCTTGACGACCGGCAGTCTCGATGCCGAGGTAGACCAGGCGCTGCTCAAGATCGGCGGGTTCGTGGGTGCCGATCGGAGCTACGTCTTCCTCTACGATTCGGACGCCGTCACCATGTCCAACACGCACGAGTGGTGCGCCGAAGGCATCGAACCGCAGATCGAGATGCTGCAGAACCTGCCCATCACTTCGTTTCCGTGGGTGAAAAAGCAATTCGACGAAAATGCCGTGATCGATGTCCCCTGCTTGGACGAGCTTCCGGAAGAGGCCGTTGCCTTCAAGGAGATACTCGAGGCGCAGGACATCCAGTCGGTGATCCTGGTGCGCATGCTGGACCGCCAGGGAGAGCTGTACGGGTTCATCGGTTTCGATGAGGTGCGGGGGATGCGGCCCTGGAAGGACGAGGACATCTACCTGCTCCAGGTGGTGGGGGGGATCATCTCGGTGGCCGTGCAGCGTTATCAAGCGGACGAGAAGCTGCGGCAGCACGAGAGACGCCTGCAGGCCCTCCACGACGCGGTTCCGGATATCATGATGGTGGTAGCCGCCGACGAGACCATCCGGAGCTTTCACGCCCCGTCGGGATTCGACCTGCCCCTCAAACCCGACCGCTTGATCGGCGCCACGGTCGACCGGATCCTGCCGCCGGAGGAGATGGAAAACGCCCGCCGAGCTTTCCGGCATACCCTGGATTCGGGGGAACCCACGAACTTCGAGTTCGAGCTGAAGCTACCTCGGGGCAACCGGTTCTTCGAGGCCCGGCTGGCGCGTCAGGACGAGTCCTCGATCCTGGCCGTCGCCCGCGACGTGACCGAGAGGAAAGAGGTCGAGAACAGCCTTCGTGCTCACCGGCGGCGGCGGCGCCGCCTGGCCTCGGAATTGACCCTGGCCGAGGAGGAACAGCGGCGAGAGCTGGCGGTCAAGCTCCACGACGGTATCGGCCAGGAGCTGGCGGTTGCCCGGATACGCCTGCAAAAGCTCCAGAACGAGAACCCGGGCCAGGAATCGGAGCATCTGCAGCGCGTGGTAGGCTTGCTGGAGCAAGCCCTGCAGAGGACCCAGGATCTGACCTTCGACCTCAGCCCTCCCGCCCTGCACGAGATCGGCCTGCTGGCCGCGGTGCGTTCGCTGGGCAACCGCCTCGCGGCCGAGGAGGGGATCCAGTTCCAGTGTCTCGAGACCGGTCAGAAGTTGGAGCCGCCAGCGGACATCAAGGTGTTGCTCTTCCGGATCGTGCGGGAGCTGTTCACCAACGCCATCAAGCACGGCCGGCCCTCGGCCATCTCCCTGGAACTGAGCACCTGGCCGGAGCGGGTCCAGCTTGTGGTTTCCGACGACGGGTGCGGTTTCGGTTCCGACCGGTCGGAAGCGGCCTTTCAGTCTGGGAAATCGGGGTTCGGTCTGTTCAGCATCCGGGAGCGCATCGAATCCTTGAACGGGACCCTCGAGATCCAGAGCCCGCCGGGGTCCCGGGTCACCGTCTCGGTGCCGATCCCGGCCGAGGCTGCTTCCTGAACCGCGGGGGTGGAGTGCGATGAAGATCCTCCTGGCGGATGACCACGCCATCGTGCGTGAGGGATTGAAGCTCTGCTTCGAGACGATGCCGGAGCACGAGGTGGTCGCCGAGGCGAAGGACGGCTACCGGCTGCTGAAACTGGTGGCGCAGCACCAGCCGGACCTGGTCGTTCTGGACATCGCCATGCCGGGCCTGAACGGGATCGAGGCCACCCGCAAGATCACCGCCGTCCCAGGGGCCCCGCGGGTGATCATCTTGTCCATGCACGGTGACCCGGAGTTCGTGGCGGAGGCGCTGCGGGCCGGCGCGAGAGGCTACGTGGTCAAGGCCTCCGCCTTCGACGAGCTGATCAGCGCCATCGAGGCGGTCGCCCATGGGCAAACCTTCGTCAGCCCCGCCGTCGCCGGGGGACTCGTCGATCGCTGCGTCCGGCAGGAGCCTACCACCGCCTCGACGCCTTTCGACCGGCTCACCACCCGGGAGCGGCAGACCCTGCAGCTGCTGGCCGAGGGCTCATCCGCCAAGGAGATCGCCTACAAGTTCGGGGTCACCCCCAAGACCGTCCACACCTACCGGAACTCGATCATGGCCAAGCTCGAGGTGAGCAGCGTGGCCGAGCTGACCAAGTACGCCATCCGCCACGGACTGACCGGAATCGATTGATCCGGGTTCTGCCGCCGCCGGTACCAGGCACCCCTCTCCGCCCAGGATTGCCGGCCCCCGGGGATCAGACTTTTTAACGGTTGATCTAGGACTTTCTCCCATTGCTGAAACCCGCACGGGCTGGGAGAATACCTCGCGGATCATGCACGCCACCTTCCCTGGGTAGTGAATTCCGCCCTGGACTTCACTGAGGACTCCAAAGAGCATGGTCCGATCCGACAGGCCGAGCGTCTCATGCGAGCGGGACGCTCGGTCCTGTTTTTCGGGTCCGGTTCTCGCCCGGATTGCCTGCATCTTGTAAAAAAACGCTGGTTGTGATACGGTATCCTGGTATGCGTGTCCGCCCCTCGACGCATACGGACCTTCCTCGGTTTTCCAGGGAGCTGGGGTTGGAGGTGTTCGCGTTTCCGGCGCGACCCTGTCCGCAGGTAGGCCTTCCTCCTCGACGTGACCGCTGCCCTGCGGATCACCTCCGATCGACCTCGCTCTCGCGGTCGAAAGGAGGTGTTTCACCCGTTCAAAATCCCATCCCAGAGGTTGCCTTTGCAGATCAGGCCTGTTCCGGGTTCCGTCCCCGAATGCCCGGATAGCAGGCCGCGCCTGCCGGACCATGCCGGTTCTGCATGTGACTGTTTTCCAGCGCGGCAGCGCGCTAGGGGAAGGGGGAGTCCCGATGAATCGCTATCTGTTAATCTTGGTCTCGGCCGCTTTCCTGGTCGGGATTGCCGTGCCCGCGGTGGCCGATGACTTCGCACCGGCCCCCTGGCGGGGTGATCCCTTGACCTACGTGGCCGAATGGGAATTCATTTATCCGGATCTGACCGACCTACCGCCCGACTACCAGAACTGGGTGGGTGACGGCATCCACGAGTTCAACGTGAACTGTTACGTGCACACTCATCCTCAGTTCGTCTACTGGGAGGAAGATCCCACGGAACCTGGGGACGGGAGGGCCTACACCGATTCCGTACCTGGCCATCTCGATTTCTTCCTCTGCAACTGGTTCGACGATTACCAGTACAAGTACATCTGGGTCCAGATCACCTACGGTGGTATGGGCGTGCCCTTCATCTACGAGGTAGTCGCTCCCAACGAGGAGACCAACACTTGGACCGACCCGGTGTTCGGGATCTTCCTCGAGGGTGGCGCCCAGGGCGGCTATTCCGTGGAGTTCTGGTACATCCCCTACAACCCGGATCGCGAGTACGTGAACATGGAGATCCCTCCCTACACCTGGGTGGACCAGGTCTGGATCGACACGATCTCCACGCCCTATCCCTTCGCGACCGAGAATTCGACCTGGGGTGGTGTGAAGAACCTCTACCGGTAGCAGCGTGAGAGCGTGAGTTAACCCCAACTTTGCAAAACGTCCTGATCAGGCAGCCTGCCAAAGCCCCTTC
>CAZAHC010000235.1:0-5641 GCA_964484595.1 uncultured Fibrobacteraceae bacterium | reverse complement strand
CGGAGGTTCGTCATGTGGGAACAGATCCAGGCCAACAAGCGGAAATCGGTGTGGCTCGTCTGCCTGGTGGCGGCGCTGCTCTTCGCGCTCGGCTGGTTCGTCGCCGAGGCCTACGCCCCCGGGTACGGCTGGGCGGGACTGGTGCTGGCGTTCGTCCTCTGGCTGATGCTGTCTCTCGTCGCCTATCGCGCCGGCGGCGGCATCTTCCTGGCCATGTCGGGCGCCCGGGAAATCGAGAAGCAGGACCTGCCGGTCCTGTTCAACGTGGTCGAGGAGATGACCATCGCCTCGGGCCTGGCCAAGATGCCGCGCATCTTCGTGATCGACGACCCCGCTCCGAACGCCTTCGCCACCGGCCGGGATCCGGAGCACGCCGCGGTCGCCGTGACCAGCGGCTTGCTGCGCCTCTGCAGCCGGGACGAGCTGCAGGGCGTCATCGCCCACGAGCTGGGCCACATCCGTAACCGCGACGTCCTGCTGATGCTCTTCGCGGGGGTGATGGTCGGGGCGATCGCTCTGCTGGCGGAGATCGGATTCCGCGGCCGCTGGTTCGTCGGCGGGCGTTCCCGCCGCTCCACCGGCGGCGAGGGCGGCCAGCTCCAGCTGGTCATCATCCTCGTGGCCGTCCTGCTGATGATCCTGGCGCCGCTGATCGCCCGGCTGATCTACTTCGCGATCTCCCGCAAGCGAGAGTACCTCGCCGACGCCTCGGCCGCTCGCTACACCCGGTACCCCGAGGGGCTGGCCTCGGCACTGGAAAAGATCGCGGCCGCCCCGGAAAAGCTGGGGGCGGCCAACCGGGTCACCGCCCCGATGTACATCGTCAACCCGCTGCAGCGCGACGGCCTGGCCGCCGCCGACATCACCAGCACCCACCCTCCCACCTCCGAGCGGGTGCAGATCCTGCGCTCGATGGCCGGGATCTCCTTCGCCGAGTACGACAAGATGTACCGCCGCCTCAACAAGAACCGCCAGGGGGTCATCCCACCCTCGGCGGCCACCGGCGCCGAGGAGGCCGCCGCCGCGCCGCTGGCCGGAGCCGGGGCCAAGGCAACCGAGGCCGCCGACACGGCCAAGGCTCGCGCCCGGGCGGTCGACGACTTCTTCTACCGGGCCAACGACTACCAGGCGCTCGCTTGCGCCTGCGGGGCCGCCCTCAAGATCCCTCCCGGTTTCCTAGCCACCCAGATCAAGTGCCCCCACTGCGGCGCCCAGCACGAGACCTCCCAGTTCAACCGGATGGCGACTCGCTGAGGCCCGGGCACCGGGCCACTAATGGCGGGTTTTCAGGGCGCGCCAGGGAGGTTCTTCGTGGCATTCCTGGTTGATCGAGGCCACCGGCAGGTCGGCCGATCCGGAGAAGGGGGTCAGGGGTACCAGGTGGCTGGGATCCCCGCCCGCGGCGTAGCAGGGCGCCGCTGGTAGCGCGGAGGACGGCGTGGGCCGGACGAAGAAGAGGACCGGCCCCTCGTCGACCAGCAGGAGGGTCATGTCCAGCAACAGGATGGCCGGGCCGAAGAGCAAAGTCTCGGCCAGGCCGACGGTGAAGACGGGCGGCGTCGACACGTTCACCACCTGGCCCTGAATCCCCCAGTCCAGGACAAAGCAGCTGCCGGAACTCCTGACCTCGATCTGGCACTCCCAGCCCGAGATGCCGGTCCCCTCGCTGGGATCGGTGACGATCAGGTAGGCCGGATGCTCTCCCGGAGGCAGGGATACGCAGTTGGTGGTGGCGTCGGGATCGAAGAAGACCCCGATCCCGTCCGGCACCGGGTCGACCGGTCCGCTGGAAAGCAAACCGGAGCTGGCGGCACCGGCGGCCGGATCGGGGTCGGACTGGGCCGTCACTGCGCCGGCCAGGCCCAGCCCTCCCAGCAGTACGAGCGAAACAACGGCGCGGCTAACGGCCAAGGCTCACCCCTGGTTTTCCCGGATCTTGGCGATCCGCTTGGCGGCCTTGCGGGACTCGTCGGTGTCGGGATACTCGGTGACCACCCGCTGGTAATACTCGATGGCCTTGCCGTAGTCCTTGAGCTTGTCCTCGCAGATCTCGGCCGCTTTCAGGAGCATCTTCCCCGCTTCCTCGAAATCGGGAAAGAGGGTGGCGATCCGGGCGTACCGCTCGGCGGCGGGGCCCACCTCGTCGAGCTTGCGGAGCTGGACCTCGGCCGCTTCCTCCAGGGCCTCGATTCCCCGCCGGTCGCCGGGATAGCTCTCCACGATCTCGTCGTAGGTGCCGACGGCGGTCCGGTAGGCCTTCTGCTTCTTGGCGCTTATCTCCGCCATGGCGAACAGGGCGGGGACGGCCTGCTCGTGACCCGGCCAGCCGGTCACCAGACGCCGGTAATCGGCCTTGGCGCCATCGTAATCCTTGTCGTGGTCGGCCTTGATCCCACCGCGGAAAAAGAGGGCGGCGGCGGCGGCCTCGGGATAGGTCTCGATCACCTCGGTCAGGACCTCGGCAGCATGATCGTGCTGGCCCAGCTCATCATCGACTAGAATGGCCCGCTGGACCATGACGTGGGGAATGCGCCCGCTCTGCGGAAACAACCCCTCGAGCTTCTGGTGGCTGGCCACCGCCTCCCGGTCCTTTCCGCCCTCGGCATACAGCTCGGCGATCCAGACCAGGACCCCTTCGACGCGAGGGTCCCCGGCGTACCAGCGCACGAAATGATCGTACTCGCCCAGAGTGAACCGCTCGAGCTTATCCTCCTGGAGCTGGTGCAGGAAGGCCAGGAAGTTGAACCGGCGGTCGGCCGGATCGCCGCCCTCGGCGGCGCCGCGGATCAGGTTCAGTAGCTCCTCCTGGCGATCCCGGAAGTCTTTTTCCTCGGCCAGGAGAGCCCGGGTGTCTTCCATCACCCGATCGTGAACCGGGCTGACGGGGTAGAGGAACAGGTTCTTGGCCAGAACGGCCAGGGCGTCGTGCTCGTCGTTCTGATCCAGATGGACCTTCGCCATCAGGTACATCGCTTCGGGAGCCTCGGGGCTCTCGGGAAACACCTGACAGAAGGCGGCAAGTTCGGCCAGGAGGTACTCGTCCAGCTTGTCGTCGTGCTGGTCGTAGATCCCCTGCAGATAACCGAAGTACTCGGTCGCCGAATAGGCCCCGGCGTCACCGAACCAGCCACAGCCGAGACTCAGAACCAGGATCACCAGAATGGCGGGTAAGCGCCGCATGACCGACCTCCCTGTTTATTGGGCCTCCTCGGTCCCGACGAAGCCACATCTCGCCGGGAACCGGCCCGGGCCGAGGGGAATTCCCATCCCACACTCCAGGAGCTAACCAGAGTCCACGAAATTTGGCAACGACTGGGTTGCTGGCTGGGAATCGGCCGGCGATCGTCTATACTGCGGGGCACAAGGAGGCCAGCGCTTGGGTAATTCACACACGGTTGTCGTCGGGGGCGGCATCATCGGCGTCTGCACCGCTTACTACCTCGCTCGACGAGGCCAGCGGGTCACCCTGCTGGAAAAGGGGACCGTCGGGGATTCGGCCTCGGGCCACAACGCCGGCATCGTGGCGCTGGGTCATCTGCCCCTGCCACGGCCGGGCCTGGCCGGGCAGGCGTTCAGGTGGATGTTCGATCCCGGCTCCCCCCTGTACATCCGACCCCGGTTCGATCTCGACTTGCTGACCTGGTTGTGGGATTTCCACCGCGCCTGCAGCTGGCGGCAGGTATCGCACTGCATGCGCACGCTGGCGGCGCTGGGTCGGCTGTCCGACCGTTGCTGGCAGGAGATCCTGGCCACCGAAGCGATTTCCTGTGCTTTTCGCCCCGAGGGATGGCTCGACGTGTTCCGGAGCGAGGCGGGTCGCGAGGCCGCCGCCCGGGACGCAGAGATCACGGCCGGTTTCGGGTTCGCGGTCGAGGAGCTCGACGCGGCCGCCCTCCCTGGCGGCGACCGGGTCTTCGGCGCCGACGTCAGGGGAGGGTTTCTCTACCCGGAGAGCTCGTTCCTGGACCCGGTCCGCTTCCTGGCCGCCCTGACCGAACGCCTGCCGGCCCTCGGCGTGGAGGTCCGCCAGGCCACCCCCGTGGCCAGGTTGACCTGCGAGGACGGCCGGTGCACTGGCGTGCAGACCAACGGCGGGGAATTCATCCCCGCCGACAGCACCGTCCTGGCCGCGGGAATCTGGTCGGCGGAGCTGGCGCGGGCCGTGGGGCTGCGCCTGCCCCTGCAGGCCGGCAAGGGATATTACTTGGACCTGGAACCCCCGGAGCCCCGGCTATCGACCGCCTGCGTGCTGGTCGAGGCCTTCGTGGCGGTGACCCCCATGGGCGACAGGCTGCGCCTCGCCGGCACCGTGGAACTGTCCGGCCTCGATTCCCGCCTGAACTCCCGGCGCCTGGAGATGCTGAGGACCGGTGCCCGGAAGTACCTGCGCGGCGTCGCCGAGGCCGAGGTCCTGGCCCGCGGGTACGGCCTGCGGCCCTGCACCGCGGACGGGCTGCCGATCGTCGGCCGGGCACCCGACCGACGAGGCCTGTTCGTCGCCACCGGCCACGCCAAGATGGGGCTCAGCCTGGGTCCGGCCACGGGTCGTCTGGTCAGCGAGTTCATCCTCGACGGTGAGCCCTCGCTCGACATCTCGGCGCTGCGGGTGGACAGGAGCTAGACGGTCACTCCCGCCCCAGCGCCTCGATGGGGTCCATCTTGGCCGCCCGGTCGGCCGGGTAGAGCCCGAAGATCAGACCGATGGCCACCGAGAAGGCCACCGCCGCCAGGGTCACCGGGGTCGAGAAGGCGAAGGGGAAATCGAGCAGGTCTGTCACCAGCCAGGAACCGAGATACCCCAGCCCGATGCCGAAAATCCCCCCGATCCCGGTCAGGGTCCCGGCCTCGACCAGCACCTGGAACAGCACGTCCTGGCGCCGGGCGCCCATGGCCATGCGCACGCCTATTTCCCGGGTTCGCTCGGTGACCGAGATCAGCATGATGTTCATCACCCCGATCCCGCCCACCATCAACCCGATGGAGGACAGGACGACCAGGATCAGGGCCACGCCGTTGGTGAGCTTGTCCACCATCTCGCCGTAGGTCTCGGAGGCCACGACCTCGAAGTCGTTCGACTCGCCGGGCTCGAGCCGGCGCACCTTGCGCAGGACGCCCGTGATGTCGGCCTGCAGGTCGTCGCTGTCGTACCCCTCGGCGACCGAAACGGCCAGGCTGCGGTCCTCGAGGTCGGGATCGAGGAAATCCTTCTCGTAGGTCGTCCACGGCACGGCGACGAAGTTGTCCCCCAGCTGGCCGATGAAGTGCCCGCGCGGCTCCATAGTGCCGACGATCTCATAGCTGAACCCCTCGATGCGCAACCACTTGCCGATCGGATCGAGCTTGGGGAACAGGTCGGCGCGCGGCCCGTGGCCCAGGACACAGACCCGGGCGTGGGTGGCCAGCTCTCCCCCGGTGAAGAAGCGACCATCCTCGGTGGTGAAGGAGAACAGGACGGGGAAGTTCTGGGACGAACCGAAGACCTGCACGAACTGGGTCTTCTCCTCGCCGTACTGCAGGATCGTCGCGTCGTTGTTCTGGACGAAGTAGTCCACGGCGCCGGCCCCCGGGAGCGCCTCCAGCGCGGTGATGCACTCCGGGCCAATCTGGCGCCGCCGCATCAGCTTTTCGATGTCCTCGCCCC
>CAZAHC010000234.1:0-5641 GCA_964484595.1 uncultured Fibrobacteraceae bacterium | reverse complement strand
ACGGAGGAGGGAACCCCCCGGTCGCGATTATTTGGCCAGGATCATCTTGCCGGTGGCGGTCCGCTGCTCGGTGGCCAGGCGGTAGAAATAGGAACCGCTGGCGACGGGTCGGCCGGTGTCATCCCGGCCGTCCCACCTGATCTCGTGGCTGGCCGCGGGTAGGTCGGCCTCCAGGAGGGTCCGGACCGGACGCCCGGCGACGTCGAAGACTCTCAGGCAAACCCGGCTGCGCACCGGCAGATCGAAGCGGATCCAGGTTTCAGGGTTGAAGGGGTTCGGGAAGTTCGGTCGCAGGGCGAAGGTCTGGGGCGGAGAATTCGTATCGGCCGGGCCGTCCTGGCAAGGGTCGTCGCTGGTGCCGACGACGCTGAAGTTGAAGGTGACACTCGGCGCGCCCGCGGGCAGGATCGCCGTTTCGGCCAGGTCGTCCTGAACGCTGAGGTAGTAAGCGACGGTCCGGTCGGTGGCAGGGCAGGCGATGTTGCCGGTCCACTCGTCGGGGTTACCGGTCGGGGTCATGGCCTCCTCCTGGAAGCCGTGCAGGCCGAAATACCAGTAGTGCAGCTTGACCGCATCCGGCGCCGTGATCGGGGCGGTATGGCTGATGGTGCAGGTCACGGGCAGGGGCTGGACCGGCCCCTCGTACCCGCCCAGCTCGGTGTGGTGAATGACCAGCAGGTGGGAAAGCCCGATGCCCCGGTCGTCGAAGGCCTGGTTGATGGCGTCGAGGTGAGCGCCTCCGTAGAGGGCGAGGTCGGCCGCGGCGACGCCGTCGGCGTGGTCCCGAAAGGTGGCGCTGGGGCCGGTGTAGAACATGCCCTCGACGACCAGCTGGTCGGTGAGCAAGGCGCCGAGCTGCAGGCGGATGTCCCACCAGGCGGCGCTGATGATCTCGCCGTCGGCGTGAACCTGGCCCTGGATGTCCTCCGGGTAGTGCTTGTCGCCGTCGGTCCGGCGCAGGAAGGGTGGCGGTCCCGGGTTGTACACGGTGGCGTCCCACTCGCCGACCAGGGCGTTGTCGCCGAAGGTGGCCGCCAGGTAGTCGCCGAACCCCTCCGAGAGGGCGCCCGTCTCACCCGTCAGGTTGAACAGGCCGACGATGCCGAAGTGAATGGCGTGGCCGTACTCGTGGACGACGATCTCGCCGTCCTCCGAGTCGTCGACGCCGCCGTCCCCGAACCGGATCCGGTCCTCCCAGGGGCTGAAATCGGAGTTGTCGTCCTCGCCCGCGTGAGCGTAGCAGGGCACCACGTAGTCGTGAGCGCAGGTGATGCCCAGATCGCCCTGGAGGTATTCCTGGAACTCATTTATGTGGTGGTAGACGTTCACTTCCTGGAAAGGTCCGTCGGTCACCAGCGAGCTGTACTCGAAGACGAGGCTCGGCTCGAAAGCGCGTGGGGCGTCGCTGTTGAAGACCTCCACCCAGGGGCCGACCAGGTAGCCCGACCCGTCCAGATTGGTCAGGACGACGGCGTCGCGCACGGTGTCCAGGATCGTATCTCCGTCTCGCCACCCGTACCGGTCGGCGTGCCCGTTCAGGGGATTGGCGAGGAAAACCAGGCCGGAGCCGGTCGCCCGAACGACGCCGGCGGCCGGGTTCTTGCCTGCGGCCGCCGTGACCGGCACGGGGATCCGGGGCGGGATCCGGTGCGGTGGAATGCAGATCAGTCGATTCTGCCGGCCGATCTCCTCGCCGGTTTGCGCATCCAGGAAGATCTCCCAGTCGCCGTACGGTTCGTAGGCCGCCAGCAGAACCCGCCAGGCCAGCCGGTCGGCGCCCTGGCCGGGCAGGATCACAAGCTCGGCCGACGGCGGCAGGCGTCGCTGGCCGTCGCCGCCGAGCAGGGCGGCTGCGGCCGCGATCGCGGTCCCGGCCGGATAGGCCGGCTGGTGAGCCACCGGCTGGCAGCGGGGAATGGTGAGCCCGGAAGTGGCGAACAGGACCCGGTTGTCGTGGCTCAGGTGCGTGACGACGTGGCCCTCGTGGATGGGAATTCCGGCGACGAAGGCCTGCTTCCAGACGTGGGTGCCGGAAAGGGAGGAACTCGTGCGCATGTCCCGTAGCGTGAGGTCACCGATTACCAGCTGGTCCTCCTCCCAGGTGGCGGGGGCGCCGAAGAGGAGAAGGGCCTGGCTGGCGAGGAACACGCTGGCGGCGTGAGCGGGATCACCGGGCAGGACGTGGCGTTCGGCATTGACGATCTTGCGCACCGATCCATCGTCTCTTCTCTCGATGAGGGGCTGGCCGCCCGGTGACGGCTCGGCGGCGAAGGTGGCCGGCAAGGACGCCTGCCAGCAGAAGGCCAGGCCCACCAGCAAAGACGCGGTTCGCAGCGGAGCGTTGGACTCGGACACGGTTCTCTCCCTCGATTTTTAGCGGACCAGGTTGAGCTTGACGCAGGTTGTGGTCCGCGCGGTTTTCAGGCGACAGAGATAGGTGCCGCTGCCCAGGAACTCGCCTTTACGGTCTTGCCCTCGCCAGGTCACCGATTGCGGACCGGCCTCAAGGAACCCCGCAGCCAGGACAGAGAGGCGCCGACCCGCCAGATCGAAGACAGCCAGCTCCGCCGGGCCGGCCGCGGCCAGAAAGAAAGTGATCGTGACCTGGGGGTTGAACGGATTAGGAAAGGCGGACAGGCGAGTGTCGGCCACCGGCGGTGGCTCTCCCACCCCGATCAGGTCGGGCTGGAGGATGGCGACGTCGGCCAGGGTGGCGGCGCAGGCCCTGGTGATCTGGACGCCGATGTGAGCGGTGGCGGCGATCCGGTCCCAGGTATCACCGATGCCGTGGTAGTAGGGATAGGTGTTCCAGTCCCAGTCGATGGCCAGGAAAGCGGCGATGCCGGCCTGCTGAAACGGCACGTGGTCGCTGCCCCAGCTGTAATAATCCTTGCGATTGCTGATGTCGGTGAAGGTGTTGACGTTCTCCTCCATGATCGACATCAACCACTCCCAGGGCGTCTCGCCCTCGATCCGGACGCCGTAATTGAACTGGTACCAGGTTATCATGTCCGCGGTGATCGCGGCGACGAGGTTGCGGCCATCGCTGACGGCCTCGTTCACGAAGTGGTAGCTGCCGTTCAGGCCTTGCTCCTCCGAATCGAAGAGCACGAACTGCACCGACCGCTCGAAATCCCGCTCGGCGGCGATGCGGGCGATTTCCATCACCAGGCAGGCGCCGGAGGCGTTGTCCTCGGCGCCCGGGGCGAGGGTGGGTCCCTGGGGCGAGGTGGAGTCGTAATGCCCGCCCACGATGACGTATTCGTCCGGCACAGTTGTACCCAGCTTGGAGGCGACGACGTTGCGGCACGGGTGCTCGTTGAAGAGGAAGTCGTCGAACTCGACGGTGTAGCCGTAGCTCTGAAGCCTGGCGGCGAGGTACTCGGCTACCAGGTCCTTCTGGGCCGTGTTGTAATATCGGGTTGTTACCGTGTGACTGCTGCCGTCGTGCCAGAACGTGGCGGCGCCGCTGATCTGCTGGAGCATCTCGAAGTAGGCCGCCTGGTTGACCCCGTCAACGAAATCCAGAACCATCGCCTCGTCGCGGGTTGTCGAAGCGGCGGCAGGCGGACCGGCACGGCCTGTTCTATCCCACCCCGGCGGAGCGGGAGTCAGCGGGATACGGGTGAGGTCGCGGAACGCCAGGACAAAGGCCTCGACGTTGTCCGCGGGGACCTCGACCACGAAGCAATCCCGGTCGGCCAGGTGTATCTTGCCGAACCGGGCCAGGCTCGTGGTCGCCGCCTGGGGCTCCGGGCTGCCCGGATACGGGTCGTGGTGGTGCTGGGGCCGGATCAGGAACCATTCCGAGCCGGTAGACGCGGCCGGGAAGGGAGTGCCGAACCGGTTCTCCCGGCCCGGGGCCAGGCGGTCGGCGACGAGGGTGCCGCCGGGAAGTTGCCAGGTGAGGACCGCCAGACTGGGGGGGCTGCCGGCCACCTCTTCCGCGGCGGTGCCTGGCAGGTAGGTGAGGCCGACGGCCACCGCGGCAGGCGGCGGCAGGAGCGTGGCGAGGAAGACCGGCAGGGCACAGACCAGCGACACCAGCAAGGCAGGTCGCTGAGATCGCAGGCGTGCCGGTTGGGTGCTCATCGGGGCCTCCATGGGTAAAGCTGACCTGGCAAGTATAACAATAGGGAGATGACGCAACAACCGGGCAGCGGGTACCCGATCAGAGATGGCGAGGTCCCCAGGTCCAGAAGGGGCAGGTGAGGACCAGGGCGCTGAACCAGCCGCCTTCGCCGGTGGGGGAGAAGTCGATCCTGCTCACTCGGCCCTCGACGACACAGCTGTACGGCAGGCCGACCGAGACGACCGCGCCCAGCTGGATCGATTCGGAAACCGGCGGGGCCGGGAACGGCTGGTCGGTCTGGCCGATGTAACTCTCGGCCGTGCCGAGGTGGATGCGCCCCTGGCGCTGCCAGCGAGCCAGCAACAGCAGCCGGCGCCGCTGCCCGGGCTGCCGCACCTCGAAGAAACCGCTGAGGGTCTCGCTGTCCGGGCCGGCCGGGTGACCGAGGGAGGCGCCCCAGCCGTGATAGCGGGCGGCGGGATCTCGATGGACGTAGGTCCAGGTGCCGAGGCGGGTGTACTCGAGACCGGCGCCCAAGCGGGTGCAACGGGCCGCGGCGGCGGATCCGGCGGGGCGGGCTTGCCAGAGGATGCCGCCCAGCCAGCCGAGCTGATCGGGATAGGTGTGCCGGTCCTCCTGGTCGATCTGGAAGTCGTCGAGCAGGAACTGGCCGTAGACGGCCCAGCCCGGGTAGGGGTTCCAGGTGGCGTCGATTGCCCAGAGGATGTTGACGGCGGCGGCTCCGGAGCCATCCTCCTGCTGGGCGAGAGACCAGGGGAGAACGGGGTTGAGCAGCCAGAAGGGCGGGGCTCCGTCGGCCGCGACCAGGGCCGTCTCCGAAAGTCCCAGCCGCAAGGTGGCCGTCGGCTGCAGATCCAGCCGGTGGCAGGAGAGGTAGCGGCTAAGAGGGTTCGCCTCGGGCAGGAGGCCGGGCTCGAAGTCGTCGAGCCGCAGGCAGGCGTATCGGGCCGACCAGCGCCGGGACTGGTAGGAGAGGTCGATCCCGTCCGCTGAGGGGTTGGCGTGGTCAAGGATCAGCGAACCGGTCCAGCCCGGTCCCCAGCTGCGCCAGCGGCGTCCCACCTGGAGCTGGAAACCGCGATTGCGATACCGCACGACCGCGGTGGGAATCTCGACGGTGGCGCTGATCTGGTGGAACTCCTTCATGCGGGAGGTGGGGTCGAGGGCGCGATCGGAATCGACGATGGTCCTCTGGTAGATCGTCCAGCCGCCCGGCAATTCGACCAGCAGTCCGGTGGATTGACGCCAGCGGAACCAGGTTTCCTGGTTCAGGCCGGGATCGGTGAGTGATTCCAGCAGGGCCAGCGGCAGACGCCCGGGCCGCCAGCGGTGGCTGACGAGTGCCGTCCCGGACATGTCCAGGCGGAAGGTCGGTCGTTTCGGTTGCCTCTTGACGCGGGCTCGCTGGATTTCCCCGGGTCTTGTGAGCCGGTCGGGGCTTTTCGGTTTTTCGAGTCTTTTGAGCTTCTCCGGTCTCTGGAATTCCCGACCGGTGGGGACAGGCCGGATGGTGGAGCGGCAAGGTTCGATGGGGCCGCTCTCGCGAAC
>CAZAHC010000233.1:0-5679 GCA_964484595.1 uncultured Fibrobacteraceae bacterium | reverse complement strand
CGATGTTGTGTACCACTCGCTGCGGGAAGGGGATCTCGATCCCCTCGCGGTCACAGGCTTCCTTGATGGCATGGGTGAGGTCGAACTTCACCGCCCAGTAGTCGTCCTTCTTCACCCAGGGCCGGACGACGAGGTTCACGCTCGAGTCGGCCAGCTCGGCCACGGCGATCTGGGGCTCCGGATCGTCCAGGACCCGAGAATCGGCCTTCACCACCTCCAGCAGGACCTCGCGGGCCCGCGGCAGCGCGGCACCGTAGCTGATGCCCACCACCATGTCCACGCGCCGGATATCCTCGGCGCTGACGTTCTTGATGGTATCGCCGAAGATCTTGCCGTTGGGGACCATGACCCGGATGTTGTCCGGCGTGGTCATGACGGTGGTGAAGAGACCCATATCGCGCACCGTTCCCGCCGTGCCGCCCGCCTCCACGAAATCACCGATGCGGTAGGGCCGGAAGACCAGCAGCATGACGCCGGCGGCAAAGTTCGCCAGCGAACCCTGCAGCGCGAAACCGACCGCGAATCCGGCCGCCCCGAGAACCGCCACCAGCGAGGCGGTCTCCACGCCGAAATTCCGTAACGCGGCCAGGACGGCGAAGACCTGGATCAGGTAGAAGGCCAGGCTGCCGGTAAACGAGATGATGGCCTCATCGGTCTCGGTTCTCCGCAGCGCCCGCCGGATACCGCGGCGAACCGACCCGGCCACGATCCGGCCGATGATCAGGACCAGAATGGCCCCGACGATCTTCAGGCCGTAGGTGGTGGCGAAGAAGACGAGCGTATCCAGCGCGTTTTCCATTGGTTTCCTCCCTGGGCGACCGGCCGGGCCGACCGCCGGCAAAGATCCGCAGGCTGCGATCTAGAACATCTTGTAGGTCACACCCAGCGCCAGGACTTCCCGCCAGCGTAGGTCGGTGTCGATCTCCTTGTCGAACAGCAGCTCGAAGAACAGCGAGGTCTGGATGTACTTGGAAACGGCCGCGGAAAACGTGGTCTCCCAGGCCAGATCCGGGCTGCGCCAGTAATCCTCCTCCGGAGTGCCGGCCACCTCGTCCTTTTTCGAGTTGTAGAAGGCCTGGAAGACGCGGAGCTTGGAGACCACCTTCAGATCACCGTCGCCGAAGGTGCGGCTGAAATCGGTCACCCACTCCAGGCCGCTGTTGGTCTTGGTCTCGGTCTGGGTGCCCTCGGGTTCACCCAGGGTATCGAACTGAACCACCCGGTCGATGTGCTGCCGCAGGCCGAGGCCCAGACGGGTGAACAGCTCCATCCGCTCGGTCTTACTAAGCGTGCGACCCACCCCGGCCGACTCGGTCAGCAGGATCGGGTTGAGGGCCCGGGTGAGCTCAGGAACACTGGCGTCGTAGAACTGGCTCTCGAAGGTGACGGCAAGGTACGGGTCGACAACCTTGTTCAGGGTGAACTTGAGCAGGGACTCGTCGAAGATGCGGTCGGCCGATTTCTCGGGCTTCCGCCACTTCCGGTTGCCCTGGTCGTCTTCCACCTGCATGTGGGTCTGGCCGAAGGTGAGCTTCAGGTCGTTCTTCCAGTTGACCTTGGGGCTGAACGCGTTCTCCAGCACCAGGTTACCGGTGAAGGTCCAGTTCAGCGATCCGAACTCCCCGCCGGTCCACGAATCGCTGTAGGTGCTCTGGTTGAAGTTGAGACCCAGGTCGGCGCTCTTCTGCCACTCACCCGCGGCCGCCAGCACCGGCAGGGTCAGGCAAATAAATACCGCGATCTGCACTCTCCTGACCATCGTCTCCTCCCTGGCTGAGTAATCACCGGCTTGAGGTCGCCGGGGAACCGAAGCGAGCCACACCATGATAGTCCAGAGGGAAAAACCCACCAATATTTATCCTGTTACCAAGAAGACGGCCCCGGTCAGGGTCCAGTCGGGCCGGTACTCCCACCCGGGCCGCTTGAGCAGCTCGCCCAGGCCCCCGGTGAGGACCACCGGTCGGTCACCGTAACGGGCGAGCAGGGCCTTGATCGTCGCCCGGACGCCGTGCACCGCGACGTGGAAGGCGCCGGTCTGCATGGCGGCTGCAGTATTCCGCCCGACCTCGAGAGGGCAAGGTGCGAAGGGAACCGGCTGCAGGCGAGCGGCCTCGCGCCCCAGCTGGGAGCTGGCGAAGGCCATTCCCGGGGCGATCAAGCCGCCGGCGAAGCAGCTGTCCTGGAGCAGGTCGAAGGTGGTCGCGGTGCCGGCATCGACGATCAGGGCGTCGCGCCAGCCGGCCCGGACCGCAGCGGCAACGTTGCAGTAGCGATCCGCGCCCACCGCCGCCGGCTCCTCGAGGTCCAGCCGGAAGGGGAATGACAGAGTGTGATCGATGGCCAAGACCTCGGGAATCACCTGCTGCACCGGCTCATTCAGCTCCGGCACCACGCTGACCAGCACCAGCGGTCCGCCCCCTTCCCGGGCCACGGTCTCGGCCAGGGCGGCGGCCCAGACCTCTCTCGCCTCGGGAACGAGCGGGGTCGGCTCCTGCGAGATTCGCTCCAGGCGTTCCGGGCGGCCCGGCTCGCGCCGCCAGCGGGCGATGACGACGTTGCTGTTGCCGGCATCGACGACGATCGCCCTCTGGACCTGGTCTTGCCGGTTGTTCTGCAGCTCAGTCACAACTTTCCCCCGTCACCCCGGTCAAGTGAACCTCTCCCGCCCGGAACCGGCGGGTGTCACCCGCGGGGCAAGAGAGAACCAGGCAACCCGATTCGTCGATGCCGACCGCCCGACCGGAAACCGTTTCCGGGCCCAGGGTCAGGGTCACCGCGCGGCCCCGCAACCAGTCGTTTCGCTCCAGAGCAGCGGCATAGGGCCGCCACCCTTCAGCGGTGAAGCGGGGCAACTCCCGGTCGAACCGGCTCAGGATAGGTCCCACCAATTCGGCCGGCCGGGGCGCCAGGCCCGTCTGGAGCTTGACCGAGGTGGCACGTCCTTGCAACTCCCCGGGGAAGGTCTCCGGGTCGGCGCTCAGGTTCAGGCCCAGTCCGGCCACCACCAGGCCGCCGGGTCCGGGGCCGATCCGGTCCAGCAACAACCCGCCCAGCTTCCGGTCGTCCACGAGCAAATCGTTGGGCCACTTCAACCGGACGGCCAGTCCAAACCGCTCCCGGAGCAGCGCGGCCACGATCAGTCCGACCCACACCCCCAGTCCCAGATCCAGCACGCCCGGCTCCGGCCGCAATACCCAGGACATCTGCAGGCCGCCACAGTCGAGCCAGGATCGTCCCTGCCGCCCCCGGCCGGCTCTCTGCCGGCGAGCCACGACCAGGGTGCCGACCTCCGGCGCGGCCAGGGGAGCGTGTTGCTTCACCGGTTCGGCCTGCCAGCCCCAGCCCTCCCAGCGACAGAGCCGACCGGGCGCGGCTTCGCCCCTGCCCAGCAGGAAATCGCTGGTCGAACCAACCTCTTCCAGCAGGTAACAGGCCGCTTCCCGGCGAGCCAGCGGCGGGCCGGGCGTGAAAAGGTCGAGGCCGAACCAGTCGCGGTGCGGGGATTCTCTCACGGGGCGGCGTCCCTCTCGTTCGGGGAAAGGAGCTCGATTTCCAGCGAGAGATCGAGCACCCGCGCGGAATGGGTCAATCTCCCCACCGAAACCGCGTCCACCCCGGCCTCGGCGTACCGACAGACGTTCGCCAGGTCGATGTTGCCGGAGGCTTCCAGGAGAGTCTCGCTGCCCTGCGGCGTCCGGTCCCGCAGGGCGACCGCGGCGCTCACCTGTTCGGGAGTGAAGTTGTCCAGCAGGACCCAGTCCACGCGCAGGGGCAGAACTTGCGCCAGCTGGCCGAGGTCGTCGACCTCCACCTCGACCGCCAAGCCGGGGAAGTCCCGGCGCGCCCGCTCCACCAGCCCGGCCATATCGCTCCGGGCGGCCAGCCAGTGGTTGTCCTTCAGCAGGATGCGATCGTAGAGGCCGAGACGGTGATTCCAGCCACCGCCGGCCCGGACGGCGTACTTGGCCAGGTCCCGAAACCCGGGCACCGTCTTGCGGGTGTCGAGGATCCGGCAGCCGGTGCCGGCGACCGCTGCCACGTACCGCGCGGTCAGAGTAGCGATGCCGCTGAGATGCTGCAGGAAGTTCAGAGCAGTGCGCTCGCCGCTCAGCAGGGGGGCGGCGGGGCCACAGAGCAAGGCCACCAGGTCGCCCTCCGCCACGGCCGAGCCATCGGTCACCTGCGGGGCCAGCTCGAGGTCGTCGCCGAGCATGCCGAACAGGATCTCCAGCAGCGGCAGGCCGGCCACCACGCCGGCCTGGCGGGCGACGACCCTGCCCTCAGCCCGCGCGGCCGGGTCGACGGCCACGGCGGTAGTGGCGTCCCCGCTGCCCAGGTCCTCGGCGAGACTCCGGCGCACAAGCTCTGTCACCCAGTCGGAACGGGGAAAGCTCAGCTCGGATGAGTCGGTCATTTCCGCCCTTTCTTCGGGGGGTGCCCGGGCAGGCCCCACTGGGCCCGCAGGTCGTCGATCCGGTCGCGCAGCAGGGCCGCCTTCTCGAACTCCAGCTTCTCGGCGGCGGTTTCCATCTCCGCCTGCAGCATGGTGATCAGCTCGGCGGGGGTGTGCTCCTCGCTGAGCCACTTCTCCCACGGCCGGTCTTCCGCAGTCGCCGCCTCGCTCCGGCGCTCGCCGGCCGCCGCGGTAGCTTGCAAGATCTCCTCGCGCGACTTGTGGATGGTCCGGGGCGTGAGACCGTGTTCCTCGTTGTAGGCCAGCTGCCGGCGCCGCCGGCGCTCGGTCTCGTCGATCGCCCGCTGCATCGAATCGGTCACCCGGTCGGCGTACAGGACGACGGTGCCGTTGAGGTTGCGAGCGGCCCTGCCCGCGGTCTGGATGAGACTCCGCTCCGAACGCAGGAAACCTTCCCGATCCGCATCCAAGATAGCAACCAGCGACACCTCCGGCAGGTCCAATCCCTCCCGCAGCAGGTTGATGCCCACCAGGACGTCGTGTTCGCCCAGCCGGAGGCTGCGCAGGATCTCGATCCGGTCCAGGGCGGCGATGTCGGAATGGAGGTAGGTGACCTTGATCCCGAGCTGGGCGAGGTACTCGGACAGGTCCTCGGCCATCTTTTTGGTCAAGGTGGTCACCAGCACCCGCTCGCCCCGGCCGGTCACCTGGTGGATCCGATCGATCAGGTCGTCCACCTGCCGGGCGACGGGCACCAGCTCGATGGGCGGATCCACCAGACCGGTGGGCCGGATCACCTGTTCCACCACGACGCCCTCGCTCTTGGCCAGCTCGTAATCGCCCGGCGTGGCGGAGACGAAGACGGTGTGCGGCATCAGCTCTTCCAGCTCGGAAAAACGCAGGGGACGGTTGTCCAGGGCGCTGGGCAGGCGGAAGCCGTGCTCGACCAGGTTGGCCTTCCGCGAGCGGTCGCCGTTGTACATGGCACCGAGCTGAGGGATGGTGGCGTGGGACTCGTCGATGATCAGCAGGAAATCACCGCCGAAATAATCGAGCAGGCAGGCGGGACGCTCCCCCGGGCGGCGCCCGTCGAAGTAGCGGGAGTAGTTCTCCACCCCCGGGCAGTAACCAACCTGCTGGATCATCTCCAGGTCGTACCGCGTGCGGGAGGCCAGGCGCTGCGCCTCGAGGGCCTTGCCCTCCTCCTCGAGCTCGGCCAGGCGGTCGATGAGGTCGCGTCCGATGTGCTGAACGATCTTGCCCAG
>CAZAHC010000232.1:0-5723 GCA_964484595.1 uncultured Fibrobacteraceae bacterium | reverse complement strand
GGAACTCAGCCCGGAAGTCGTGATAGAGAACGATGAGGTCCCGCTCACCCGGCTGGAAGGCCAGCTTCTCGAACATCAGGTTGCCCATGGCGTCGAGGGGGCTGATCCGGTCGCAGTCGAACTTGCGGTCGCTGAACATGCCGAGCCACTCGAGATTCCGCGGCGGCAGGCAGTCGGCCGGCAGGCCCATCTGCGCGGCCACGGCTTCCCGCAGGTTCGCGCCGGGGTCGATCCCCAGGTATTCACGAACGAATTCCGCGTAGGTCTTGCCCGCCACGTCGACCTCTTCCAGTTCCAGCAGACCGAGCTGGCGGAAGCGGTAGATCGTGTCGCACCAGCCCATGTTGCGCAAGGTGCCCCGGTAGAGGGTCGGGATGCCCTCCAGGCCGTAGACCTCCCGGTAGGAGATCGAGTCGCGGTTGGGGTAGGCCTCGAAATCGCCGAAGCCCTCCACCTGCAGGACGTGCATGTCGCGGAACAGGCGCTCCGGCTGAACGACGATCTTGCGACCGTCCTGCAGGTACTGAGCGCCGTTGCGGCTGGCGAGCAGCACGCCCCGGGGAGCCCAGGAGAACTTGTAGCCGAACGGGTTGTCATTGGCCTCGGGGGCCGGCAGACCGCCGCAGTAGGACTTGAAGGCGACGATCTCGCCGCCGCGGCCCTTGACGTCGTCGATGATGCGCATCGCCGACATGTGGTCGATGCCGGGATCCACGCCGATCTCGTTCAGGACCACAACCCCGGCTTCCCGAGCCGTGCCGTCCAGCTCCTGCATCTCCGGCGAGACGTAGCTGGTGGTGACCATCGGCTTCTGCTGGTCGATGCAGTGCTTGGCAACCAGGGCATGGAAGGCCGGCGGGACCAGGCTGATGGCCAGGTCGCAGGAACGGATGAACTCGACGAGCCCGGCCTCGTTTTCGAGGTTCAGCTCGTGAGCCTCACCGTTCGGATGTCCGTCGACGAGCTTTTCCGCCTTCGCCACGGTGCGGCTGGCGCAGATCACCTGGTATTCCTTCTCGAGCAGATATCGCACGAGCGGCTTGGCGACCAGGCCCGCGCCCAGAACCAACACTTTCTTCATCTGTTCCTCCCCTGGCGCAGCCGCCCGCAGGCGGCCTTTCCTCGGTTGCGACGGCCCCGCAGGGCCGGTTGGTCACTTTGGCAGGTATTCACCCAGGTACTCGTAGGCGGGAGTCAACTCGCCCTTGTGAACGATCACCGCCTTCTTGAGCTGGGACGGCAGATCCAGCGCCTCGAAATCGGCCTGCCAGTCGGCGGCGGCCAGGGCGGGGACCATGTCCCGCAGGACGGCGCTGAAATGCTCGGATGATTCGCGAGGAAGCTCGCACGGCAGATTGTCGACGGCCATGACCACCGGCCCCGCGCCGGTTACTCCCGTTGTCACCTCGTCCCGGACCGGGTCGTATACGTAGCCGGGGGCGTCGGGATGGGTGGTCTCGAGCGTGAACTCGATGCTGCCCTCGATGTCGCAGCTGATGTCGCCTATGACCTGCAGCCGTGCCTGCGCGTCGGCCGTGTAGTTGCGACGGGCCCACTCCTTGGTCACCAGGCGCGGGTAACGCTCATCCCAGTAGATCGTGTTAACCAGCACGTCAAGGTGCGGAAGGTGCTCGGCGAAGCAGCCGCGGTACTTCTCCGGATGCCGGTAGTAGTCCTGCAGCTCGAAGGAGGTGTCCGCCGCGACGGGCCTCACCATGTCCTCTTCCTTGAAGACGACTCTCAGGAGCGGCTCGGTCCCGACCTCACCTCCGGCGCGGCCGGGCAGGTCGGCGACGTCGATGGCCGGAACCTGGAGGCTGTCCAGGATCTCCTGGCAGCCACGCGAGACGTTGCCGTAGCCGGCGAGGCCGAACACCAGCGGCCGTTCCCGCCCCGGCAACCCTTGCGTCCGGATCCGCTGCCCGATCTCCGCCAGGGCATCCTTGGCCTCAAGCAGGGAGGCGTACTGGTAGGCGTGACGAACGTCGACGAGCGGGGAATCGAGGCCGAGCGCCTGGAGGCGCTGCCCCAGGCACCAGAGGGTCTCGATCATCCCGGCGTAACCGGCGTGCAAGCTGAAGAAGATGAGGCGCCGTTCCTTCTCGTCGGCGATCCGCTCGTAGTCGACCAGCGAGCAACCCAGGTCGAGCAGGCGCTGCAGCATGGGCATGTTGTACGGCTGGCCCTTGATGACGTGGGAGAAGTAGAGGTAGGTCTTGCGGGCCAGGAGCAGATCGGGCGGGACCTCCTTCACCGCCACGATCAGTCCCGCGGCGCCGAGATCTTCCCTGACCTCGAGACCCCCATTCCGGTAATCGTCGTCGGAAAAGGCTCTTATGGGCGAAGGTTGAACCAAGAACTCAAGGCCGTGGTTTGCCTGCAAGCTGGCCAGATCGGTCGGGGTCAAGGGAACCCGGCGCTCCCACTCGTTCTTGTCTTCCCGGCGGATACCAACCGTAACAGCCAACTTTTTCCTCCTCCTGCAGGTTCCGGCGTCACTCGGACGGCAAAGCTAGTTTCCGGCACGCAGGCAGTCAACCCGGATTATCCACCCGAACGGCCCTCGGAAGTCGGGAGAAAAAACCCGCCCTCACCTTCACACCCTCACCTTCGCCCCTTGCACCGGCAGGCCCTCCCTGCTACGGTGAGCAAGGTCAACCCGGCATCCCCCGGCCGCTGGTTGGGCCGCCCCCGGCAGGTTACTGCGGGTTTGACAAGGGAGACCGCCATGACCGCCAACACCTACGCGAATCCCATCTTCCAGGCCCTCGAGTTCTTCGACCGCACGACCAGCGTTTTCGGCGAGGAAGATTCGGCCTACGCTCCCACTCCCCACCAGTTCACCGTCGCCCAGCAGGTTGCTCACGTGGCCCAGACCATAGACTGGTTCATGGCCGGCGGGTTCGGCACCGCTGGTTTCGACCTGGACTTCGCCGCCCACAAGGCCCAGGTGCTCGAGGTGACCTCCCTGGCAGAAGCCCAGGCCTGGCTCGGGCGCGCGGCTCACGACGCCGCCAAGATCCTGGCCGAGAAGACCCCCGAGCAGATGATGGAACTCCTGCCCGAGGGCCCGATCCTGAGCGGGGAACCTCGGGCCACGGTGGTCGGCGCCATCTGCGAGCACACCGCCCACCACCGGGGCTCTCTGGCCGTCTACGCCCGCCTCCTGGACCGCAAGCCACCGGTCCCCTACTCCGATTAACCCGACGGTAGGTGGGTTCGGCGAAGCCCGCGTAAGCGGGTCAGACGTATCGTTCGAACAGGAGATAGACGATCGGGAGCAGGATGCCCAGTCCCATCAGCAGGCCGCCCCGGCCGGCCAATCCCCGGCGACCGCGGACGGTGAAGATGCCGGTCAAGGCCAGCAGGACCAGCATCCCCGCGTAGACGTCGGAGATGCCGGTCCAGGGACCGCGGCCGGTGTTAAAATGCAGGTAGTTGAGGTCGAAGATCACCGGCCGCTTGGCGAAGCCGTCGCGCACGACCTCCCCCGTCAGCAGGTCCACCTCCAGCGTGGCCCGGGGCAGGAAGACCTGCAGGGTGCGCGGCGTCGCGCGCCAGGTGCTCTTGACCGGTTCGGTCAGGTGCAGGCGCTCGAGCACCAGCGGCGCCACCTCGTCGGTGGGCCCCTCCCCGACCGGCTCGATGCGCGACACCTCGCGGCTGTGCGCGTAATTGGGATCCCAGTGGTGGGCGTGGTTGACCACGAAACCACTGACCGCATAGACGAGAGTGAGCCCCACCGCCAGGTAACCCATCTGGCGGTGCAACCAGCGGCAGGCCTTGCGAAAGGTGGGCATCGATTCAGTGACTGCCCTTGGCCTTGACCTCGGTCTTGGCCTCGGCGTCAGCCAGCACCACCGCGCCCGTGCCGGCGACGAGGTAGACGGCCTGACAGCCGACCTTTTCGGACCCGGCTTCCTCGCCGTGCTCCTCGTGCTTTCCCTGCTCGTCCTTGGGGCAGGCCTTCTTGGGAGCCGCCGAATCCTTCTTGATGATGGTGAAGACGCCCTCGGCGATCACCATCTCACCCTTGATCTCGGCCGGGAACACGATCTCGCCGTCCTTGACCTTGATCGTGATGGTCTCCATCTCCCGGTCGGAAGCCAGGGCGACCCAGCAGCCGCGATGGGCACAGACGCCGACCGCGGTCCCCTGGACCCGGACCACCTTGCCGGCGAATTCCTCGGGATTGTCCAGCAGCTGGCTGACCAGCATGGTGTCGGTGGCACTCACACCCTTGCCGAAAACCTTGTCGGCCGCGATGGCCTGGCTGGCGACCGGGACGAACGCGGCCAGCAGGACCGCGGCGAAAAAGAACCTCGAGCGCATTTTTGTCCTTCCCTTTTCGATAGGTGACTCGGAAACCGGAACCGCGACCGAAGATAGTACCGGCGCCGGGAGATTTGCAAGGCCACGCCCCGTTCAGGTTGCCAGGTCGCGGCCGGTCCTCTGCTTGAGCGCGTCGACCTTGGCTGTCAACCGCCCCTGCTTGCCTCGTCGCCAGTCCATTTTCACCGAGCAGGCGATGCGGTTGCAATCCTGGCTCATACGGTCGAAGCATTGCTTGACCACGTCGAGCACCTGGTCGATCTCGCCCTCGATACAGGTCCCCATGGGACCGAGCTTGTAGGGCAACCCGCTGTCGTCGATGATCTCGAGGGACCGGCCGACAAACTTCGAAACGCTTTCGCCCTGGTCGGTGGGATACATCGAGAACTCCAGAATGACCACTTCGCCTTCTCCTTGCTGGGGCCGGGCGGCCCGCGATCGGGTCGAGCAGGGAAACCACCAGGTCCCCGCGCGAAAGGACGGGGCCTCGCCGACCCCGTCCCTCACCAAAACACAGCTTGGTGCGCGCCGCTACTTCAACATCACCAGCTTGATGGTCCGGTTGAGATCGGCCGCCTCGAGGCGGGCGAAGTACAGTCCGGTGGCGACGCGGCGCCCCGCGGCGTCGCGGCCGTCCCAGTCGATCGCATTCTCCCCCGCGAAGGCGGGGCCGTCGATCAGCCGGGTGACCAGGCGGCCGGCGGCGTCGAAGATCCCCAGGCGCACGTGACCGTCCGCCGGCAGGGTGAAGGCCAGCGTGGTCCGCGGATTGAAGGGGTTGGGGAAGCCGGCGAACCGGACGGCAGCCGGCGGCGGACCGCCGGGAACGGGGGTGCCGGCCAGCCCATCCACGGCGGCGAAGGCGTTCACCTTGACACCGATCGGCTGGTCGTAGCTGACGTACTCGCCGGTGTCGATCACCCGCTGGGCCACTTCCGGGGCCGACATGCCCGGCGCGGCGCTGCGGACCAGCCCACAGACCCCCGCCACCAGCGGGCAGGCCATGCTGGTCCCGTCGCAATACATGTAAGGGTTAACCCCGTCCCAGCCGTACGACATCATGTAGAGCAGCTGGGTCATCAGGTCCCACGTATAGTTTGTCTGGACGGTGGACCAGATGTGCTCGCCGGGAGCGGCCACGTCCACCCAGTAACCATAGGTCGAGAAGGAAGCCCGCTGGTTGCTCGAGTTGGTGGCCCCCACCGACAGGACGTTGGCCAGGGCGGCGGGGTACATCTGCTGGCTGTTGTTGTTGTTGCCGGCGGCGGCCACGCAGACGACGCCGGCGGCGGTGGCGTCGTTCACCAGGCTCTGCATGAACCCGAAGTCCTGGTAGGAGCCGCCGAAGCTCATCGAGATCACGTCCACACCCTCGTCTATGGCGTAGAGGA
>CAZAHC010000231.1:0-5730 GCA_964484595.1 uncultured Fibrobacteraceae bacterium | reverse complement strand
CCTTCACCTCGGCCAACGTTCGCTTCCCCGATAGCGGTGAACCGATCCTGCCTCCCTACCTGATCGTGGAAAAGGGGGGGATCCGCTTCGGAATCATCTCGGTCCTCGATCCTGAGAAGAAGATCGCCACCATGGCGGCCCACGATCCCGTGTTCGACGTGCGGGACCCGGTGGCCACTCTGCGCGAGCTGATCCCGGAAATTCGCCAGCAGGCCCAGACGATCGTGCTGTTGAGCCATATGGAGGACAAAGGCACCGAGGCCCTGCTCAAGGAGGTCCAGGGAGTCGACATCGCGGTGGTCGGGCATACGTACCGCAAGTTCGACAACGAACGGGCGCTGGGTGACGTGGCGCTCCTCTCCGCGGTGCACGAGGGCCGGTACCTGGGGCGGGCGGACTTGAGCCTCGACAGCGAAGGCGTCCTGCAGGCCTTCAGCGTCGAGGTCACCGCCATGGATGAGAAGATCGCCGACGATCCCGTGGTGCTGGAGAAGGTGGAGGCCTTCAAGGCGCGTCTGGAGGAGTTTCGCCTGGCGCTGCGTGGGGATCACCAGCAGGTCAAGGGTTCGGACCAGGAGTCATTCCTGTCCGAGCGGTCCTGCCGGAAGTGCCACGAGGACGCCTGGGAGACCCTTAAGGAAACCCGCCACCAGAGTGCCCTCGCCAGTCTTGGCAAGAAGGGCCAGACCCTGAATCCCGACTGCCTGGTCTGCCACGTGGTCGGTTACGAGTACAAGGGAGGCTACGACGACCGGCCGCCCGGCAATCGTCTCGGCAACGTCCAGTGCGAGGCCTGCCACGGGTACGGCACCGAGCACAGCCGTGACGGCAAGTACGGCAAGCGGGCGGCCAGCTCGTGCACCCAGTGCCATGACAAGGAGAACAGCCCCAATTTTGACTTCGCGACGTACTGGGAGAAGATCAAGCACTGATCTGGCCCGTACCCGCTGCGGGCGAGTGCGAGGCGGCCGGCGGCTTCTGGCGCCGGCCGCCTTGGTCGCCCTGCTGCTCACCCCGGTAGCGGTTCCCGCCCTGGACCTCTTCACGCTCTGGCGCCAGCCCATGATCCCCGTGCACATGATCGAGGGGGCCTGGGTCGATTACCGCTCCGTTACTACGACCGGCGGCAAGCAGGTGGAGGATCTGGTGCGGGTGCAGTGCGTCGGCGCCGCCGGGTCCGCGGCTGGAACCGGCTGGCTGGTGGAGATCCTGCCGCTGGTCGAGACGGCGGACGGCATACGTCCCCGGCCGGGCGAGGGATTGCAGCTGGAGATTTCTCGGCGGTTGCTGCGCCGCGAGGGAGAACTCACCGCGATCGTCGAGAAGGTGGTGCGGTGGGCCGACGGCCAGGCCCGGGAGCTGGCCACGGAGGAGTGGCGGTCCGACCCGCTGGTGACCTCGTCCCTGAGCGCCGAGTTCGAGCCGGATTCCGCCGAGCTGATCAGCAACTCGATCCGGGTGGTGGCCGGGCGGGAAATCAGGTGCGACCATTTCCAGCTGACGGCCGCGGATACCCAGCGCGTGGTCCTGCCGCGCGGTGTGATGACCCAGGAAACGCTCTGGGAGATCACCGCCGCGGTGAACGCCGAAATCCCTTTCTTCGGCATCGTCTTCGCCGCCGAGCGTACCCGTTCCGCCTCGCGGCTGGAACCGCCGAGCAAGCGGTTCTCACTGCCTCCGCCGACCGCCAGGGTCGAAACGATGGAGCTGATCGCCTTCGGCAACGGCGCCCACCCGGCTCTGACCGTGCGTTGACCTTTCTTTGATTTTCGTGCTATAATTTTCCATGCTTTCCATTGACCTAAAGCACCTGCGGACAACTGCCTACCGATTCCTCCTCGAAGCAGATCGCCCCCTGCCGACCCAGCGGGTCGCCCGGCGACTGTTCGGGCCGCGCCGGCATGAACAACCCGAGACCCAGGTCGTGGTGCGCTCCTTGCTGGCCGAAGATCCCCGGTTCCTGCAGAATCATGACGGACGCTGGTCGGCGCGCGGGGCTCCCCACGTTAACATCCCGCTGCAGGAAGCGACCTACGCCGTCGTCGATCTGGAGACGACCGGCAGCCTGATCGGGGTGGACGAGATCATCGAGATCGGACTCGTCCTGGTCCAGGGGGGCAAGGTCCGGGAGCAGTTCTCGACCCTGGTCCGGGCCGGGCGGCGGGTTCCCCCCTGGGTGGAGAACCTGACCGGCATTCGCACGGACGATCTGGCCACCGCACCTTGTTTCTCCGACCTGGCGCCCACCCTTGCCGGGTTGCTCTCCGACGCGGTCTTCGTGGCGCACGACATCCGCTTCGACCTGCCCTTCCTGCGCTGGGAATTCCTCCGCCGGGGGTTGACCGTGCCGCCGGTAACCGGCCTTTGCACTCTCTGCCTCTCGGAGATGCTCTGGCCGGAGCTGGAGAGCCGGAGCCTGGGCGACCTCGCCCGTCACTTCCGGGTTCCCCTCCAGAAGCCGCACCGGGCGGACCAGGACGCCAGCGCCACCGCGGGGATCCTGCAGGAAGCCTTGACCATGGCGGATCGGATCGGCATGACCAATCTGGGGGACCTGTTCCGGCCGGCCAACGGCCGCAAGGTCGCCGCCCGTCGCGCGGGCTCCGCCTGACTTCCCTCCTCCTTTGCTCCCTTTCCCGCACCGACTTGACGTGAGCGCAATGCTGTTATAGTATGCCGCAACATCTGGAGGCCTAATGCCGTTTGCACCGCCGCTGGCGGCGGTAAGTCTGGTCGAGTTGATGCTGGACTGGATGCAGGGAGGAGCAGATGGTGAAAGTCAAGGAAGATGAAATCCTGGTCCGTGATGAGAGTTTCGTGAAGTATGATCGGTTGCTGGACAGGGCGGTGGAAGAAGGCCGCATCGATGGCCCCAACAAGTGCCTTACCTGCGGGATGCGCTATCTGACCAAGGCCGAAGCCGAGAACTGTTGCAAGATCGCTTCTTGACCGGGTGCGGATCCTAGCCTGGGCGGGAACGTCCCCCGGGGCTGACGTGAAGATCACTCAATATTGTTCCGTCTGCAAAGAAGAGCTGGCCATGGAGGTCGTCCCCACCGGTGAAGGGGAAGAGGACGGCGTTATCTGGCTGCGCTGTCCCCGGTGTCAGGGTTTCCTGCCGAAGATCAGTTCTCCTCTGACAGAGCTGGCCGAGACCGAGGCTGCCCCGCCGGAGGCGGCTGGCGAGGAATGCGAGCCGGTGGCCCCGGTGATCGACGCCGCCGTCCCCGTCGCCGAGGCCCCGCCCGCAGCCGCGGAGTCGCCGGCGGTGACCGACGAGGCTCCCCGTGCCAAGGAGGCGACGGGCAATTCGGTCGCGGAATACGCCGCCCTGCTCGCCGAGGTGGACGTGTCCGCGGCTGTCCCCTATCGCCCCTGGGATAGCTACGCCGTCGGGGACGTCATCCATCACCTGGCCTGGGACGACTGTGGCGTCGTCGTGGCCAAGGAAACGCTTCCTGGGAACCGAAAGGTCGTGAAGGTTTTCTTCGCGGAGGCAGGCATTGTTCGCCTGATCGAGGATCAACCGAGGCAGCCGTGATTCTGCGCCACCTGTCCTTTGCCTCCCCACTCGTGATCTGCTGCGGCTTGACCTTGCTGGTCGCCGCCGGGGTGCCGCCGGCGAGCGCGGCCGTACCCTACCTAGACCCTTTCCCCTGGGAAGTCGCTCCGGATTCCGCAGCGGTGCGGACCCTGCTGGTCCACGGCGATCGCTTCGACGACGAGACGACCTGCTGGACCGCCAACCGCGTGGGGGTGACGGGAGCCCTGCCGGTCGGCACGCGCAGCCTCTTTTTCTTCCGGGCCTACTTCATGGCCTTTCACACCTCGAACCTGCCGGCGCTGGAGAGGTGGCCTTCCCTGGCGGGGGAGGATGTCCCGGACGGCTGGCCGCACGAGCGGCGGATCAACAGCTTCGTTCGCCCCGAGCTGGGCCTGCTGGGGGAGATCGGCTTGCCGGGTCTGGGCCGGACCCGGTTTGGGCTCGCCTGCGGTCTGCCCGTTGGCCGGGATGACCTGTACCCCTTCACCGCCGCCAGTATCCCCTGCCGGTTGGAGCTGAGGAAGGATATTTCCCTGGCGACCGGCTGGCGGCTGGCCCTGGAGGCGGGGCGCCTCTTTCACCTGGACTCCGCCCACGAGTACCTGACCCCGGAGGCCTTTCCCGGCGGCGTGCGGCTCGGCGCCGGGGCCGCCTGGCGTTCCGGTCCCGGCCGCAGCCTGGGCCTCGCGATCGGACACGAGTCACTTGACGGCGGTCGGTCCACCCGCCTCAGCCTGCACTGGTGGCTCCCCTGGGGGGGGCGGAACGGCTTTGGCCTGATCCTGGGCCGGGAGCTGACCGGCCCCGCCGACCGGCCCTTCGCCACGCAGCTGACCCTGGTCTGGCGCCTGAACCGGGAAGCCGAGGGCGAAAACGACGCCTCCTCTCCCTGACCCGGAAATTTCACGGCTTGCCCGGACCGGGCTTCGCGTTTTGCCACGGTCGGCCTCCGGCTCACCTGAACGACCACCTTCTCCCTCCTGGCGGCCACCCGTTCCTCGCCTTCCTCCCTGATTCCGTCTGATTCCTTCTGCTTCCTCCGGACAGGGCGATGTCCGGGATGAGGGAGCCCCGGCCGGCCGGTGGCATATCCCTTGCACTTATGGGTGCCGGAGAGGCTGCCCCGGCCCCGGCCGGTTTGCTAAGACACCCTGGAAGGCAACAGATGGCGCACGTCCTCTTGATTGGCGATTCCGTTCTCGCCGACGAGATCGAGGTCTACCTCGGTCGGTGGGGAATGGAAACCGAGCGCGTCGGCACTGTCCCGGCGGATTCCCTGCTCACCTCCCGGCCGTCCTGCGACGTGGTGATAATGAGCTGTGCCGGGGGAGCCGACCCGAGCCGGTGCCCCCGGGGGCGGCTCTGGGTCGACGAGTCGGTCCCGGTCCTGCTGGTGGGAGGCGAGAGCGGCCACTGTGCCTGTAGCACCATGTGCCGGACCCGGATCGACGGCCCCGGACCGCAGGGTGTCGAGCTGAAGCGGGCGCTGGAGTCGTGCTTGGCCTTCGCCCTGCGCCAGCGCCGGGAGGAAGAGACGCGTCACGGGTTCCACCAGTACGTTCACTTCCTGAATCACGAGCTGAGAACCCCTCTCACCGCGGCCACGACCTCCCTGCAGATCCTGACCCGGGAGCTGGCCGACCAGGGCGGCGACTCGTTGCTCGAGTTCGCCGAGATCGCGGCCCGGAACCTCCAGCGCCTGAACCGGACCGTGGTCTGGAGCGACGGCTACCTGGCCTCCCAGTGCTCCCGGTCCAAGCCAGAGCTGCGGGAGTTGCCGCTGGCGGAACTGATCGACCGGGCGGCCGGGGCGGAGGTCTCTGCCGGCGAGCTTTCGTTCCAGGTCTCGCCTCGCGCTGCCGAGACGAGCCTGGTCTGTGATCCCGACCTCCTCGCCACTCTCCTGCAGCAAGTTCGCCACGCCATCGCCTACCAGGCCCCGAAAGCCTCCCTCGTCGTGGAGGTCGGCTTTGCCGGCGCCGAGGATGCAGAGCAGGCGGCCGTGGTCTTCTCGTTCCAGGTCCCGGAAAGCCAGGTCGGCGGGCGAACCGGAGGCCACGTGGTCAGGACCGGCCTGGTGAGCCGGCGGGAGAGCCCGCGGGATGAGTTCGGGCGCCTGGTGGAGTTCACGGTATCCAGGGAAATCCTCTCTCAGCTCGGGGCGACCATCGCCACCTCCGCCGACG
>CAZAHC010000230.1:0-5773 GCA_964484595.1 uncultured Fibrobacteraceae bacterium | reverse complement strand
GACGTCGACTGGATCGACGGCATCAGCCCCGCCATCGCCATCGAGCAGCGCAACGCGGTCCGCAGCGGTCGTAGCACCGTGGGCACGGTCACCGAGATCAACGACTACCTGCGGGTCCTGTTTGCCAGGGCGGGCAGGACCGTCTGTCCCGCTTGCCGGCGCCAGGTGGTCCGCGAGACTCCGGATTTGGTCTGGCGCCAGGCCCGGCGCCTCTGGCCGGAAGGGACCCTGCTGCTGGTAGCCTACCCGGTGGAGATCTCCGGAGCGGCGGCGGCGAACGGCTGGGCCGAGCCCCTGCTGGCCCAGGGCTTCGGGCGGGCGGTGGTGGCAGGCCGGCTGGTGCGTCTGGACGAGTCCGCCGCCGCTCTCTCCCCGGAGGCGGGGGAGCGGATCGAGGTCGTGGTCGACCGCCTGCGCCTGCATTCCCGGCTGCGCTCCCGCTTCGTCGAGGCGGTCGAGCTCGCCTTTCGGCAAGCGGGCGGCTGGGTGGTCCTGCGGGACGGCGATCTGAAGCAGCGGCAGGAGTTCTCGGCCGATCTGCGCTGTGACGGCTGCCGCCGCCTTTTCCCGCCCCCTACGCCTCAGCTCTTCTCCTTCAACTCGCCCGAGGGAGCCTGTCCCGCCTGCAACGGTTTCGGCAACCGTCTCGAGTTCGACGAGGACAAGATCGTGCCAGACCCGGGTCTCTGCCTGCGGGAGGGGGCGATCAAGCCGTGGCGGACCGAGACCTTCGCCCGCGCCTTCACCTCCCTGCTGCGGTTCTGCCGCCGGAAGAGGATCGCCGTGGACGTGCCCTTCGGCCAGCTGCCGCGCGCGGAGCAGCTGCTCGTGCTCGAAGGGGAGGAAAAGGGTTATTGCGGCGTGATCCCCTTCCTGACCGAGATGCGCCGCAAGATGGAAAAGAGCCACCACCGCTTCTTCACCCGACGGTTCATGGGGGACACCGCTTGCCGAACCTGCGGCAGCACGCGGTTGCGGCCGGAAGCGCTCGCGGTGAAGGTCGGTTCGCTGGATCTGGGCCGGATCGGCCGGATGTCGGTGAGCGAGGCGCTGCGCCGCCTGCGCTCGCTGCGTCTAGCCCGGAGCGCGGTGGCGGTGGCGGGCGAGGTGCGGGACGAGATCGTCCACCGCCTCGATTTCCTGGACCGGGTCGGGCTGGGTTATCTCACCCTGGATCGGTTGACCCGCACCCTCTCCGGCGGCGAGGCGCAGCGGATCCATCTCGCCAACGCCCTCGGCTCGCGTCTGGTCGACACCCTCTACGTGCTGGATGAACCGACCACCGGCCTGCACGCCGAGGACATCGAGCGCCTGATCGCCACCCTGCGGTCGCTGGTCGACGCCGGCAACACGGTCGTCGTCGTCGAGCACGACCTGTCGGTGCTGCGGGCGGCCGAGCGGTTCATCGAGATGGGCCCCGGGGCTGGCCGGCAGGGCGGGAAGGTGGTCTACCAGGGGGAGTTCGCCTCCTTCCTCGCCGAGGCGAAGACCCTGACTGCGGCCTATCTGCGGGGTGAGAAGCGGCTGCGGAGTACCCGGCGGGCCCGCCGGAACCGGGCGCCCACGCTGTGGCTGCGAGGAGCCCGCCTGCACAACCTGCGCCGGCTCGACGTTCGTTTTCCCCTGCAGCGGTTCATCTGCCTGACCGGGGTTTCTGGTTCGGGCAAGAGCAGCCTGATGAACGGTTGTCTCCACGACGGCCTGACCGGTCGCGCGGCGGGGGGGGCGGAGCGCGGTTACCCCTTCACGGCCATCCAGGGAGGCGAGTCGCTCGGCAAGGTGGTGCGGGTCGACCAGTCGCCCATCGGCAAGACCAGCCGGTCCAATCCCGCCACCTACCTGCAGGTGCTCGGCGCCATCCGCGAGCTGTTCGCCGCCACCGGCGAAGCGCTGGCCCGCGGCTATGCGGCTGGACGCTTCAGCTTCAACACTGCCGGGGGGCGCTGCCCCTCTTGCCAGGGCCTGGGTGAGCACCGGGTGGAGATGCATTTCATGGCGGACATCAGCGTTCCCTGCGAGGATTGCGGCGGCAGCCGCTTCAACCCCGCCACCCTGGAGATTCGTCACCGCGGGTTGAACATCAGCGAGGTGCTGCAGTTGACCGTGGAGGAGGCGCTGGCCTTCTTTTCTGGCCAGACGGCGATCACCCAGCGGTTGTGGTTCCTCAAGAAGGTCGGGTTGGGTTACCTCTCCCTGGGCCAGCCGGCGCCGACTCTCTCGGGCGGGGAGAGCCAGCGCCTCAAGATAGCCCGGGAGCTGGCCGCCCCCTCCGGCCGCCACAACCTGTATCTGCTGGACGAACCGACCACCGGCCTGCACATTGACGATGTCGGGGCCCTGGTCCGGGTCCTGCACGAGCTGGTCCAGCAGGAACACACGGTGCTGGTCATCGAGCACAACCTGGACCTGATCGCGCAGGCGGACTGGATAATCGACCTGGGGCCGGGCGGCGGCGACGCTGGCGGCCGGCTGGTGGCCCAGGGCACGGTGGCCGACCTCGCGGCCAGCATGGCCTCGTTCAGGGGGAGACACTTGGCCCGGCGACTGGCGGCGGCGGTGATCGAACAGGGGCATGGAAAATGAGAGTGCTGGTGACCGGAGGAGCGGGTTATATCGGCAGCGTCACGGCTCACCGCCTGATCGCCCAGGGCAGCGAGGTGGAGATCCTCGACGATCTGAGCACGGGCCACCGCCGGGCGGTGCCGGACGATGTTGTGTTCCACCAGGGAGGGCTGACCACAGCCGTCCTGGACGGTGTCTTCCGGCGCCCGTTCGATGCGGTGATGCACTTCGCCGCCTTCAGCCTGGTGGGCGAATCGGTTTGCGATCCGCTGAAGTACTACCGTAACAACGTAGCGGGCACCCTCGCGCTGATCGAACGGGTCGCCGCCGGCGGCGCCGGCTGCTTCGTCTTTTCCTCCTCTGCCGCCGTCTACGGCGAACCTGCCATGATGCCGATCCCCGAAACCGCGCCCCTGAACCCGGTAAATCCCTACGGGCGGACCAAGCTGGCCATGGAATGGGTGCTGGCCGACGCGGCGAGGTCGGCCGGTTTCCCCGCCGTGGCCCTGCGCTACTTCAACGCGGCGGGGGCGGTGGGTCGGCTGGGCGAGGACCACCGGCCCGAGAGCCACCTCATCCCGCGCCTGCTAGGTTCGGTGCTGCAGCCGGAACTGGAGTTCAAGATCTTCGGCGACGACTACGACACCCCCGACGGTACCTGCATCCGTGATTACGTCCACGTGGCCGACCTGGCCGAGGCCCATCTCCTGGCCCTCCGCTGGGCTGACCAGCCTGGATTCACCGCGATCAACCTCGGCACCGCCAGCGGTCACTCGGTGCGGCAGATCGTCGAGGTGGCCAGCCAGGTGACCGGCCGGCCCCTGGACCCGCCGGTCGGCCCCCGGCGCCCGGGCGATCCCCCCCGCCTGGTTGCCTCGAACGAGCTGGCCGGACGCTTGCTGGGCTGGCAGCCCGGCCGCAGCGACATCACCAGCATCGTCGCCGACGCCTGGCGCTGGCACCGCGAGTTCCCGGACGGTTACGGCGACTAACCCGGGTTCCTGATCCTCCCCTGCCGGTGGCACGTCGATTGCAATTCCTCCCTCCGGGTAGCCGGCTGATCCGGCCTGGCTGCTAATTGCTTGCCCCACAGTCGGTTTCACCCTCAAGGTTTGGCTGTTGCGGCGGGCGGGGGAGAAAATATTGCCCACGGCGCTCCACAAATTCTTTCGAAACAAAGAACCGGTCGGGATCGGACACGGCGGTCTGGCGGTCTTGCGGGTCCTGCGTTCGCTCCTGGCTCAACCAAGCGAGAACCGGCGATTCCGGCTGGTCACCCGCCTGCTGAGCCGGGGACCCTTCCGGGTGGCGATGGTCGTGCGCACTCGCCCGGGGCCGGACGGGGGAATGATCCCCGGCATTGTGGCTGGTGCCACCGGTGGTCTGGACCACACTCTTCTGCGCGAAGCTCTCGGCTCCCGAGGCGGCCCCCTGGCGGGTGATCCCGATTCGATACGGTGGGTCGCCCTGCAAGAAGATGCGTTTCAGCCGGGTGCGAATTTCCTGCGCAAGTTCAACCTGGCCTGTGCCCTGGTTCTGCCCCTGGCCGGTTCCGGGGGAGAGGACCGTTTCCCGACCTACCTGTTGCTCGCCTCCGGCGAACCGCTCGCGGCCGCCGACCCCCTCGTGCAGCAGATCGTCGGGGTCTGGCAGGTCTACCGGACGGTGGCGGCCCCGGGCTGGAACCACGAGCGCGGCGCCGGCGCCGAGGCGGCGGAGTGGCCGGGCCCGGCGGCCTGGCGGACGGCGCCGGTCGCGCTGGCCGTGGTGGGGAGCGACGAGGTCAAAACCGCCAACGAGGCGGCACAGGAGCTGCTCGAGAGCAGCGTGGGCAGCGACGGCAGGCCGTGGCGGACCTGGCTCGCGGCCTCGGTGCGCCGGCTGCTGGATTCGGGCCGCCCGCGGGGAATCCTGCCCGCGTCCCACTCGCGCCAGCGGAGCCTGGAGGTGGCCCTGGGGCCGCCCCTCGCCGACGGGGAAAACCGCCTGGTCGCGGTCCGGGACGCTACCGCCGAGGTGAAGGCCGATTCCCAGCGCGCCGAGACGATCTCCACCCTCAGCCACGAGCTGCGTACTCCCCTGACCTCCATGAAGAACTCGGTCGCCCTGGTCCTGAGGGGCGATGCCGGCAAGCTCACCGGCGAGCAGGAGCGGTTCCTCGCCCTCTCGATGCGCAACATCGATCGCCTCGACCGACTGATCGGCGACCTGCTCGATTCCTCCCGGGGAGCCGCAGGGCGGCTCTCCTTGCACCGGGAGGTAATCGACCTGGGCGCCTTGCTGCGGGAGGCCCTGGAGATGCTGGCGGCCACGGCCCGGCAGGAAGGCATCACGCTCGACTTTTCCGGCCTGCCCGCCTCGTTCCCGGCCCACGTCGACGGGGAAAAGGTGGTGCAGATGATCCACAACACCGTCGGCAACGCCATCAAGTACACGGACGAGGGCGGCTTCGTTCGTGTCTGGCTCCAGACCCGCTCGGGTCGGGCGACTCCGCTGGCCAGGATGCTGGCCGAGCGGTTCTTCTTACCGCTAAGGACGTTCACTCTGGTTGTCGAAGACAACGGTATGGGGATGAGCGAGGAGGTGCTGAGCAACCTCTTCCGTCCCTTCCGCCGCGGCCGCGAGGCCGAGGCGAAGAAGGCCCCCGGCAGCGGTCTCGGCCTTCACATAACCCGCGGCCTGGTGGAAGCGCACGGAGGCACGATCGAGCTGTCGAGCAGTCCCCGGCAGGGGACCACGGTCTGGATTCTCCTGCCGCGCGATCCGGAATCGGAGCGGGTCATGGTGGCGGCCCGCCGGCTGGATCAAACCCTGGCCGCCGCTGAAGGTAGCCGGCTCGCCTTCCTGGATGTCCGGCGACCGGATCGCCGGCTGGTGAAGAAGGAGCTGCGCCGGGCGAGCCGTTTCGTCGGTGGCTTCCTGGCGCGCCTGGCCCGGGAAACCGGGGGCGGGGCGAACTGGCTGCAGGCGGTCGGTGACGAGCCCGGTTCGCCGGCGGTGGTCGATCTGGCGCCCGGGTTGTGGATGGGGGCGGTGCGCCAGTGGTCCCGCCTCGGACCGGCCTGGGAGGTGGAGACCAGAAAGCGGGATTGCCCCTCCCTGCTAGCCGGAACCGGTTGGCGGGTAACGGTACCGCCGGCGGTCCCGGAGCGGACCGGGAGCGAGGCCGACACAGAAACGATGGCGCCGAATGCCGAGTGGGATTGAGACC
>CAZAHC010000229.1:0-5775 GCA_964484595.1 uncultured Fibrobacteraceae bacterium | reverse complement strand
TCATGAAGGGGCTTTGGCAGGCTGCCTGATCAGGACGTTTTGCAAAGTTGGGGTTCATCCAGCTCGATGTAGCGCCGGTGCTCGAAGTCGAAGCCGGGCGGGCGGAACAGCAGCCGGTGTGATTCCCGGCCGTCGGCGGCGAAGATGCTCAGGAACCGGTTCCGGATCTGGCGTCCTTCCTCGAACTTCCACTCCTCGCCGCACAGGATCAGCGTGCCGCCGCGAAACGCACCGTTTCGCAGCCGGCCGAAGCTGAGCGCCTCGCCGTCGGACCCGCGAACCACGAACGAGCTGTGCGGGTTGCCCGCCGTGTCGACCTGGACGATCTCACCGGGCGGGCGATGGATGATACCCAGCATCCCGGCGGGCATCCACAGCAGGTCGGTCGGCTGGCGGATCTCGCCCGGCCCGTCCCCCTCGCGACAGAGGGTTCGCAACAGGTCGCCGTCGGGCGAGTAGATGAAGACCTGGCAGAGCTGTCGGTCCAAGAGGTAGATGTTACCCTCGGCGTCGGCCACCACGTCGGCGATCACGCCGAAGAAGACCTCGTCGTCCTCGCCGCCCGCTCGCCAGGCTTCCTCCAGGCGGAGAGTGCGGACGCCGCCGCCGGGCACCATCCCGTTGCGCAGGTGGGGAACGCCGTCGACAACAACCGTCTCGACCGCTCCAGAGACCGACGCCGCCAGAAGGGCCAGCAGGAGCCAGACAGGGAGGACAAGGAACAAACGTGGTCGCCAGCCGGAATTCATCAGCACTCACCTCCCCGGGCCACCATCATACTGCCGCACCGTGGCCGGGAAGGCCAGCGTTAACCCCGATCGTGACGATGCTACCGCACCAGCATGACCTTCTGTGATTGCCGTTCCCCCTCCGATTCCAGCCACACGAGGTAGGCGCCGGAGGAAACGGCCCTGCCGGACGAGTCCTCGCCGCTCCAGGGGACCGCGTGAGACCCGGGCTCGTACACCCGGTCGGCGAGCACGGCCACCTGCTGGCCGGACATCGAATGCACGGTTATCCGGACCCGACGGTTCCGGTCCACCGTGAAGGAGATGCTGGTCCGGGGGTTGAAGGGGTTGGGGAAGTTCGGCTGCAAGGCCAAACCGCGCGCCAGGTCGGGAACCGCAGTCGTGAGCTGGATCGTTTCGGGCGGGGTCTCGACGGAGGCGAGCCCGTCGTTGAAGGAGAAGTAATATTCGTGCGAGGGGCCGGGCAGCAAGATCTCCGCGTCGAAACGGACCCCCGCGCTGTAGTCGTGGTCCGGGGCGGCTAACATCTCGTGGGGAACGCCGTCCACGACCAGGTTCCGCGCTACCGGTAGGTGGCCGTCGGCATCGGTGTAGGTGACGAAGAAGTTGACCGGCGCCTCCCGGTCGCCGCGAGTGATGAGGCTGTAGCCCGGGTGGCTCAGGACGGGATCGGTGTTGACGCCCAGGGCGCCGACCTCGGTCCGGTGATAGAAGGCGTACAGGTTGGTCGCGTCGTTGACGAAGCCCGTACCGTCGAGCTGGGCGGTTGCGGTGCCCCCGGAGAGGAGATAGTAACCACTCGGGTTGTCGGGGCCGAAGCCGGGATGGGCATACAGGTCGGCGAGCGAGCATCGCAGGTGGAGATCTCCACCCTGGATGGCGTGATCGATGTCGCCGATTCGCGTGAAGCTGGTGTCGGCCGAGTCCAGGGCGTAAAGGCCGGTGGAGAGGAGGAGAGGAACTTCCGCGTAGACCAGGGAAAAGGCCACGCCACCCTGGCTCGCGTCGGGGTTGCCCAGAACGGCAGAGTAGATGAACCAGGGTCCGAAGAACCCGTTGGAGGTCGGCCAGCTTCCGGTCACGTTCGAGAGAGTGGCGTAGAAGTAATCGTCCGAATAACCGATCCCCATGCCGTCCAGATCGACGCAGTTGTTGTCCGGCGCGTCGGCGTCGCCGGCCGGCTCGTCGGCGGGGGCGGCCAAGCGATTCCAGGACGGCGGGAACAGGTCGGTCGCGTTCCGTGGGGAACCGAACGCCGCGGCAGAGTCGTCATGAGCCATGAAGTAATAGAAGACGAGGGCGCCGTCGACGGGAAAGGTGGCCGTCCAGGTTCCGCCGGGAGTCCCCGGCATCTCGGCGAGCGGTAACTCGTTCCATGAGTTCTGGCCGTCGGAAGAGTAGAAGACCGACGCCTCGCCGGGAAGGGTCGGGAAATCATTTTCCACGATGTCGACGTTGACGGTGATTTCACCATACGGAAGGCCGGCGCTGTGGCAGAAGTCGTTCAGGGCGGGAGGCTGGGTGTCGCGGGTGTTGAAGAGAACGGAGGCGCCGAGCGTTGCCAGGAGCGCGGCAACGAGCGGTAGCAGCAGGGCGGTTTTCACTGTGTCCTCCTCGTGACAGGATAGGAGATGGAATCGTCAGGGAAAAGCTTGCGCAAGTCAGGGTTTGCGGATCCGGCATTCTAGCACGGCAGAAGTACGGGGTCAAACGAGGCGGATCGAGAGGAAGCAGGCGGCGGCCGACCGGACCGGCGCCCTGGCCATCTACGATGTGGCCGGTCGCCGGAGAACTGGTGGTGGTCGAGAGGCTGGTACTCGTGAAGTGATCCCGCGTGGCGCCCGGTGAGGGGCGTCCGGTGGGCCCCGGGGCTAGACGGTCTGCAGGGTGACGCAATCCCAGACCGGGCAGACCTGGGCGCAGAGTCCGCAGCCGTCGCAGGCCTCGGTGTCCACCACGGGGGTGCGGTCCTCCTTCTCGGAGATCGCCTGGAATCCGGCGTCCCGGCAGGAGATCGCGCACTTGCCGCACTTTGTGCAGAGCGACAGGTCGATGGCGCTCACGACGCGGGTCTGGACGTCGAGGTTCTCGTGACCGGTAATGTTCTGCAGGGCCCGGCCGCGAATCTCGTCCAGGGTCCCGGCGCCCTTATCCTCCAGGTAGCCCAGCAGACCTTCCCGCAGGTCGGTGACGATCTCGTAGCCTTCCAGCAGGACCGACGAGCAGACCTGGAGCGTGCTCGCGCCCAGCAGGACGAACTCGGCGGCGTCCTCCCAGGTCGCTATCCCGCCACAGCCGGAGACCGGCAAGCCGAGCGGTGCGACCTCCGACGTCGCCCGCAGAGCAATCGGCTTGAGGGCGCGGCCCGAGTAACCGCACTGGTTGCCCTTGCCCGACACCGCCGGCAGCGGCGCACAGGACTCCAGGTCGATTCCCAGGATCACCGGGAAGGAATTGATGGTGCAGAAGCCGTCCGCGCCGCCGGCCTGCACCGCCCGGCCGACCTCGCGCAGGTCGGTCACGGCGGCGGTGAGCTTGGCGACCACCGGCACCTCGACCGCCTCGGCAACCCACTGCGTGATCTTGCCGGCGATCTTGGCGTCCTGGCCGATCGCCGCCCCGACCGCCAGCGGGGGCATCCCGCCGTGGGGGCAGGAGAAGTTCAGCTCGACCGCGCAGACGCCCGCCTGCTCGGCCCGCCGGGCCAACTCGACCCAGTCCTCGCGGGCGTCGCCCTCGGCCATGATCGAGGCCATCAGGAAGTGATCCGGGTATTCGGCCCGGAGCTTGGCCACCGCCTCCATCCAGTAGTCGGCGTGCTTCTCCGACACCAGCTCGATGTTGCCGAAGGCGTACACCTGCTTGGTCGCCTCGGCGAAGGTGGGGAAGGAGATCGAGTGGATGCGCGGGGTGGGGTTCTTGACCGGCACATTCTCCAGGGGGATCGTCTTGGTGACCGCTCCCGCCCAGCCTGCGTCGAAGGCTCTCCTGATCATCTCGATGGTGTTCGTCGGTGGAGCCGAGGCGAGGATGAACGGGTTCTGCATCCGGAAACCGAGGAAATCAACTTCCAGCGTGGCCATCTTCTCGCTCCTATCCCTTTGATTCCAGCAACCGGGTGGCGATGGTCAGCGCGGCCCGCCTCCCGTCGGCGACCGCCCGGACGACGGTGCCGCCTCCGCTCGCGAGGTCCCCGGCGATGAAGATCCCCCGGCGCGAGGTTTCTCCGGTGAGGGGATCCACCTCGGGCAGGCCGTCCTTCTCGTCGAGCCCCAGCTCGCGCCAGCAGGTGTTGGCCCGGTTGCCCAGCGCCAGGACCACCTGCCGGCACGGAATCTCCGTGAAGTCCCCCGGGATTGGCTCGGGCTGCCGCCGTCCCGACGCGTCCGGCTCTCCGAGTCGGGTCCGCTGCAGTTGCAGGGCGGCGAGCCGGCCGTCGCGGGCCAGGAACTCGACGGGGGCCAGCAAGTACCTGAACTCGACGCCCTCCTCGCCGGCGAAGTCACGGTCGGCGAGCCAGGCGGGCATCTCGACCTCGGAGCGGCGATAGACGGCGATCGCGTGCTCCGAGCCCAGACGCAGCGAGACACCACACGCGTCCATGGCGGTGTTGCCCCCTCCGAGCACGACGGTCGTCCCGGAGAAGCCGGGTTTCTCGCCCCGAACGTTCACGCGCAGCAGCAGGTCGTCGGCCTGCCAGACCCCGGGCAGGTCGGCCCCCGGGAGGTCGAGGTCGTGCGCGGGTCCGAGGCCGCACCCGAGGACCACGGCGGCGTACCGGTCGGCCAGCGCCCCGAAATCGGTCACCTCCTCGTGAACGATGCGGGTCCCGGCGCCCTCGACCGCGGCCATCTCATCGGCCAGCAGCTGCTTGGGGAGGCGATAACCCGGTATGCCGTACATCATCACCCCGCCCAGGAAATCATGCCGCTCGAAGAGGTCGGCCCGGACTCCTTGCCGCCCCAGGAAATAGGCGGCCGACAGGCCGGCCGGGCCGCCCCCCACGATGGCCACCTCGCCGGCCAAGCGCGTCTCCGGGAAGCTCGGTTTCAGACCCTTGGCCAGTGCGGTCTCGCCGACGAAGCGCTGCAGCTCGCCGATGGCGATGGGCCGGGCCAGCTCGGTGGTCGAGCACCGGCCCTCGCAGAGCTCGGCCTGGGGACAGACGCGCCCGCAGGTGGCCACCAGGAAGTTGGCCTCGCGGATCGTGTTCAGCGCCGAGCGGAGGTTCCGGGACCTGACCGCCCGGATGAACTTCTTGACGTCCACGTCGGCGAGGCACCCCTGCCGGCAGGGCGGATCCTGACACAGCAGGCAGCGGTTGGCCTCCGCCACGGCCCACTGGAGCCTGATGGCGTCGAAGGCGTCCCCGAGGCTCGTCCTTCTCTCTTGCGGTGGTCGCAGCCTCGCCGTCATCGCGTCAGGGCGCCCGGGCGCGCAGGTTGGCCGCGAGATCCCTGCTCTCGCGGGCGAGTTTCTGGAACGTCTTCTCGAGGCCGGCGAGCACGTCGGCGGCGACCCGGCCGCCGTCGGTGTAGAAGCTGGCCGCGGTCTCCTCCACCGCCGCGACCGCGGCGAGGGTTCGGGGCGGGTCCCCGTCCTCGGGCAGGTCGAGAACGGGCAGGTACCGCGCTCGCTCCAGGCCGCTGATCGCCTGCAGCACCACCTCGTTCAGCCGCTCGCGGCGCAGCCGGGAAAGCCGCTCGCTGCGCCTGGCGTGCCGGCGGCCACAGGCGAGCAGGTCGTCCTGCCAGGCCGCGCAGGTCGGCTGCCCGGCGGCGCGGACCGCGAGCTCGGCCGCGGCCTCCTCCAGGGCGATGGCGAACTTGAGCAGGGTGCCGAAGGAGTTCAGCTCCGGAAAGTCGGCGGTCATGGCAACACCTCGGGGCCGGATCCGCAGGCGGAAACGCAGGTCACACCCACCTGCTGATCACAACCTTGCGCTCGGTGAAGAAGTTGATCCCGTCCTTGCCCTGCCCGTGCAGGTCGCCGAAGAACGAGTCCTTGAGACCGCCGAACGGGAAGA
>CAZAHC010000228.1:0-5830 GCA_964484595.1 uncultured Fibrobacteraceae bacterium | reverse complement strand
CCGACATAGGGCCATGGGGTTGCCTCCCACTGAACCGGGTCGCCAGGTTCGCAGGTTTCGGTCTCGCCGATCTGCACCTCGCCAGTGCCCTGGTCGAAGAACACCTCGATGAGGTCGATCTGGGCGGCGCCGGCCGAGGGATAGTAGCAGTCCTCGTCGCTCCAGCCGCTGTCCGACGGGAATTCCCAGCGCAGATGAACCGACGGCCAACCGGAGTCGGGATGCCGCACGAAATCCGCCGGCGACAGACCGAACGACTCAACCACTACCACGGAGTCTCCCTGGCCGTTGAATACCCCCAGGTCCTGGAAACCCGCCGCGGTCTCGTACTGTAGAAACAGGATGTCGTAACCGGGTTCGTTGTCGTAATTGAGCATGGCGTTGAGGGTTACTGCAACCTCGCTGGTAGAATCGGCAACGACACCGTACCAGTCGAGCCGTTCCCAGTAGCCGTTGCCGTAACCCTCGGGGGGATCTTCGGGGCCGCAGGCTGCGAAGACCTCGCCACACCACCAGGCGTGGTTGCCGGGGGTGGTCGGATCGAGGTTGGCACAGTTGAACGAATCGATGTGCCATCTGCTTTCGGGCTCCGTCAGGTCAACCCCTTGCCAGCCCTGGCGGTCGGGCAGACCGGCAGCGGTCTCGAACCGCCCCTCGAGGGTGCCGGGACCGCCGTAGACATTAAGGGTGTCCTGGGCGCGGGCGGTGGGGCCGACAAGAGAGATGAAGAGGCACCATCCCGCAAGCATCCGGTGGTTCATACTCCCTCTCCAGTGAATGAAACCGGGATTCCCAATGGCCACACCTGTAGATCTTGCTCTTTACCGATAGTACGACGTTACTTGCCAACTCTAACATATTCCGCCACGGGGAGGACTCCCTGCGTATCCTCCTCTAGCCTTGCAAAGCGGACAGGCGGCCCCGAGGTCGTGCCACGCAGCAGTGCCCTTCGTAACCTCGCCTGTTCAAATAATTTACATAGAAAATTGTTTCCAGCAAAAAGGCCACACAAGGCGCAAAGCCGGGCGGGGGGCGGTCAGCGGCGGGGGGTTCAGGGATCGGTGGGCGCCCGCTCCTGCATCAGCAGCGCCCGTTGCAGGATGCTGGCGATGTCCTGGTTGTCCGGGGCCAGCCGGGCCGCCTCGGAGAGGTCGGACACCGCCTCGGACCAGCGCCGGGCGTGGAAGTGCAACAGGCCGCGGTTGTACCAGGCCACCGCCAGCCCGGGATCCAGGCCCAGAGCCCGGTCCAGCACCTCATGGGCGGCGGCGATATCCTGGGTCATGAGCAGGCCATAGCCGAGGTCGCTCCAGGTGGCCGCCCGCAGCGAATCGATCGCCACCGACCGGCGCAGCAGGGACAGGGCCGAGCCGAACGCCTTCTGCATGAGCTTCGTACGGCCCAGCCAGGCGAGGGTCGGTGCGTCCTCGAGGCCCCGGCGCTCGAGATCGGTCAGGGCCCGCGAGAGATCGGCCTCCGCCAGATCGTACATCTCCAGCTGGGCGTACACCCGGCCTCGCCAGGCGAGGGCCCAGGGGGCGCCGATGCGCTTGCGCAGGCAGACGGTAGCGGCGTCGAGGGCGGCCTCGGCCCAGAACTCGCGGGCCGCGATTGTCTCCGCCTCCTCGAACCGCTGCCCCGCCAGGGCGGTGTAGGTCACCAGCGAGCCGACCGTGTAGAAGCGATCGAACGCCAGCCAGACCGGCTGCAGCGTCGTGTCGGCCGGCTTGCCCGGCGGCGGCAGCTCGTGGCGGACGAGAAAGGACAGGTCCGGCAAGGGCAGGGACTGCTTCGCGTTCTCGTACTCCTCCCGCGCGCGATGCCAGAAGCCCAGCCTCTCCGAAACGGTCCCCATGTCGCTGAAGCAATCGGCGCGGTGCAGGGGGTTCGGCCGGAAGGAGAAGAGATGGCGGGCCTCGGTCGGGCGTCCCCGGCGAAACTCGGTCCAGGCCCTGATCCACCGCCAGTCGGTGCGGAAGAACTCCTGCCGTTCGATCTCGGTGGCCAGGTAGGTGGCGTCCCGGCTGAGCCCGTACCCGGCCAGCATCAGCCCGCGCACAAGCAGGGTCCGGCGCTCCTTGGGAGCCAGGGTCAGCGCGGTGTCGGTCAAGGCCAGGCCCCTTTCCCACCGGCCCCGGGCGTGCTCGAACCACGCCTGCTGCCGCAAGATCCGCAGGTGCAGCTCGTCGCGGCGAGCGATGGGGGCTAAAAGCAGCGAGGCCCTGGCCGCCCGCAGGTACTTCCTGGTCTCCGCCGCCGATCCGCACCAGCGGGTGAGCTGGGCCAGCTTCAGCCAGGTGTCGGGATCGTCCGGGGCCAGACCGGCCGCGTTTCGCAGGGCCCGCACCTTGCCGACCGTGGTCCCGGCCGCCGCGGCGAGCCGCCGCCAGGAAGCAGCCAGGCTCCGCCTGGCCAGGCGATGGTTCTCGGGGAAAGCGAGAAACTCGGCCAGCCCGGTCGAGTCGGCCGTCTCGCTGTACAGCACACAGGCGGGGTAGTCGTAACGAACGGAAACCGTGCCGCCGCAGGAGGACAGCCACCAGGGCACGGCCAGACAGAAAGGCAGCAGGAGCCTGTTCAAACGCGACATGATGCCATCGGGCCGGGCGGCCGGGGATTCGCTCAGTGGAACAACCGGTCCAGCCAGGAACCGGTCGGCACCGCCTCGATGGCGACGATGGGGACCTCGCCGACCACGTGTCCGTCAACCACGGCCACCCCCTTGCCCACTTCCTGGCCCGCCTCCAGCGGGGCGGGGAACTTGTCCGGCAAACGGGCCTCGAGGGAAACGTCCTGGACCCGGTTCTTCAGCACGCTCACGGTCAGGGGGCCGACGTAGGCGACGGAGACCTCTCGTTGCTTGCCCCCCTTGACGGGCTGGCGACGCTCGAGCACCACCCGGCCCTCCTCGATCAGGGTCACCTGGGTGAAGAGGTTGAAGCCGTAACTCAGCAGGCGCGTCGTCTCGGTCGCGCGCGCCTTGTCCGAGGGACAGCCCAGGACCACCGAGATCAGGCGTTTGCCCTTCTGCACCGCCGACGCGGTCACGCAGTAGCCGGCCTGGCCGTGGTAGCCGGTCTTGATCCCGTCCAGGCCGCGGTAGGTGCCGACCAGACGGTTGGGGTTGTAGAGCGTGAATTGACCATCCCGGAAGGGCGCGGTCGAAGTGGACCCCCATTCCACGGCCTCGGGGTACTTCATCAGTTCCCGGCCCAGCTTGGCCATGTCCAGCGCCGAGGTGAGATCGGGCTTCTGCCGCCAGCCGGGCGGCAGCCCGTGGACGGAGTGGAACTCGGAATCCTCCAGGCCCAGTTCCCGGGCCTCGAGGTTCATCAGGTCGACGAAGGCCTCCACCGAGCCGGCCACATGCTCGGCCAGCGCCACGGCCGCGTCGTTGGCGGAATGGATGGCCAGGGCGGCCAGCAGCTCTTCGACCGAGAACTGCTCCCCGTGCTTGAGGTAGACCTGGGAGCCGCCCATGCGACTGGCGTGCGCCGACACCGTCACCGTGTCCTGCAGCAAGAGGTCGCCCTCGGCGATCCTCTCCAGGACGATCAGCTCGGTCATCATCTTGAGCATCGAGGCGGGCTGGCGTCGGAGGCGGGGGTTCTTGGCCACGAGCACTTCGCCGGTGTCCGGATCCAGGACCACCGCGGCGGCGAAACTGCCCTCCAGCGTGGCGGGCAGCGCCGCCGGTTCACAACGGGCGCCGGCGGGGAACAGGATCGCCAGGGCCAGCAGGACGAGCAGCGGGGTCAGCCGGAGTCCGGCCGGAATATCGGCCGGCAGAAGCTCCATCTTCTTCATGAGGAATTCCTTCTTGGCGTTCGTTCTCGGCCGAGTCGGGAGCGCCTCAGGGTAGGCAGGGGAAGGTGGAAATGTCAAGCCGCGGGGCCGGCAGGCGCCGGGGGCCGGCCAGGAAGGTCATCTGATGAGCGCCAGCTTGTGGATTTCCCGGTACGAGAGGGCCCTGGCCTCGCAGAAGTACACCCCGGCCGCGGCGGCCCTGCCTCGCTGGTCGGTCCCGTCCCAGCGCACCGATCCGGGACCCGCCGGCACCATCCCCTCGATAAGGGTCCGGACCAGCTCGCCCCGCAGGTTGTAGATCCGCAGCGAAAGCTCGCCCGGCCGGGGCAGGCGGTACTCGATCTTCACGCAGGGGTTGAACGGATTGGGGTAGCTGCGAACCTGGAACCCGTCCAAGGCGGGCACGGCGGTGGCGGCACCGGTGCCGGACAGACCGAAGAAGCCGAGGAGCTGCTCCAGCAAGCGGGTGCGGACGGCCAGCGAGTCGCCCGGACTGCCGGCGGGCGTGTACACGTTGAACAGACCGAAGGGCAGGGTGATCACCTCCGCCCCGTGTTCGACAACCTCGTGATAGACGCCCGCGGCGTAGGGGTAGGCGCCCGGTTGGCCCGCGGGGTCGGCAAACTCCAGGATCCGCACCCCGGCGCCGATCGCCTCGATGGCGTCCATCTTGCCCCGGCCCGAAAAGTAATTCAGGCCCGGGCAGCCCCCGAAGGCGATGAACTCGACGTCCAGGCCGACCGGGTTGCCGGCGATCGGCAGGACCAGTGGGGTGGCCTGGTTATCGATCAGAGGGCGCAGATCATCGTCGACCAGGGTGACCGAAAGCCACTGCTGCCGGAAATCGGCAGCCGCGCCCTGGCCCAGGTCATACGCCAGGTGGTTGCCGGCGGCCAGCAGGTTCTTGTCCCCCTGCAGCAGCCAGCTTTCCAGCAGGTCCAGATCCCGGCCGAAATCGACCTCCTCGCCATCGCAGAGCGTGGCGGCGGTCTGGTCGCCGGCGGTGTAGAGCAGCGTCGAGTAGCCGGCGATCTGGGTCGCGGTCGCCTGGCCGCCCAGCCCGTTGTGGACGTCGAGATGGGGACCGTTGGTGACGAAGAGGTCCCAGTCCACCCCCGCCCGGTAGCCGAGGTTGGCCAGGGCGAGGCGCCACTCCTCGTGTCCCGGGCCCGGACCGGAGTCGTCCCAGAACAGGATGTCCGGCTGGGCGCCAGGTTCCGGGGCGGTCAGCGAGGGCAGCGCGCGGACCGCAAAGGGATGGGGGTACTGCATGGGCACGTGGTCCTCGTCACCCGGGAAAAGGCCGAACCCGGTGGTGTCGCCCGGCAGAAGGGTTAGGCCGATATCGCCCCCGGCGTCGTCCTCGGCCCGGACGAAGTAGTGCAGGATGTCGCCCGGGAAGAAGAATCCGCTGTCGGGCAGGTCGAAGAACCAGCGACCCGCCACCGCCTCGCCGCTGGCCTCGCGGACCGAATCACCGAGAACCGGATTGGGGGCCACGGCAGTGCGGTACGGGTCGAACAGCGGGTTGGGCCGCAGGCGCCAGTGCAGCTCCGGCGGTCCGATCAGCGTCGCGCCGGTGCGCACCGCCAGCGCGTCGACGACCACGGAATCGCCCGGATCGAGGTACAGGAACGCCAGCGGGGCGATGTTCTCCGCCATGTCGAACCGGACCCGGTTGGCGCCCAGATCCGCGTAGTCGAGCACCCCGCCTGCCGGAAAGCCGTCCTGCGCCTGGTGAATGTCCCAGGCAGAGACGACCGGCCCGTTGTGCCTGATCGCCTTCACGGACACGTTGTCGAAGTACGGTGCCGGCGTCCCGTCGTCCCAGCACCACCACCAGCAGACATGCTGGCAGCCCAGGGCGACCTGGACATAGGTGGGGCCGGGAAGCAGCAACCCGGTCAGATCCTCGGTATGGCGCAGGTAATCGGGCCCACCGTAATAGACGAAGTTCAGGTCCTGCCAGGAGGTCCAGCCCTCCTGGCCGGCCGGATCGTCGGTGGACCGGACGTGCCAGGTG
>CAZAHC010000227.1:0-5873 GCA_964484595.1 uncultured Fibrobacteraceae bacterium | reverse complement strand
CGTTCACGCCGGTTGGTTCGTGCACGCTGAACTCCTGTTCCGGGGACCACTCGCTCCATTGCAGGTTCCGGTCCCGATACCTCACCCGCCACCAGTAGGTGTGGTCGTCCTGCAGGAGCCCCGCCGGGATCGAAAGGCTGGCCAGGTCAATGCCCTCGTTGAGGTCGATGGGCGTGTAGTCGGGGGCCCCGCTGTCACCGTAGACGTTCTCCCAGTCCCGACTGGTTTCGAGCAGCGGGTTCGTCCAGTCACCCTGCACCTCCGTGAGCTGGAACTGCGAGCTCATCACCGGCATCTCGCCCTGGTAGGTGGACGCGGTCAGGGCCGCCGGCTCGCACGTCGGTCCGGCCGGCGTGAGGGCCGCCGGCGTCGTTGGCGGCGCCGCGTTCCGGTCGCGCAGGAAGCTGTCGAGCAGCACGTTGTCCAGGGGCAGGTCGGGATGACCGAGGCTGTATGATTCCGCGGCGTAGCTACCGCTGGCGCAGTCGATGTCGAAGATGGTGTAGCCGTAGTGATCGTGGGCGCGGTGGATCTCCGGGTAGTCCTGCTGGTTGCCGTACATCCCCCACCGATCCAGGGCGGACCCGCCGCCCCCGACCAGGAGCAGGCGCAGGTTGCCGGTCGGCCAGGCGCCGTGCTCGTAGTTGTGCGAGTGGCCGTAAAGGAGGGCCTCGGCCTTGCTGTACTGGGCCAGCAAGGGGATGACCTGGTACTGGACCCAGGCGGTGTTGCCGTCCGGCCAGATCTCGCTCCGGCCCGGATGGTGCAGGAACGTGAAAACCCAGTCGATCTCCTCGTTGCTCTCGGCGGCCACGAGCTGGCTCTGCAGCCAGGTGACCTGGCCCGCGCCCTGGGTGTTGCTGTTCAGGCAGATGAACAGCACCGGACCGATGCGGAAGGAGTAATACCGCTCGCCCTCGCTGCCGGCGACGTCCTCGTACAGCATGTAGTCGTAGAAATAATCGGCCTCCGCCTCGTGGTTGCCGATGCTGACCATGAACGGCACCTCGCCTGAGATCGTGCCGATCGGAACGAAGTACTCGTTCTCGTACTGGGACAGCGACCAGCCGTTGGTCACGATGTCACCGACGTTCATCACCACGTTCAGGTTCTGGCAAATATCTTCCCCGTAAAGCTCGACGACCTTTTCTCTCATGGCGGCGATCACTGCGGCGTGCATCGCCGTATCGGTGCGGTTGTCGCCGTAGCACGCGAAGCGAACGTGCAGGTCGGTCTGGGAATCGGGCGGCTGGGTGCGGAAGGACCGGATCGGCGAGGTCGCCGTGTCGGTCAGGCAGCGGTAGAAATAGGTCGTGCCGGGCGTCAGGCCGGTAAGCTGGGCCCAGTGCCAGATCGTCGAGCTGTCGAACTCGTGGTGGTTGCCGGTGACGACCTGGCCGAGCGCCCCGGTCAGGCCGTACTCGACGGTCGATTCGGTCCCCGGCGCCGCATGCCAGCAGACGTAGAGCGAGGTCGGCGTCGGCGCCTGTAGGTAGGTTGGCATGTAGAGCGGCACGGGAAGCTCGTGGCCGTACCCGCCCAGGTCGGCCAGCTCGGCCGCGCTCAGGTCGCGATCGAAGAGAGCGACCAAGGCCACGTCGAGCGGACCGTCCTCCCCGTTCTCGTCGGCGAAGAACAGGACCTGGTTGGCGCCGCCGGCCGGGTAGAGGGCGAACCGGCCCTCGAATACCTGCGGGCCGCCGTCGTGCAGCAACTGGCCGTCGAGGTAATAGTCGTAGTGCTCGCCGAGGCTGACCGAGATCGCCAGCCGGTACCACTCGCCCGGTTCGATGATGGCGTCGGAATATCCCGTGTCGCCCACGCCCACCTGGCCGCCGGGATTGATGAACCACTCCCCGTCGTTGCCATTGGGCCAGTTGGTCTGGTAGAGGCAATACCACTGCCCGAGCTGGGGCACCCGGATGTCCATCACGATCGTGAAGATGTTGACCCAATCCGGATCGCCGGCGCCGTTGGGTAGAATGTCGTGGTAACAGCGGTAGAAGCTGCCGATGCCGATGTTGGCGGCGCCGTCGCCGGGCTCCGGCCCCTCGCCGGGAGCGTGCGTCCCTTCCAGCTCGAGGTCGTTACCGGTCTCGGCCTGGGTCAGGCTGTCCGGATCGTCGAACGTCCAGTGACCGACCAGCCCGGCCGGGAAGGTCGGGGCATCGAGCGCCTGCGCCGACTGGCCCGTCATCCCGCCGAGAAACAGCGCCACGCCAGCCAGGAAAAAAATTAGCTGTCTCATCCCCATCTCTTGGTTCTCGGGCCACATTGACCATGAACTTCCGGAGTCGGACCGGTAACACCCGCCGGCCCGACCTCAGGATACCACAGGGAAGGCCGGCACCTCCAGGCCGTTCGATCCGCGACCGGCTCAACCGGGAAGCAGGACCGAGGGAACGATCATCTTTTCCTGGTTCACCCCTCGGATTTTCCCTGGTTGAAGTTTGCTGGTGAGAGTCGCCCGGTCGGCTGTATGATCGACGGAACCCTTGGCCAGCTCCTGGCCGCTTCCGCGGTCGCTCACCGGGAGCAGGCCGGGGGCCCCTGCCTTTCCCGCGGAGGGTAAGGCATTTCCCCGGGCCACGGCCGGAACGATCCGGGCCAGGAGGGAAGGGCCGCATGAAGAAACGGGCCTTGCTCGGCTTTGTGCTCGCGGTGGCCTACGCCGTCTTCATCCTGCTCTTCCCCCACGCCACTCCCCGCCTCACCGGGCTGGAAACCGACCTGACGATGATGTACGTCAACGGCGCCTCCGCCCTGGGAGACCTGATCGCGGGGCGGGGGGCGACCGCCAGGGATTCCCTGCTCTGGCCGGACGTGAATCCCTTCCTGGCCCACGGCCTCGGCTACCCGCTGGCCCTGTGGGTGTTCGCCCTGCCGCTGAGCAACCCGGTGCCGGCCTGGTCTTACTTCACCGCGGCCAAGCTGGTTTCGATCCTGGCGGCCGCCGCGGTGATCGTGCTGGCGTTCGTCTGGTTGGGCCGGCTGCCGGGTTGTGTCGCCGTGGCGGCTCTGGCGACCAGTCCGCTCTTCTTCCGGCTGTCCTACCTGGGCTGTACCGACCTGTTCGCCGCGGCGTTGGTCCTGTGGGCGGCATTCTGTCTCGCCGGGAACAGGTCCCTGCCGGGTGGGATCCTCTACGCGCTGGCGGTCGTCTCGAGATACGAGTACCTCCTTTTCCTGCCGTTCGTGATCTGGTGGATCTTCCGTGATGGGCGCAAGGAAGAATCCACTCCCGGGGCCGACCGGGGGCGAGATCAGGGGCCGGGCCGGGGGCGGTGTGGCCTGTCCGTCGCCCGACCTCTCGGCTGGTTCCTGCTCCCGGTTATCTTCCTGCTGGGCGCCAACTTCCTGCTGGTCGGCCTGCCAGCATCCAACGTCCACAACGTCGCCATCCACTACCTGGAAGGGGTCGACCACGGCTTTCAGTACACCGGGGCAATCGCCGACAGATACCCAACCTACTGGGCGATCCTGGCCGCTGATCCCCGGCGAACCCTCGAGATTTTCGTTCGCGATCTCGGCAAGACCACTGCTGCCGTCGCCGCGATCCAGATGGCGCCCTTGCTCACGGTGGGCGCCGTTCTGTTCCTCTGGCGGCGGAAGAGCAGGAAGACCTTGCCCCTGGTCGGAGCCTTGCTGGTTCACTTCCTGGTGCTTGTCTTCACAATCAACCAGCCGGGAAGCGAACGCTTCTTCATCGTCCAGATCCTGGCTCTCGGCCTGCTCGGCGCCGCCATGTCAGCCCACTACCGGCGCTGGTATCTGGTCCTGCTGATCCCCTCGCTGGTTCTCAACCTGCAGGGGCTGGCCAGGGAAATCGACACCCAGCAACGATCTTCAGCGGACCCTTTCCGGGAATTCAGGGGGCGCGGCTGGTCCGACAGGACAATCCTGAGCGTACGAGCCTGCACCGCTTTCGTGGCGGGAACCCGCTGGCGGTACTGGAAGCCGGGAATCGAGGACCTATATCGCTACTGCCAGGACAACGACATCGACTTCGTTCACTGGACTCGCCCGGAATACCATCATCGGCCCGAATATCGGGGGAAATTCGGCAACCCCGCGGCCGCGGAGCCAGAATTCTTCGCCGTCCACGTGAACAGGAAGTTGGGAATCCTCTTCGCGGTCAACCGTGAGCTGGCCGACCCCTGAGAGGGTCCACTCTCACCTGAGCAGCGTTGTCTTGCGAATCACCTGCCGCTCGCCGGCGGACAGCACGAAGAAGTAGGTTCCCGAGGCTGCGGACTCGGCGCTCCAGGAGAAGGTGTGCGGACCCGCAGCCAGGGTCCCGGCAGCCAGGACCTCGACCAGCCGACCGCGGGAATCGAAGATGGAGAGGTCGACCGGGCAGGACCGGTCGAGTTCGAAGGAAAAAACCACCCGCGGGTTGAACGGGTTCGGGTAGCAACTCACGTTGAGCGGATCCGGCCGACCGGGAGCGTCCGGCGCCAGGCCCACCGCCCCGGCCAGCACCGCACTCAGGGCATTGATCCGCCCGGCTCCCAGCAGGCCCTCGTAGCCGGGATTCAGGTGGTCGATGGGATCGGCGGTCTCCGCAATCAGCAGGACGGTCTCGGCGTTGGTGTGATCCGGGCGCCAGGCTCGCAGCAGGCCGCCGAGCCCGGCGACCATGCCGGCGGCGAAGGAGGTGCCGGTGAGGCTCGTGAACTCGTCCCCCCAGATGGTCAGGATGTCCACGCCGGGCGCGCAGATGTCGATGTACTCGCCCCAGGGTGCGAAGGGAGGCTTGTGGTCGCCCTGGTCGGTCGCCGACACCGCGAAGACGTTGTCGTAGGCGGCGGGATAGGTCAGTGCATCCCCCTCGCCGCCGGCCGCGACGATGACCACGTCCTCCGCCCAGACGGCGTTGACGATCTCCTGCTCGAACTCGCTGTAGAGCGGGATCCCCCACGAGCAGTTGACGACCTGGGCCCCGTTGTCCGCAGCGTACAGCAGCGGCGTGTAGCCGTCGATGAGCTGGCCGTGAACGTTGATGGCCTTCAAGGCCATCAGGCGCACCCCGAACCCGATGGCGGCGCCGAGCAGGCCGTTGTCGGTCACCTCCGACGCGCAGGCGCCGACCCCCGAGCCGTGGGGATGCCCCTCCTGCGGGTCGTTGTCGCCCTCGGCGAAGTCCCAGCCGACGACGTCGTCGATGAACCCGTTGCCGTCATCGTCCAGCCCGTTCACGTCCCCCGGATCGAGGACGCCGTTGCCATTCAGGTCCTCCGGTTCGTTCACCCAGATATTGGCCGCAAGGTCGTCGTGGCCCAGATCGAGACCGGTGTCGACGATCCCGACGGTCGCCTGCCGGGTGACCGGGTCGCGAACGTGATCCCAGGCCTCCGGGGCCTGGACGTGCGGCAGATGCCACTGGAAGGGGAAGTAGAGGTCGTTCGGGGTGTAAAGCAGGCGCGGGATCGGTTGCCGCTCCGCGACCTGGATGTGGGGATCGGCGGCGAAAAACGGGACGACCTGCCGGGGATCTATCCCCGCCGCCAACCGGAACCGGTAGAGCCGGGCCGCGAGGCGGGCCAGCCCCGGCCGGCGCAGCACGCCGGGATAAAAGGCCTCGACCCTTGCCACCCCGTACCGCCGGCACAGCCGGTCGATCGATTCCACGCCCGTCACGGCGCAGCCGTCGCGAGCGGCGCCGGTCTGCAGCGCCGGGGCGTCCGGCTCGCAGAGGACGATGAACCGGTCGCCAAGAAACGAGACCTCACTCGCAGGCCCGGAACCAGCGCAGGCGACGGAGAGCGGCAACAGGACGAGGAGGCTCACCGTCAGAGCTGGGTTCTGCATGGGCCCGGTCACCCTCCGCTGGAATGGATTATTTCAGCAGGACGAGCCGGCTGGTGGCGCCA
>CAZAHC010000226.1:0-5877 GCA_964484595.1 uncultured Fibrobacteraceae bacterium | reverse complement strand
GATGCCGAAGACCGCGTAGCTCTCGTCGCCGGAGGACCAGCCGCAAGTGGTGAGGTTCCCGATGTCGAGGGCGGGAGCATATGCCATCGAGCCGGGGATGGATGGCACATCCTGCACCGGGCGCAGGAAGAAGTACGCCGGCGACGTGTTGAAGACCACGATGTTCATCTCACAGAGCAGAATGACCTCGGCTGGCGGCAGGGGTGCTGGCAAACCCACCGCGGAGTTGGGCCCCTGGACGTAGGTCGGGCCACCCGCGATGTTCAGGCCCAGGCCGGCCAGGACCCAGCTGCTGACGAACACCTGCCGCGGCACCTCGATGGTGCACTCCCAGCCCGAGATCCCGGTGGCCGAAGAGCAGCCAGTGAGCAGGAGATAGGCCGTCACGATGGTGCCGGGCCCGGCGTTGACATTCGCCTGGCCGGTCTCGTCGGCCGCGGTGTAGAGGCCCAGCAGGTCGGGCCCGGCGGGGGGAATCGGCCGGGCAGCGGTTGTCCAGACTAGGGCCATGACGACCAGCAGGGTCAGGGCGAGAGGGGCGGAAAAGGTGGCGGCGCAACGTGATCTTTCCATTTTTTTCCCCCTTGTTTCCCCGGGGAACCGCGAGCGGTTCTGCTCCCGGCGGTGGCGAATCGGTTCCGATCTCAGCCCGGCGGCCGCGGCAACCGGGGCAGGCACGTCCCCATGGTTTCCTCCTCGGTTGGCGTGAACGGCGCGACGACCCCAAAAAACGAAAGGGGCCAGCTTCGAGGTGGCCCCTTCTTGCTCTGCAGCCAACGAAAAAGGGGCCCACGGCCCCTCCGGATCAGCTAAGTAGAGGAGGCCGCCTCTGCTCACCCCACCATCGGCCTTCTCTATTGATTAAGATAAGGAAACGGGGAAACCATGTCACGCGGGCCAAACCCGGGTTTACCGGAGCTGGTCAGCGGATCACCACGAACTTCCCGAGAAAATCCTCGAACCTGGGATCGTCGCTCTGCACCACGTACAGGTAGATGCCGCTGACCACCTGCTGCCCGTGGCGGGTGACCAGGTTCCAGGACACCTCGCCGTGGCCGCTGGTGCCGTCGTGAGGAATCTCCACCAGCAGGTCTCCGTCCAGGCTGAAGATAGTGATCGTGTTCACGGCCTGGGGCAGGTTGGCGAACATCACCCGCACGCCGGTCGGGTCGTCGGCGGTGGGAGACATGGGCTGGAAGTCGGCCAGGGATTCCAGCGAGGCCGGGTTGGGGTAGACGTAGATGTTGGCCCCGTATTTTTGCCGGTGTTCTGCGGTCTGCGCCGGGGTGCCCGGCCGGATGGTTTCGAACGTTTCGCCGGGATCGCCCGCGTAGCCCGGGCCGACGATGCGACCCTCGTCGATCAGGTGGTCGGTGGCGGTCACCGAGTAGAAGTAGAGGAACCCGTTATGGAGTCCCCGATCGACATACTCGTAGAAGGCGACGGCCCGCTTGCCGACGATGTCCTGCTCGGTATCCTCCTGACGCGGCGTCACCAGGAAGAAGGTGTCGAGCACCGCCGGATAACCCTCCCACGGTAACAAACCCTCCAGTCCGGGCCGGACGTTTCCGTACCTGTCCCGGAGCCTGGGCCTTTCCAGGTAGGTATTCTCGGGGTCGCCGTCGATCACCTCCTGCATCGCGGCGGCCAGCCCCGCAAACCGGGGGTCGTCCAGGCAGATGGGCCGATAGGCGACCTCCTCGAAACCGGTGTTGGGCCCCAGGGCCAGCGTGTCGATGAACGTGCCCTGGTGGGTCTGGTGCTCTACGTAGAAGTCGTTGACGACGTCGTACTCGGCGATCAACTCCCAGAGGCGGGTTTCCGGCCCCTGTTCCTCGGAGGTGCCGGGAGGACGATCCCAGTCGGTCACCCGCCAGATCCGGTAGGACTCGAAGTCGATCTCGCCGGTGTGGGCGTCGGGGGTGTGCTGGCTACGGTCGTCCCAGAAGACGTGAACCGAGTGATCTCGCGGCCAGAGCCTGATCCCAGGAGCCGGCGGGGGCGAATACCCGAAATAGAGCCAGGGCACGTGGGTTTCCCGGCCGGCCACCCCGGTGCATCCCGGGGCGTTGGTAAAGAAGTAATAGGCGCAGCTGTACCGGGCCCAGTCCGAGGTGAACGGGGTGCATTCCCGACCCGCGCGACGTTCGCACTCGAAGCAGTTGTCCATGTTCACGAAGATGCACAAGCGACCGTCCGCGTCCACGAACAGGTCGTCCCGCGTGATGGGAAAGCCGCTCATCGGCGCGGTACAGGACGTGTCCCAGAAATCGGCGATGTGGCTGAAGAGGGCGCTCTGGCCGTTGGGCATGGTGGGAAACTCGTCCTTGCACACCTTGGTTTCCCGCCCCCGCACCCCGGTCTCCCAGCTGCGCAGCTCTCCGTCCCCCACCCCCGAATCCAGGTTGAAATACTTGCCGTAACAGGCGATGCCGGCCTCGGCGCAGTTCCGTAACAGACCATCCAGACCTTCGCCGACCACCATTGCCGCCCGGATGGTGAGGGTCTGCTGCGGATTCAGGTTCTGCCAGGGTCCGGCCGAGATCAGGAACCGGATATCGTTGGGCCGATCCGCCGGGGTGTCCGGATCGCGCCTCGAGCGGCTCAATACATCGTAACGCTCGGTGTCGCAGGTCGGATCCCCACCCTGCTGGAAGGCGGTGTGCCCGGTGAAGTTCTGATAAGACCGCGCCCGGATCCGGGAGGGGCCCTGGTCCAGGGAGGGATCGCCCCTGGTGTAATCAAGGAACAGGATCCCGAAGTAGCCCGGCACCGGATCGTGAACGGCGCCGTCGTACATATACGCCACCCCGACCGGGACGAAGGTGCCGTCGGTCGCCCGCACGAACCCCTCCCAGAAACCGGCCAGGTCGTCCTGCCCGGGCGAGGCGGTGCCCCGCCGGCCGATGTCGCAATCGGCGAAGAGGCCGAGGTAGACGTCACTGATCTCCCCGGCGCCGACGTTGGTGACCTTGAACTCGAAGCCCACGAAATCCTCGGCGTCCACGTGGTCCCAGGCGAAGGACTTCTGCACGACGCGCAGGTTCATGGGGACGTGGTCGGGAAACTCCTGCTGGGCCAAGGGGGTGTTGTCGTACATGGTGCAGACCATCATCTGGTCGGCGATCTGGCCGAAATCCTCGTCGATCAGGAAGTCCCCGTCGTCGTCGTAGCCGTTCAGGACCTCCTCGTCCACCGACCCGTCGCCGTCGTCGTCACCGCCGGGAAGATACGACCTCACCCCGCCGGCGGCGAGGTTGCCGGCCGGCCTGGTGATCTCGCCGTCGATGGCCTCGTAGATGGTGTCCTCGAGATGAGGCCGGGGGCGGAACTCCCGCTCGTACTGCCCGGTGGACACCAGCCGCTGAGCCAGGTACACCCCGCCGACCCAGAAACCCGCTGACCAGAGGTACTCGATCCCGGATCCGGCCGGCCACTGCGCCGATGGCGCGTCGGCGTAGGTGGAAACGTCGGTGTACTGGGACCCGATCAGGCCGTGGTTGGTGATGTTGATCTGGAGTTCCCCGGCGTTCATCACGTACGAACCGTCGACGACGTGCCCGCGGCAAGGCTGGCCCCGCCAGGGGTCAAGTTCCCCAGCGAGGTCCACCCAGGCGGACGCCGGTCCGGGCAGCAGCAGGATCAGGACCAGAAACCAGCCCGGGACCGGGGCAGCCCGGTAGGGTAGCGAAGAGCACGAACGCCGGCAGGATCTCAAGCCCCTCCCCCAGGCAGCACGACGCCGGTGGCCGGTTTCGCGACCACCAAACCAGGCCAACCCCTTGCCGGCCCGGATCGAGAACCCATACGCGTCGCTGGGAGATACGTTACCGAACAGCCGCGCGCGAGGCAATGCCAACCGCGGCCGGGGACAACGAGGGCCAAAAAAAAGCGGGGAGCCTCCCCAGCCCCCCGGGACGCGACTGAGTCAGCAAGACGTGCGATTCCTCAACAAAAAACGGTCATGATGTTGCACGTTTCAGCTGAAACAGCTCACATTAACAGCATACGATATTCCCCGCTCGCGGTCAACCGCGGTAACTCCTCGGGACCAGGAACTCGACCCCACCGGGAACGACCTCCGCGAGCACGGGCGTCGTGCCAATAATCTCCCCGTCGATCTGCACCGGCAGCGGGGGATCGGCATCGATCCGCACCCGGGAGGCTTGCAAGTTCCGCAGGGACCTGGTCGGGCGACGCCAGGTCAGCAACCTCAGCACGATCTTCAGCACGTCCCAGACGGTACGGGTCCAGACGAGGGAGATGTCGAACCGTCCATCGTGAGGACTGGTATCGGGTGAGACCTTCAGACCGGTCCGCTGGATGCGGCCGAGGTTCGTGATCAGGACCGTATGCGCCTTGACCACCAGGGGAGCCGGCCCCGCCAGAACCTCCAGCCGGGCGTTCCCCGGCCGGGAGAGGTTGCGAAAGGCGGCGGCCACATAGGAGAAAATCCCGAACAGGTTTTTCAACCGCCGCGGGGAATCCTGGATGATTCGGGCCGGGTAGCCGATGGCGGCCATCAGGAAGAAGTGCCGCCGCAGATCGGGCAGGAAACCGACATCGAAGGGTAGGATCTTGCCGTCGAGAATGACCTCGGCGGCCAGGCGGCTGGTCCAGGGCAGGGAAAGGGCGAGGGCGATCACGTTCGCGGTGCCGACCGGCAGGTGGGCCAGGGGGACCTGGGGGTCCGCCCCCACCAGGCCGGCCACGACCTCCTGGACGGTGCCGTCGCCGCCGATCGCCAGAACGAGATCGAAGCCCTCCGCTCCCGCCCCGGCCGCCCAGCGCCGGGCATCACCCTGACCTGTCGTTTCCACGACGGCACAATCGACGCCGGCGGCGGCCAGCCGCTTCACCACCCGGCGGGCCAGCCGGCGTCCCTGGGAGAAACCCGCCACGGGATTGACAACCACCAGGACCCGCCGGAAAGTCGGCCCCTCCCTGGTGCCAGAGCTGTGCTCCCGTTTCACTTCAGGATATCCCCCAGGGGGCAGGTCACGGGCAGGTCCGGCCCCGGGTGCCGATCATCATGGCCAGGTCGGAGAGGTTGACCTGACCGTCCCAGTAGAAATCCGCCGCGTAGCTGTACTCGCCCCAGTAGATCCGGGCGAAGAGGATGATGTCGCTCAGGTTCACGACCAGGTCGCCATTGAGATCCGGGCTGTTGAACAAGATCGTCCGGCCGGGATGGTAGTGGGTGCACCCGCCGACGGTGATGGCGGTTACCTCGTCCACCGTGGGATCGGAGGCGCCGCCGCCGCAAACCGGCGAGCTGAAGGTGGTCCTGCCATCCTGGTCGGTCGGACCGTCGGCGATAGAGCCGTCGGGGCAGAGCACGAGACCGCCCTCGGTGGTCTCGAGCCACATGTCCTCGGCGGGGATATCGGGGACCGGGTCACCCTCGTCGTCCACCATCTGCAGGCTGATAGTGGCATCCGTTCTCCGGGCGCCCAGCAGGAAACAGTTACTCAGCGGGTCGCCCGAGCCGTCGGGAACGGTGAAAACGGAGACATCCGTTGGATCCACCGGATCCACCTCGGCATGCGGTCAGCCGGGGGGCGGCGGATTCCAGTAATCGGGCGGCACGGCTGGCGCCTGGCTGGCCCCGGTGACCAGGATCCCGGCCCAAACCAGCAGCAGCAATCTTCTTTTCATGGCAAATCACTCCCGGACTTAACCTGGACCGACGGGGGAGGTATCACCCGCAGTCGTTCCGGCGAGGAACCACCCTCGCCACCACCCAGATTACCACAGACAGCCCCTGTTCCGCCACCACCCGGTCCAGGCCCCGGCGCAAGCACCGGGGCCTGATCCATCGAGTTAACCCCATGATTGCAAAAAACACGGGATTCGAGAGATGCTAAAACGTTGAAA
>CAZAHC010000225.1:271-5895 GCA_964484595.1 uncultured Fibrobacteraceae bacterium | reverse complement strand
GCACCACCGTGTTGTGGGCGCGCGCCAGGCGGGTGATCGAGTCGAGCAGGATCACTACGTCCATGCCCTGCTCCACCAGGCGCCGCGACTTGGCCAGCACCATGCTGGCCACCTGGACGTGGCGCTCGGCGGGCTCGTCGAAGGTCGAGCTGATGACCTCGCCGTCCACCGATCGGGCCATGTCGGTCACTTCCTCTGGCCGCTCGTCGATCAGCAGCACGATCAGGTGAACCTCGGTATGGTTGGTGGTGATGGCGTTGGCGATCTTCTGCAGGATCATCGTCTTGCCGGCGCGGGGCGGGGACACGATCAGACCCCGCTGGCCCTTGCCGATGGGCGCCAGGAGATTGATCAACCGGGTGGTCAGGTTCGAGCTCTTGTGCTCCAGGTTGATCATCTCGTCGGGGTAGAGAGGCGTCAGGTTGTCGAACAGGGTGACCTTCTTGGCCGTCTCGGGATCCTGGTAGTTGACCGACTCGACCTTCAGCAGCGCGAAGTAGCGCTCGTTGTCCTTCGGGGGACGCACCTGGCCGGCGACGGTGTCTCCCGTCTTCAGGTCGAACTTCTTGATCTGGGAGGGAGACAGGTAGATGTCGTCCGGACCGGGCAGGTAGTTGTACTTGGCCGAGCGCAGGAATCCGTAGCCCTCGGCCAGGACCTGCAGGACACCCTCGGCGTAGATCAAACCGTTCTTCTCGGTTTGCCCCTCGAGTATCCTGAAGATCAGTTCGGACTTCCGCAGCGTGCTGACGGCCTCGATGTCCATGCCGCGGGCGACCTCCACGAGCTCGTGGATGGCCATCTCCTGCAGTTCCTTGATGTCCATGGTTCTCCTCTAACGTGACGACTTGGAGATTGGGAGTGGAGCGAATCTATGCGCGAGCAGGAGGCACCGGGTTTTTCTTGCCGGCGTCAACCTGGATTCGGCTCGATTTTCCCTCGAATAGGTGAGATGGACACGGGCAACAGCGAAATTTGCAAAATCCGTACCAGACCCATGCGGGAGCACGGCCCGTTCGGGCTCCCACCTCGCGGTTTATCACTCGATTCCTAGCTCCCGGAACTTCTCCATGTTTTGCTCGGCGGCGGCGTTGTCGCCGAGCTCGAACTGGCAAAGAGCCAGGTAGTAATACCCGATGGAGTAGTTCATGTACTGGTCGACCAGGGCGTTGCCGACGTGGACTCCCTGCCGGAACTGTTCGCTTGCCCTTTCCTGGAACTCTGTCTTGGCCGGGGGATCCTGCTCGGCCTCCGCCTGGCCCTTCAGCCAGTAGGCGTAGTCGTAGTGGGTCTTCAGCTTCTGGGACAGCGTTTCCCGGGTCGGGAAGGTCTCCAGGTTCAGGGCCTGGTCGAGCAGCTCCAATGATTCATCATAACGCCGGATGTCCTCGCGCGCCAGCCAGGTGGCGGCGTTCACCTGCAAGAACTTGGTTTCCTCGACATCGTTGTCCGGGTCGTCGTCATTGGCGTAGAGATCGATGATCTGCAGGAAGAGGTCGGCGGCCCGCTCGAACTGGTCGAGGTCGACCGCCAGGTTGGCAACGTCGATCAGCAGGGGCGCGTCGTGGCCGTGTTCCCGGACCAGATCCCGGTAGATCTGGTCGGCCTCGGTATGCCGGTCCAGCTTGACCAGGACGCTCGCCTTGTCGGCCTGCAGGGCGTAAGCCCCCGGCTTGACCGCCAGGACCTGATCCAGCAGCTCCAGGGCTTCCAGGTACAGCGGCTGCGGATCGGCGACGCTCTGGGCCTGCACCATCTTCATGCGGGCAATGTTCTTGATGGAACTGATCGAATCGGGCAGGGCGGCGAAGGCGAGCCGGAAGAAACCCTCGGCCTGCTCGAAGTTGGCATCCTGGAACTGTTCCGACCCCTCCCGGCTGCACTGGACGAAGTTGTGCTGCATGGCGAGGTTGGACTGTTCCTCGAACTTCTCGAAATCGATCTCCTTGGCGCGCATGTAATGCTGGTAGGAAAGCTCGTAGTTCTTCTTGGCCTCCAGGTAGTTGTTGTCCTGGACCGCCACCTCGGCCAGCCGGCTGTGCGCCTCGCCAAGGTAGAAGAAGGCGTCGGGCTCGTCGTCCCGGTACTCGAAACCATCGTGGATGACCTTGACGGCCTTGTCGTACTGTTGCTCACCGATGTAGAGGATGGCGCTGGTAGTGTGGGCGGATCGGCAGCCGCCCAAGGCGGTCAGGGCCAGCAGAACCACCAGGCCGGCCGCCACGATCAATCGCACCTTGGTCATGAAGACTCCCCCTCGGGAAGAGAACCGCACACGGATAGTCTCGGGGTGACCCTGTTCAGGGTGGGGGAACGACAAATCACTCCGGAAAAGGTCAGGATGAGCACCTGAGGTCGCAGCACGTCGCTGCTGCATTGCTCGAATATACATAACGTCACCTCGCCAACCCTGTCAAGAAAGAAGCTACTAGGCTCTGTCTGAGAACCCCGGACCGAGCCAGGTGCGTCTGGCGGGCCCGAGGTCGAGGCGCGGATTCGCAGGCGTAGCCGTACCTACGGCGAGAATCCGCAACGAAGAGATCGGGCCCGCCAGACGCGAATGGCGACGGGAGGGGTTTTCAGACAGAGCCTAGGGTTCGGCGTTCAGAAGGTCGAGGTTGTGGCGCAGATCCTCGTGATCCGGGTGGCGGTCGAGCCCGGCGGAGAAGACCTCGCGCGCCTCCGCCGTCCGCCCGCTCCGGGCCAGCAGGATGCCCAGGTCGATGAACCCGCGAGGATCCTCGGGCGCGACCTCGACCAGGTGTCGGCCCGCCTCGATGGCGGCGGCCTGGTGACCGGTCTTGCCCAGGGCGATGGCGTAGTTGTGCAGCATGTCCGGGTCGTCGGGGGAATCCCGCAGGAAGGCGGCCAGGCGCGGCACCGCCTCCCCGACGCGGCCGTTGTCGAGAAGGAGCAGGATCAGGCTCCGCTGCAGGACGTGGCCCTTCTCCACCCGCAGGACACCCTCGGCCAGCACCCGTTCCGCCTCCTCGATCCGGTCCTGGTCGACCAGCAGGCGGGCCAGGCTCCGGTAAGCCACCAGCAGGGTGGGCTCCACCTGTCGGGCCCGGTCGAACAGCTGCTCGGCGCGAGCGAGGGACTCCTGGTCCCCCAGGCTCCGCCAGCGCACCCCCTCGTTGCAAAGGCCCATCGCCTCCCACTGGGTGCGGATGTCCCGCAGCCCCCAGGGCTGGACCAGCAGCGTCGCGGCCGCGGCCAGCGGCAGGATCAGCGCCAGGCGAGGACCCCGGCTGCGAGCCACCGCCGTCAGGCCGACGCCCCCGAACAGGCAGAGCGCGGGCACCAGGACCAGCCGGTAGCGCGAGACCACGAAGAACAGGCTCTGGCCCGCGACCAGGATCCCGACGGCCAGCAACCAGGGCCATAGCCGCCGGTCGGCGCGGCCGCCCAGCAGCATCCCGACCAGCCCCGCCGCGGCGATCAGGCCATACGGGACCAGCAGTGGCCGCAACCAGGAAGCGTCCCGTTGCCAGAGGGACAGCGGGGTGACCTGGGCGATCTCCCAGCCCACGAAGTGCAGCCACACCTTCCGGGCCCAGAGGCGGATCGCCCGCCACCGATCCTGCCAGATGGTTTGCCGGGCGGCCTCGGCCCAGATGCGATCCGCCTCGGCGACGCCCGAGACCCGCCGGCCCAGTTGCCCGGAGAGGAAGGCCACGCCCGCCGGGTCGTCCTCGAAGTCGAAGCCGGCGAACAGGACGAACAGGCCGTCGGCCGCGGGGCCGTTGCCTATGTAGAGGTTCAACCCGCCGTTGCAGCTCACCCCGGCCGGGCGCCCGGCGTGCAGGCTGTTGAAGAGAAGGACCGGGGCGAGGGTGACGAGCAGCGCCGCGCCCAGCACGACCAGCCGCCGCCGGACCTGCGGCAAAGAGCGGAGGGCCAAAAACCCCGGCAGGATCAGTAGCACGGCGGAGGTGCGCAGCAGGGTGGCCAGCCCCAGCAGGAATCCGGCCAGGGCCGCGCCCCCCAGACGCTCCCGCGCTCGCCTGGCCAGGGTGATCAGGTAGAGGAAGGCGGTTACCATCAGCGTGAGCGGAATCTCGAGCAGGGTCGCCGAGGCGAAGATCGCGGCCGGCCGATACAGGGCGAACAGCAGCGCCGGCAGCGGCGCCGCCCAGCGGGGCAGGAGCTTCTTCCCGGCCGCCAGCAGGAGCCAGACGATGCCGCCCCAGCACAGCAGGTGCAGGATGCGGATCCCGAGCGGCGGGGGCCCCAGGCGAACGCCATCCTCGTCGACCAGGCGGCCGCTGCCGCTGGCGGCCACCAGGTACGGATACAGCGGCGACATGATGAAGGGAAAATCGGGCAGCAGCCGGCCGCCGGCGATGGCGGCGCCCTCTTCCAGGTAGTACTTCTCGTCCAGAATGGGAACCCGGGTCAGCACCGAGCGGTTGAGCTGGGTCCAGACCCCGATCCACCAGGTCAGCACCAGCAGGAACAGGAGCAGCAGCAGAAACCGGGGCCGGTTTGCAAGGGAAAGAGGCGCCATGTCAGACGCTGAACCGGATCGTCATGATGTCACCATCCTGGACCACGTAGCTCTTGCCCTCGAGCCGCACCTTGTTGGCCTGCTTGGCGGCCGCCAGGTCGCCGGCGGCGGCGAGGTCGTCGTAGGCGCAGACCTCGGCCCGGATGAACCCCCGCTCCATGTCGGTGTGGATCAGGCCGGCGGCCTGCGGGGCGAGGGCGCCGCGTGGGGCGGCCCAGGCCCGGCATTCGCTCTCGTTGAAGGTGAAGAAGGTCACGAGGTCCAGGGCGTCGTACGCCGCCCGGATCATCAGGTTCACCGCCGGCTCGGCGATGCCGAGGTCGGCGACGAACTCGGCCGCCTCCTCGGGTGAGAGCTCGGCCAGCTCCTCCTCCATCTTGGCGCAGAGCGAGATGACCTGGCCGCCGGCGGCGCGTCCTGCGGCGACCGCGGCGGCGGGCGGCTGCTCATCCTCGGCCAGGTTCAGCACGAAGATTTGCGGCTTGCTGGTCAGGAAGCTGAACCCCGAGACGATCTTCGTTTCATCGGGATTCAGGTCCAGGTCTCGCAGAGGGCGGTCGTCCTCCAGGTGCTCGCGGAACCGCTCCATCAGGTCGGGCTCGAGCGGGTAGTCCACCTTGCCCTTCTTCTGCTGGTCCTGGCGGAGGCGTTCCAGCCGGTTCTCGACGATCTGCAGGTCGGCGACGGCCAGCTCGAGGGCCATGGTCTCGATCTCGTGGGCGGGGTCGGGCGCGCCGTAACCGGCATCGAAGCAGCGCACGACCTGGGCCAGGGCATCCACCTGGCGGCCGTGCTGCAGGAAGCGGGTCCCCTCCCGGCCGCTGTCGGCCGCGGCCCCGGGCTCGAACCCGGGAACGTCCACCCACTCGACGGTGGCGTTCACCTGGCGACCTGGCTGCAGGATCTCGAACAGATTGTCCAGCCGGGGGTCGGGGACCTGGCCGATGGAGCGATGGGGATCGACGCCACCCTGGCCGGTCGGCTCGCCCGCGCTGGTGACGGCGTTGTAGAGGGTGGTCTTGCCCGTGAACTTCAGTCCGATGATGCCGACTTGCACGTTCACCTCCCAGGGCCCGGGCTGGGGCGAGTGTCAGGTGATTACCATCACTGTACA
>CAZAHC010000225.1:0-261 GCA_964484595.1 uncultured Fibrobacteraceae bacterium | reverse complement strand
CGCTTGTCACTCTTCCCTAATACGAAAGTGGGCCGAAGTATATTTGATCGCGAGTGCTCTAAACAGCGGAGCGTCTCCCATATATCCTCCAGGCTCTATTTCTGTTTCAATTGGCGTGTGGTCATCATCACCAGATATGATTCGGATGTTATCTGGACCAAAAACTGGGCTCATTGCCACGCTGGTTATTAATATAGCATCAGCCTTAACTTCCTGAGCACTGTCTCGCGTTTTTTCCAACGCTTCTGCGATATCCTCTCT
>CAZAHC010000224.1:0-5953 GCA_964484595.1 uncultured Fibrobacteraceae bacterium | reverse complement strand
GGCGCGGCCGGCCACGAGATCGACCCAGTGCGGTACCAGCAGCTTCAGCGCGTACCCCTCCTTCTCGATCAGAGGCGCGCCGAACTGGTAGCGAGTCCGTGCGTAGGCCGCGGCTCGGTCCATAGCGGCCTGGCCGCCGCCGAGGCCGAAGGCGCCGACCATCAGCCGCGTGTAGCCGAAGACGGCGTTGGCCTGCTTGAGCCCCTCACCCTCCTGGCCGCCCACCAGGTTCGCCGCCGGGACGACGACGTCCTCCAACAGGACGCTGGCGGTGTTGGAGGCGCGGATCCCGTGCTTGTCCTCCTTCTTGCCGGCGCTGAGCCCGGGGGTGCCGTGCTCGACGATGAAGAAGCTCGGCCCGTCCGGCGCCTTGGCGAGGATGGTGAACAGCTGGGCGACGCCACCGTTGGTGATGAACTGCTTGGCCCCGTTCAGCCGGTAGGAAGTCACCTCCCCGGCCTCGTCACAGATCGGTTCGGCGATTGTCTTGAGGGCGGCCACGTTGCTGCCGGCTTCCGGCTCGGTTACCCCGTAGGCCACGATCAGGCCCTCGCCGGCGATCCTGCCCAGCCAGTGGGACTTCTGCTCCTCCGTGCCCCCGACCAGGATCGGATCGGTGCCGAGGCAGATGGCCAGAAAGGCGGTGGCCAGGCCCAGGTCCGTCGCCGCCATCTCCTCCGAAATGCGGCAGATGTCCCGCGCGCCGCCCCCCAGACCCCCCACGGTATCGGGCAGGAAAATCAGGTGCAGGCCCACTTCCGGGGAGAGCAACTTCCGGATCAGGTCCGCGGGGAACTCGTCCTGCTCGTCCAGGGCCAGGATCTTCTCGTCCGGGAGATCACGCTTGACGACCTGCCGCAGGGTCTGGACGACCATGTCACACATTTCCGGCGACAAACCCGCCACCTGACTCATCTTAGCCTCCCGGGCTGAAGTCGTAAAAAAACGAGCGGCGCCGCGGCGTCAGGTAGGCAGCTGGACACTGCCGCTGCCTACCAGCACGCACTGCCCTCCCACCTGGATCCGGCTGGCGTGTCCGCCGTGAACCTCGGCCTGGACGAACAGCCGGCTGGGCCGCCCCATCTCCAGGCCTTGCTCGCAGATTATCCGCACCCGTTCGCCCAGCTTGATCAACCGGTGCTTGATGAGATACGCGGCCAGTGAACCGGTGCCCGCCCCGCTGGCGGGATCTTCCGGGATGCCGAAGTGGGGTGCGAACATGCGACAGTGGACGGTGGCCTCGGGGTCGACCGTCTCGCAGGTGAAGACGAAGAGGTCGCCGAAGCCCAGGTCGCGGGCGATGGCGTCCGCCTCGCGCCGGCGCAGCTTCATGGCCCGCATCGCCTCGAGCGACCCGACCGGCACGATGTGAATCGGCAGGCCGGTCGAGATGATCTCGCACGGCAGGCCGGTGATCGCGATCTCGGAATCGGGAATGCCAAGCGCCCGCGCCACCTTGCCCCGATGGAAATACTGGCCGAGGAAGATTGGCGGGTCCTGGAGCAGGCTGTAGATGGTATCGCCGCCGTTCCCGAGCAGGAAGACCTGGAAGGTGCCGGCTTCAAGTTCCCAGGTGAAGGAGGCGGAATCGTCCTTGCGGTCGAGCAACCCCAGGTGGTCGTAAGCGAAGGTTGCGCCCAGCACCGAGTGGCCAGCGAACGGCAACTCGACCAAGGGGGTGAAGATCCGCAATCCCGCGCGCCCGGACTGCTTGCCCTTGCGGGGCAGGACGAAGGCCGTCTCACCGAGGCCCATCTCCTGGGCCAGCTTCTGCATGAGACCCGGCGGCACCTCGCCGCCGTCGGGGAACAGCGTGAGCCGGCTGCCCCCGAAGGGGTGCTCGGTGAATACATCGATCAACAAGAACTCGAGCCGAAGCAAGGGGTCGACCCCCCGGGTCCGCAGGTGTTAATGCTGGATCACGCGGCCGCAATCCGGGCAAGTTTATCCGTCCGGTCGGCCCCTGGCAAGCCCCGCCTGGGGCCGGGCGAACCGATTCCGGGCCGCCGCGACCGGCCGGTCACTCCACCAGGACGACCGCCACCGCCACCTCGTCCTCGTGGCTCAGGGAGAGGTGAACGGTGGCCCCGGCAACAGTTCGCAAGGCCGCTGCGGCGGTGTCGTGCAGTTGCAGCGAGGGAGGCCCGCCGGCGGGACGGCGGACCTCGATGTCCCGCAGGGAAATGCCGGCGGTGGAGCGGCCGAGCGCCTTCAGGAAGGCCTCCTTGGCGGCCCAGCGGGCGGCGAGGGCGGCAGCCTCCCCCTGCTTCCTCTGCCTGGCCAGGGCCAGCTCCTGGGCGCGAAAACAGCGCCAGCGGAAGCGGTCGCCGTGCTTGGCGAGGAGGGCCGCGATCCTGGCCACGGCAACCACGTCGATCCCGATTCCCACCACGGTTCAGTAGGCTCCCTTCCTCTCGATCACCGCGGGCAGGGTGCGCAGCAGGACCCACAGATCGAACCGCAGGCTATGCCGCCGCACGTACTCGAGATCCAGCGCCATCCACTCGTCGAAGTCGAGGCGGCTGCGACCCGATATTTGCCAGAGGCAGGTCAAGCCGGGCTTGACGGTCAGGCGCAGGGCCTGGCTGGGCGTGTACTGGCTCACCTCTTCGGGGATCTGGGGGCGCGGGCCGACGATGGACATCTCGCCCCGGAGGACGTTGATCAGCTGGGGGAACTCGTCCAGGCTGCTCCGGCGCAGGAACCGACCCACGCTGGTGATGCGCGGGTCGTCCTTGATCTTGAAGGCGGCGCCTTTGGCCTCGTTCAGGTGCTGCAGCTCCGCCTTGCGGTCCTCCGCCCCGACCTCCATCGAGCGGAACTTGAAGCAGGTGAACACCCGGCCGCGCAGGCCCACCCGCTTTTGCCGGAAGAGGATCGGGCCCTCAGCCTCCAGCTTGATCAACGCGATGATGAAGGGCAGCAGCGGCGCCAGCATCGCCAGGCCGGCCAGGGCCGCCCCGAGATCGATCAGTCGCTTGGCGAGCCGGTAGAAAACCGGTTCCCGCCGGTCGCCGTTCTCCCCGGTGGGGGCGACGAACGCGGCGAAACCGCCCTGGGCCGCGAAAACATCCTCAGGAACCATGGGAGATGCCTTCCTCGGGTGAGCGACGCCAGCGCATTAGCCTGGCGCCGACAAAGCTGGTATCAGCGGAAACGGTCGCCTCCTCGGCCAGGAAACCGGCCAGGAGGTTTTGCGGATCGACGTGCCAATTGCGAGCCAGGACCAACCAGCCCCGGTCCGCTCCTTCCATCTTCTCGCGCAGCAGGGCGTGCAGCTGCTCGGGGGGCAGGCGCGTCCCCTCCCGGAAGCTGGCAACGACCTCGCTCTCGCCCTGGAAATAATAGTGAAAAACCCCGGCCACGCTCGGCACCAGCACAACCTCGCCTGCAGTCTCGTGGGCGGCGACGCAGGCGGCCACCGAACGCAGGTCGGCCTTGGCGTAGCGCTGGTTGAAGTGGTGCTGGCCCACCGACCAGAGCGACAGCAGGAGCAGCGCGGCCGTGAGCAAGCCTCCCCACCGCCGGGGCAGCCGGCCCGCCCCGTGAGCGGCCAGGAGCAGGATCCAGGGGAAAACGACGGCCAGGTACCGGGGATTGAAGGCCTTGATGTTGCGCAGCGCGAGCAGGGTGACCGCGGCCAAGGCGACCACGATCCACAGCACCAGCGACCACTGCTGCCGCTGCAGCTGTCTCAGGCCGGCCAGGACGGCCGCCAAGGAGACCGCGCCGGCAACCAGCAGCAGCGGCAGTTCCTGCTTCAGGGCCGTCAGCCGGTCGGGCTGGTGAAGCTCGGCCAGGGAAGGACCGAGGCTGAAACCATAGAAGAACACGAATCCGGCGTAGGGCAGGGCCAGGGGGGTAAACGTGGTTTCGCCGCGCAGGGAACTGCCGGTCTCGGCGCCGGGCACCAGGCGGTCCACCGCCCAGATACCGGTGGCTCGCAGGACCCAGGGCAAGGCGGCGAGGAGCCCGCCGAGCATAGCCACCAGCCACAGGGCCCGGTCGCGGCCGCCCTGGGGTCGCACGATCAAAAGGACGGTCAGGAAATGCCCCGCCCAGAGAAAGAGCCCGGACATGTTGCTCCAGACCCCACAGACGGAGAATAGGCAGTAGAGGAGGACGGTGAGAGGGCGCGGCCCCCGGGTCGCCATCTGCCAGAAAACCAGCGTGGCGGCCAGGGCGAAGAGGACAACGAACGTGTAGCCCCGCGCCTCCTGGCTGTACCACAGGTGGAAGGGGCTGAGCGCCAGGAGCAGTCCCGCGATCCGCGCCGAGCGCGTGCAGAGGATCCTGGCGCCCGCGGCGGCCAGCAGGGGCACGGCGGCCACCCCGGCCAGCGCCGCCGGCAGCCTGAGCAGGAACTCCGAACCCTCCAGCCGGACGAGGGGCCAGACGGTGGCCAGGTACAGGGGGCCCTGGATGGCGTCGCGGATCTGTTCCCAGAACTGGAGGCCCACTCCGGGCTGTACCATCCGCCAGGTGATGATCTCGTCCACCCACAGAGACTGGCTGCCCAGGTGAAACAGACGCACCAGTGCGGCCAGAGCGGTGACCAGGACCAGGAACATCACGCCGACCCGGCGTGACTCCTGCTCTTCCCCGGCTCGGAGCCACCCCGCGTCCGGAGCCCAGCCGCGGTCTCCATTCTGCTCAGTCATCGGCGGAACTCCCCTGGTCGGGATCAAGGAGCAAGGCGTGCAGCAACGGTATCATGATCTCGTGGTGACCGGTCAGGGCGATCGCCTCGCCCCCGAAGGCCGTGGGACGGGACAGCACGTTCTGGTGGGGCCGGTAGTGCTGGATCATGTCCAGATTGGCGGTGGTCAGCCGCCGGGGCCGGCACCCCAGGTTGCGAGCCATGGTGTAGGCCTTCAGGAAAACCTCCGGCATCACGACGGCCGAGCCCAAGTTGACCACCACCCCTTCCGGGGCGAGGCCGCGGGTGGCCTCGGCCAGGATCCGGAAATCGCGGAAGGTCAGCTCGCCGATGGCAGCACCGTCGGCGCCCGGCTGCTGGTGGAGGATGTCCGCCCCGATCGCGACATGCACGGTGCAGGGAATGTCGAGGCGCCAGGCGGTGTGCAGGAGGCTCTGCTCCCGGTGAGGCGCCGCGACGGCGGCCAGGTGTCGGGCGACTCCCTCCCCCATGCCACAGCCGGCCCGGAGGGCCTCGGCGTACGCCGCGCCGAAGAAATCGCCGGTCTCGGCCACCATGCCGAAGCTGCCGTCCTCGAGGTTGGCGGCCACGTCCTCGCTGGTCTTGCCGAACAGGGCCACCTCGACGTCGTGGATCGAGGCCGAGCCGTTCATGGCCAGGGTGGTGAGGAAACCACGCGCCATCAGGTCGTTGAGGTAGGGCGCCAGACCGGTCTTGACGACATGACCGCCCAGCATCCAGATGATGGTCCTTCCCTGCCGCCGCGCGGCCTGCAGCCGCTCGACCAGCAGTCGCAACCGGTCGGCGGCCAGGACCCGCGGCAGGGAATCCAGCCAGTCACGCCAGCCGGCCGCCGCGGCGGGGCGACCGAAGTGCGCGAGGTCGACCTTGTTGTTCCGGGTCCGGAAGGGCCGGCGCTGCAGGCCGTCCTCCGGGATCTCGGGCCAGCCGCGTAGGGGCGGCGGTCGGTCCGGACCGGTGGGGTCGCGCGGTTGACTCAATCCTGCCCTCCCCAGAAATCGGCCGGTTGCAGCGGCCGGCCGAGCTGGTACTCTTTCAGTGAAGTGCTGACGGCGCCCACCTTGATCTTGGACTTCATCTTGACCGGTATCTTGTGCTCGTCATCGGTCAACCAGATGACCAGGTCACCTTCCTGCTTGAACAGCCCCTCCCCCTGCATGATCGGCTGGACCACGAGGCAGTCGAACTCCCCGGCCGGGACCTTGACCCGTTCGCGGCGGTGGACAATGACCCGCAGGTCGTAGTTCTTCTCCGAGCTGTGCGTGGTGATGA
>CAZAHC010000223.1:0-5953 GCA_964484595.1 uncultured Fibrobacteraceae bacterium | reverse complement strand
TCCCCGGCCACCTCCTGTGGCCGGGTCGCTCGGCATCCGGGCCCCTCCGACCTCCATGTCTCTCGGGGCCCTCCTGACGCCCCGGAAACGACCAGGAGGGAGCCAAGGGAGTTGCCCAGCAACCAAATAGCCGGACACAATCCCCAGGCCACCGCTCAAATCTAGGATTTGGCTGGGCAAGACTGAATTTGTGCATTTGTTTTTGGGTAAATGTAACAATTTGAAATCATTGAAGTTATGGCCATTGGTGCCACGTGGCAAAACCCCGGCCGCCTGACACAATCTCCGGGCCACAACTGATCAGGTGGATCTCGTCGTGCCTTAACTCGCCTCGCGCAGCTCGCGGATCTTTTGGGCCAGCAAGCGTCCGACCAGCTCGTTTCCCCGCCAGCTCCAGTGAGTGTCGTTCGGAACGTAGAGCCGGGCTTCGGGCCGGTGGGCGGCTCGCAGCTCGGGCAGGGGGTCGAACACCTCGATCCCTCGCTCGGCGGCGAAGGCGCGCAGCCGACGCTGGGGCAGGTCGAAGTCGTGGTCTTCGGCCTGGAGACCGAGACCGGTCATGACCTGCTGCCGGGTCACGGGATCCACCTGGATCTCCGCGGGAACGATCGCCAGGAGCAACGGGATCCCCGCCTCCCGGCAGGTCAGATCGATGTCGGCCAGGTATCCCTCGGCCTCCTGCCAGAGCCTGGCCAGCCGCCCGCCCGCCTGGCGGCGATAGACGGGCGTGTTCCGGGTCTGGATCAGCAGGTACCCCGGCTTCACGCGGGGGAGGGTGGTGCTGTCGGGGTCGGCGTCGGTCGCGGCGGGCGTTCCGGCCTGGTCGGGGGTGGAGAACTGCCCGGCCACCCACCGCTGGCGGAGCCCGAGCAGGAAGGTCTTCTCGGCGAGCATGAACAGGCGCGACCGTCGCAGCAGATGCAGCCACCACCGGCTGCTTCCGCGGAAGTGGAGATCGCCCCGGATCACCGTGCCCCTGACCGGGATGCCGGTCACGTCGTTGCCCACGAAGAAGTTCACGACAACCAGGTCGGGCTGCATCTCCAGTCCCAGCGAGCGGAGCAGGCCGAGCTGGTTCTCGCCGGACCAGCCCGGGCATCCGAGCAGCGGGATGTCGGTGCGCAGCGAATCGGAAGGGAGAGAGGCGTTCAGCTCGGCCTCGGCGACCTGCAGGAAGTTCTGCCAGGGGGGGACGGCGCCGTAGACGAAGCTGTCGCCCAGACCGAGCGCCCGGAAGGTGCCCGGCGGCTTGGCGACGGTTCGCTCGCGATCCCGGAAACCCAGGCTGTTGACGTACTCCTCGCTCGCCGGGTCGGTGGTCCCGGGGCTGCCGTGGCGCAGGCGGTAGCCGCAGTGGGGGTCGGCGACCCAGTAGGAGTCGGGCGGGGGCGGCAGCACGGCCAGCAACAGGCGCGCGCCCACCTCGCCCAGCAACAGGCTGAACAGGAGCCCGCACAGCAGCAGGACCAGTTTCTGGCGGAGATTCCGTCGCATGCTCTACCGGTCCGGATCGATCGCTTCGAAGATACCGAGCTGCTTGTTCTTCTGGACGTTGTCCCAGGCGAAGTAGCGGCCGTTCATGGTGATGTAGACGCCGGGCGGCAGGGTCTGGGCGAAGGCGAGGGCGCTCCCGAGATTGAACAGACCGTCGGAGCTGCCGAACTTGTAGGGGACCATCGCCCCGGTCAGCACGACCGTCTTGTCCTTGATCGCCGGGCCGAGCAGCCGGGCCGTAACGTCCATGGTGTCGGTGCCGTGCGTGACGACGATCCGCGTGGCGTCGCACTTCTGGCAGTTCTCGCGGATGATCGCCCGGTCGGAGTCCGTGATCTCCAGGCTGTCGACCATCATCAGGGTGCGAATGTCCAGCTCGACCTTGCAGCGTCCAAGGGCCAGCATCTCCGGCAGGTGGGAGTCCTTGAAGTACAGGGTGCCGTTCAGCTCGTTGTACTCCTTGTCGAACGTCCCTCCCGTCACGAATATCCTGATCGTCATCCTCGAGTTCTCCTCCAGGTCTGGGGTTGGACGGGGAGCGATGGCCCGGGTGTCGCCCAATCTACGCCACCGGCCCCCTCAAGACGAAGAAACTTGTTGGCCGTGGGCCGGAAAAAACGGTCCGGGTCATTCCTCGGACGGCTCGGACAGCCTCTTCCTGGCGGCCTGCTGGAGATCGATCAGGGTCTGGGGAAGGTCGACGCCCCACCGTCTTTGCTCCTGGGCGATGAGATCGATCTGGGAGAGATCCTCCTGCGGCTTTACCAGCCCTCCCCGCAACCAGTGGCGCAGCTGCTCACGGTCGAACCGCCACTGGCCACCGACCCGCCGTCCCGGCATTTCCCCCTTCTTGGCCAGGCGCTGGATGGTCCTGGTGGAGACCTGGAGCATCTCCGCCGCCTGTTCGAGGGTCAGGACTTCAGGGTATTCGCTCATTTTGGACCTCCCGTGTTTTCTTGGGCTCTTGTGGGTCCATTTGTCGAAAAAACTGCAAAAATTTGGCAAGATGTCCCTTGTTGTCCTTGATTTATATGATAATGGCAATGTTGTCCTGAATCAAGGGCCGAAGGCAAAAAAAGGCCCGGGTTAATGCCACGCGGCACACCGGTCCGCCGGTACGTTCCCTGGCGTCTGGTCAGGATAGCTGGTTACTCGAGTTCGAACCACTCCTCCTGAAGGAGCTGGTCGCCGAGATAGACGCGGAAGGCGTAGCGCCCCGCTTCTCGCTTCTTCAGGGAGGAGGTGATGTACCGCCGCAGGGAAAAGCCTGGCTCGGCGCTCTCCTGGATCTCCTCGCGAATCCAGTTGGCGTTGCCGGGCCGGTACCAGCGCACGTGGCTGCGATACCCGGCCTCGCTCGCGGTGATGGCCACTTCCACGTGACGCCTGGACATCTCCGTGCCGTCCGGCGCGTACCAGGCGAGGTCCAGTGGGTAGCAGCGATCGGGGGCGGTGTTCTGGAAGTCGGTGAAGGCATAGACCCGGCTCTTCGTCATTCTCTTGAACTCGGTGCCGATGCCGAGCCGGCGGCCGGACTTCTGGCTCACCCGGCGGCAGAAGGTGATGTTGGCCGCCAGCGGGTCGCCGGCCCGGATGCTGTCGGCCAGCAGCACGAAGGGTTTCTCGAGCAGGAATTCCCGGTTCCAGTAGACGCGCATCAGGTACTGCCCGGGGTCGCGGGGCGTGCCGTCCGATTTCACGGTCTTGAGCCGGCTGGTCAGGGTGAAGGATGCCTCGGGCCGGTTCTGGATCTCTTCCTTCACGGTGACCAGGTCCCGGGCCTTGCGCCAGGAGATGGTGCTGCGGAAGCCGTCCTCGTCCGGCGTGATCTTCACCTCGGCGTAGCGACGGGTGATCTCCCGGTCGTCGGGCCGGATCCAGACCAGGTGCAGCGAGTGCACCTCGTCCACCTGGGTGTTGCGGATCTCCACTGCCCCCCGCACGTGGCTGTAGTCGCTGATCCAGAAGGACTCGCCCGGACCGGACAGCTCGCCGGAATCGGAATCCAGCCGGCTGAAGAGGTTGATCTCGGCGTCGAAGCTCCCGGGGCTATCGGCCGCGCCGGCCTGGCGCTGGTGGAACTCACGGACCGAATCCTGGCCACAGCCGGTCAGGGCCAGCGAGATGAGCATCACGAAAACGAGGGCGATCCGGATCCCGGCCAAGTTGGTACCTCCCGCCATTCATGAACAATCCGGGCCAGCTCCCCTCCAATGTAGCCTCTGGGCGAGCGGGGTCCAAATAGTGCCGGGCGGGAGCAAAAAAAAGGAGGGGGCCGAATGGCCCCCTCCTCGAGGATCTAGCCGAAAGGGCTAGTCGATGTCGAAGGGATACAGGACCGAGACCTGGCCCGCCAGGCCACCTTCGTACTCGTAGCCGGTCTGGTTACCGCTGACGAAGTACGGGCCGTTGAGCAGGAACCAGGGATCGACGCAGGCGTCGATGACCAGGTCACCCCAGGTGATGCCGGCGCCGAGGTACATGTCGGTATCGACATAGGTATCGGTCCAGTCATCGTCATCCGGATCGTACGGATACGGGGGCGGCCAGTCCTCGAGAGTGTCCTTGTAGTGGGCCTTGCTCCAGTAGGAGTTCACGCCGCAGCGAACATCCAGCCAGGAGCAAACCACGGCGTCCAGGCCGATCTTGAAGTACGGCATGGCCTTGTAGCTGACTTCCTCGGTGCAGGTCCAGGTGGCCGGGTAGTCGGGGTCGGATTCCAGGACGTCCGGATCGGTGTGCTCGACGTAGTCGCTCTTGGCCTTGTAGAGGTAGACACCCATGTCGGTGACCGTCATCACGTCAGGTGTGACGTTGAAGTTGGTACCGATACCGATGTCGAACCCGGTCTCCTTCCAGTCGTCTTCCCAGTAGAGCCAGTTGTCGAACGGGTCCTCGGTGGTGCCGGAACCGCTCAGCTCGTAGGCCTCGACGCCGCTCTTGAAGGTGCCCCAGGAGAAGTGGGGAATCACCCACCAGTCGGGCCAGGGGTTCATCCAGTAGCGAGCGTCGACACCGAAGTCGGTGTTGCTCTTCGGCTGGTCCGGCTCCCAGGTGTACCCGTTGGTGTCGGCGCCGGTGGACCCCATCTCGGTCTCCTCGTGGGTCCAGGACGATTTGGCGTAGAACGCCGAGATGTCCCAGTTCCCAGGCGAGGCGCCGAACGCGAACTCCATCCGCTTCACCGAGTAGTTGTAGTTGTCAGCGATGTCCTCGCCCTCGTCCTTGGAGCCGGAGCCGTAGAGGCCGAAGCGAAAGCCGACCGGCGTCCCGCTGACTTCCTGGGCGTAGAACAGGTCGATGCGATGATCGGCCTCGTCGAAGGAGTACGGGATGATGTAGTGCTCGTAGGGCACGGTCGAGAAGAAGGCGCCCAGAACACCGTTGCCGACGTTCCAGGTACCACCCATCTGGTGGAATCCGTAGTAGTCGCCGACCTCGCACACGACCTGACCGCCGTAGTAGACCAGGGTGGACGGGTACAGCCAGATGTTGGCATCGTCTTTCACGATGTTGTTCACGTTACCCATGGTCATAACACGGGTGTTGGTGGCGAAGGCCACCCCGGTGAAGAGAAAGGTCATAAGCAAGGCTAGTGTCAGAATCCGTTTCATAGCACTTCCCCTTGTTAAGGACGACTTCAGCAGCGCCGGCGCCAGTCCGCCGGAGCGACTTGACGACAAGCATTTTTCCGCCAACTGGACGGCAGGTCCAGGAAAATCTTGGGGGGCCGTCTCGGGACGACCCTGCCTCCTACCTCTGTCCGTTTCGCTGGCACCCTGGGCGGCAGCAGCCCAGAAATTAGCCCTCAAGTTCCAGATCGAATACCAACCTTCTCGCCCGGGCCGCTTCCAACCGGATTCACCTCCCCCGGCGGTTTCCCGGACGATTCTGGCCTGATCTCCCGTCGGCGCCTGGCGGCGGACCCGTTGCCCGGTCGATCTTGCCCAAGTCCTCGTCGCTGCCCGGCTCCCCCGCCCCAGCGGGCAGGAGTTTTTCCGGGGCGCCCTTCTTGCAGGCCACGGCAGCCGGCCCGGGGCAATTCGCCCGCGGAGCCACGCTGACCACGCTGACCCGCGTTACGCAAAAACCAAGGATCAAACCGCCGTAATCCCTGGTTCCGGGTCGAACATTCTGCTTTCAAGGTAGACCTTGTCAAGAAGGATTTTCCTCTATTCCACCTCCTGGGAAATGGCCGTCGGGAGGGCGGAACACCCCGCAACCGGCCGTACGCACAGATCGGCGCCCGATCATGCCCACCCGCGCGGCATTTCCTGACCGGGTCGCCTCGGTAGACAGGCCCGCCACCTGCAGGATCCAGGCCCCTTCCCGGCCGGATTTTTCGAAGTGGCGGGACCGGCGGGCCAGCTTGCCGGGAGCGGGAGGTTTCGGGGAGAAAAGAGAATCCCCGCCGGCGTCCCTCGGGGAGGTGAACCGGCGGGGATCTGTACCGGGAACC
>CAZAHC010000222.1:0-5995 GCA_964484595.1 uncultured Fibrobacteraceae bacterium | reverse complement strand
GGCCGCTCTGCTGGAGTCGGCCGGTCTACGAGCTGCGGTGCGGCCTATTCAACCTGCGTGAGCGTCTGCAGAGGGTACTCGCGGGAGAGGCGGCCGATGGGAACGGTGCCTCGTTGCCGTTAGGCCTGCTCCCCCGGCGCCACCTCGAGGCGCTGCACCTGCTTGCCGGGACCGAGGTGGGGGTGGCCGGCTGCCAGGCCGCCCTGGCCGACGCGGAGAGGCTGCTGCTGCTGAACGGACGTCTTGGACCGCGGTGGGATCTGCTGGCGGCCCTGGTCGGGGTCGCCTGGAGAGGAACCGACTTCGCCTGGTTTGACACGGAGGGGCTGCTGGCCTGCAGCGTTGAGCCCGGGATCGGACAGCCGCTACTCGACCAGTGGCGGGACTGGGAGGTCCGGAACGAGGCGGGCGGCGCCTGGGCCGCCGCCTCCGTGGCACCTCTCCCGTTCGAGGCCGCTCCTGTTTTTCCCGGCTGGCAGAAGATAGCAACGCCGGCAGCGGATCAGCGTTTGTTGCTTCCGCCCGGGGCGGCCGACTCCGCCGCCGGCCTGACCGCCGTGCTCGGGACAGCCGGCCAGGCGGGGCCGCTGGTCCTCGGCCGGATCTGGGACCTGATTCCGGTCACCGGGCCCGCAATCGTGGCCGACGTGGCCAAGGTCGTTGCGGTCGGCCAGCCGGTCAGCCGGGACCTGTTCGGCATACGGACCGGTAGCGACAGCGGGCCGAGCGACGCCCCCTGGCTGGGCCGGAGTCTTTTTTCGCCCGCTGCCGACCTGCTTTCCGCCTCAGTCCGCACGCAGCTCGCTGGGGAGGAGAACATCTGGCTGGCGGCGGGGGTGAAGATAGATCCCCAGGTGGTGATGGATGCCACCGCAGGTCCGATCGTCCTGGATCGGTCTGTCCGGGTTTCGCCCCATTCCTACCTGGAGGGTCCTCTCTACGTGGGGCCCGGCTCGGAGATCAAGGCCGGGGCGAGGATCTACGGCGAAACCTCCCTGGGCGCCGTCTGCAAGGTAGCCGGGGAGATCGCCGAGAGCACCTTCGGCGATTTCACCAACAAGCAGCACGACGGTTTCATCGGACACGCCCTCATCGGCAGCTGGGTGAACCTGGGGGCGGGTACGACCTGCAGCGACCTGAAGAACAACTACGGCCCGGTAAGCGTCGACCTCGGTCGCGGGGCTCAGCGAACCGACAGGCGCTTTGTCGGATTGCTGATGGGCGATCACGGCAAGACGGCAATCGGTACCCTCTTCAACACCGGAACCAGCGTCGGCTTCGGCAGCAACGTCTTCGCGGCAGGTTTCCCCCCCAGGTACCTGGCCAATTTGACCTGGGGCACCGCCGGCGGAGGGCACGAGGTGGAAAAGGCGATCGCCACCGCTCGCGTTGTTCTCGGCCGGCGGGGTTGCGCCCTGACCGAGGCCGACGAGGCCCTGTTTCGTTTTCTGGCCGGGACAGGTCACTGAGCTCCGTGCATAATGCTTTGCTTCCGGCGGCGATCCTGCCGTAATGCACGGAGAGGGCCTGTCTGCGGGGTCAAAAAATGGCTCCCCAGGCCGGTCCGGGATCGAGATCTCCTCCGTTTATCCCTTCCTGTAATTTACCTAAATCCAAAGGTTTAGCCGTCGGTTTCCAGCGTGGGTTTTTCCGGGCGGCGACGGGCGGCCGAATCCGGCACGCCCATTGTTTCAGGTACCTGGAAGAATGTTTCCTGCGCTGTTCGGGACTTGTCCACTGTCGTACTTACGCTCTCCGTGTTGTAAGTTTCCCTCGGTGGGCACGCGGCAAGTTGCGGGAAACATTCATTTATTTTTGCCTCGATTCCCATCGCAAACCTCATTGACACACTGCTTTACCGGTGGTAGCGTCGGTATCATCCGTAGGGAAATGCGGCGACCCGGGCGGGTCCGCCCAGCAGTTTCAACCCGGAGGAGTCGGGTGAAAGAAGCTCTCGGAATGATCGAAACGCGCGGCTTCGTGGCCATGGTCGAGGCTAGCGACGCGATGGTCAAGGCGGCCAACGTCAGGCTCGTCGGCTACGAGAAGATTGGCGGTGGCTACGTGACGGCTGTCGTTCGCGGTGATGTGGCCGCGGTGAAAGCCGCCACCGATGCTGGCGCCGCCGCTGCGAGCAAGATCGGTGAGCTGGTCACCGTCCACGTGATCCCGCGGCCGCACACGAACGTCCAAGAGGAGCTGCCGATTGGCGGCGTGATCGAGGAGTAGGGTTCTTTTGCGGCTTGCCAGAGTTGTCGGCACCGTCGTCGCAACCCAGAAGGATGCGAAGCTGGGGGGTGCCAAGTTCCTCGTCGTCGAGGACGTGGACCTGGAAGGAGGCGGAAAGGGTTCATACCTGGTAGCCTTCGATGCGGTGGGCGCAGGTTTGAGCGAGATCGTCCTGTATGCGCAGGGTTCCTCGGCCCGCCAGACCGAGATGACCGACGGCCGGCCGGTCGACTGCACCATCATGGCCATCGTCGATGTGATCGAGACCGCAGGTAAGGTGCGCTACGAGAAGCGAGCGGGCCGGACCACCGTCTGATTGGGTGAGACATGGCTTCCCGAGGTCAACGCCCCCTGCCAGAGATCGTTCGCCGCGCCGTCAGGCGCAATCTTTCCCCGCCGGCGGAGGCCCCCCCGCCGGCGTCGCCTTCCCCCGGGTCTCTATCTCCTGCCGCCCGGCCCGGCGCCGTCAGGGCCAGCGGGTGGCCAACGCCTCGCGGCACCACCGATCCCGTCCCTGACCAGCGACCGGCACCGGCTGCCACCGCGCGCGGGGGGCTTCACGACGATCCCGACCAGGCGGTTTCCGCCGCCACCACCGCCTTCGCCGTCTTCCGTCGCCGGCCCCTGGCCGAGCGGGGAGAGGTGATCCAGAACATTCGCCGCCGCCTGCTGGAGAAGGCCGAGGCCCTGGCCCGCCGAGCGGTGGAGGAGACGGGGCTGGGCCGGATCCCGGACAAGGTTGCCAAGAACCGGCTCGTCATCTCCAAGACCCCCGGTCCGGAGATCCTGGTGCCGGAGGCCACGACCGGAGACGACGGCCTGACCCTGACCGAGTACGCCCCCTTCGGCGTCATTGCCGCCATCACCCCGGTGACCAATCCCAGCGAGACCGTTTTCAACAACGCCATCAGCATGCTTTCCGGGGGCAACACGGTTGTCTTCAACGCCCACCCCGGTGCCCGGAAGGTCACCGCCGAGGCGATCGGACTGGTCAACGAGGCGGCGCGGGAAGCCGGCTGCCCCGTCGACCTGCTGCACGCCTGCCGGGAACCGAGCATCGGTACGGCCGAGCAGCTGATGCGGCATCCCGGGGTCCAGCTGCTCGTCGTCACCGGGGGACCCGGCGTGGTCAAGGCGGCCCTGAATTCCGGGAAGAAGGTCATTGCCGCCGGGGCCGGCAACCCGCCGGTGGTCGTGGACGCGACGGCGGATCTGGCCGCGGCCGCCCGCTGCATCGTCGCCGGCGCCTCCTACGACAACAACATCGTCTGCGTGGCCGAGAAGGTGGTCGTGGTCGAAGCCGCGATCCGGGATCAACTGGTGCAGGAGATGGTCGGGCTCGGCTGCCGCTTGCTCGACCAGGCGGAGCTGGCGCGGGTGGCGGCGGTCATCTTCGCCGAGGAACGGGGGCCCGGCCGGGCCGCCGTCATGAATCGGAAGTGGGTAGGCAAGGACGCGATCCGGATCCTGCGGGCGGCCAGGGTGCTGGCGGAGGGCGATCCCCGGCTTGCCGTGGCGGTGGTGCCGCCCGAGCATCCCCTGAACTGGACCGAGCAGATGCTGCCGGTCCTGCCGATCGTCACCGCCCCGGAAGTCGAGAGGGCCATCGAGCTGGCGGTCCGCTTCGAGCAGGGAAATCGTCACACGGCGATGATGCACTCGCAGAACGTCGCCATGCTGAGTCTGATGGCCGAGCGGGTCGACACTTCCATCTTCGTGAAAAACGGCTCCTGCGCCGCCGGCCTCGGGGCCGGGGGCGAGGGCTTCACCAGCTTCACCATCGCCTCGCCAACCGGCGAGGGCTTGACCACTGCCCGGACCTTCTGCCGTCGCCGCCGGTGCGTGCTCGTCGGCGCGTTCCGGATCGTGTAACGGAGGGACATGTTACCCGGAGAAGTCGGCAAGCGCTGCCTGGGATTAGTCGAGACCAGCCGTCTGGCCCGCGGTGTCGTGTGCGCCGACGCCATGGTCAAGACCGCGCCGGTGCGGCTGACCCTGCTGAGTCCGGTCTCGCGAGGGCGCATGCTGGTGGCGGTGGACGGGGGGGTGGCCGCCGTCGAGGCCGCCCTGGCGCACGGGATAGAGATCGCCGGGGAGTATCTGCAGGACGCACTCTTCATCCCCGACCTGCATCCGGATGTACCGGCGACGCTGCTCGCCGAGGCGGACCGGACCGTCCGCGAGTCGCTGGGGCTCGTCGAGACGGCCACGGCCGCCGCCGCCGTCAGGGCCGCCGATGCCGCGCGCAAGGCCGCCGCCGTGCGGATCATCCGACTCCGGCTCGCTCACGGCATCGCCGGCAAGGGCTTCTTGCAGATCACCGGTGAGGTGGCGGCGGTGGAGGCGGGGGTCCAGGCCGCGGCTGCGGCGGTGGATTTCCCGGAGTTCCTAGTGGCGACGGAGGTGATCGCCTCGCCCCACGCGGACCTGAAGGAATGGCTCGGCCGGCGGCTGCGGGGCGACCTGCCGCCTTTCGATTCTCCCGCCGGAGGCTAGGGTGCATCTTGCGCGTGTGGTTGGTACCTGCACGGCAACGGCCAAGACCGGCGGCCTGCGCGGCCGGCGATTGCTGGTCCTGGAGCCGCTGACCTTCGCGCTGGCTCCGGACGGCGAGCCCTTCGTGGCTGTGGACACCGTCCGGGCCGGACCCCGTGATATCGTCTTCTACGTCACCTCCCGGGAAGCTGCCAAGGCCCTGGACGACCCCTTTAACCCGGTCGACGCCGCCACCCTGGGCATCGTCGACAGCGTGCGCTATCAGCCCTGGCGGAAGGCGGCGCGATGAAGGTCTGCCGGGTGACGGGTGAGGTGGTGGCGACGGTCAAGCATCCGGATCTCGCCGGCTGGAAATTGCTGATCGTCCAGCCGGTGGACGCCGACGACCAGTCGGTCGGCAAGCCTCTGCTCGCGGTGGACAGCGCCGATTCCGGCCCCGGCGAGAGGGTCCTGCTCAGCGATGAGGGGGGCGCGGCAGCTCTCGTGGTCGGCAAGGAAGGGCCGATTCGAGCGGTCATCGTCGGGCGGGTCGATGAATTCCACTGCGACGGATTACCTTGGGAACAGGACAGTTAACGGGCCGGGGCGCGAAAAAGCGCTTGGCAGCGGCTTGGCGTTATGGTATTGAAGAAGGCAAGGTGGGCGCGGAAAAGGTGGAATCCTGATCCCCCTCCTGACCGAAAAAACCGCGGACCTCTGAGCAGGGGGAAGACATGACCAAAGCCGAACTGGTCGAGAGCATTGCCATGGAAACCGGGGTCAGCAAGAAGGACACCGGTCTCATCGTCAACCTGATTCTCCAGAACATCGGCCAAGCTTTGGTGAAAAACGACAAAGTCGAACTTCGCGGCTTTGGGAGCTTCAAAGTGAAGAGCCGGCGGTCGCGAATGGCCCGGAATCCCCGGACCGGTGAATCCGTACTGGTGCCCGCGAAGCTGGTGCCTTATTTTAAGGCCTCCAACGAGCTGAAATCCAGGCTCAACCAGAAGGGCTAGGCTGCGCCGCGAGCGCTGCCCTTGGCGGCCAGGCCCCGGCCGTGATCCGGGCCGGGAATTCCGCCGACAGGGGGCGGAGGGAATGTAGCCGCGCAGCGTACCAGATTTCAATACCGGGAAAGGCGGTTCGGGAAATGCCCAACGGCAGGAAGCGCAAGCGCAAGAAGATAGCAACCCACAAGCGCAAGAAGCGATTGCGCAAGAACCGGCACAAGAAGAAGCAGCACTGATGAACCGGGAACCGGCACTACCGTATGTGCCGGTTCCGGGCCGAC
>CAZAHC010000221.1:0-6001 GCA_964484595.1 uncultured Fibrobacteraceae bacterium | reverse complement strand
AGAACACGGATCGCACGACAATAACACAAAAGTCCAGAAGGCCGATTCCCCATCACTTCGGCTGTTTCTCGGCCCCCTTCTTGACACGCGCCCTCCGGGCGGTTACCCTGGCGACCGTGATAGCCCTGCCCCTGGCAGGGCAGGTGACGGCCCGGCCGATCACCCGGAAGCCGGTGCAAATCCGGCGCGGCCCCGCCACTGTGAGCGGCGACGAAAGCTGCATCAGGCCACTGGCCCTCCGGCGCCCCGAGCGCCCCGGGCCGGGAAGGCGCAGCCGGTAGGAAGACCCGCGAGCCAGGAGACCGATCCCGGGCCTTTTGCCAGAGCCTTCGTGGGCGAGGTGCGGCAATGCGGACGGTCTCCCGGCAGACTAATCGAGATTCAGGCCAGGCTCCGGTTCAGGTCGGATTGCTGGCCCTTTTTCTTGCCCTGTCCGGGGCGGCGGCCCCGGCCCCGGCCGACCTGCTTGCTCCACCCGACACGACCACCTTCTTCGGCGGCACGACGGACACGATCCTCGTCGAGGCGGCCCGGTTCCCGGACACCCCCTTCCCGGTGGCCCCCGCCCTGGTGACGATCGTTCCATTGGAGCAGGAGAGGGGGGGCGCGGACCTGGCCGAGCTGCTGTCCCGCTCGGCCGGGTTGCAGATGCGGCGGTACGGTGGTCTGGGCGCGGAGGCCCTGCCGTCGATCCGGGGCTTGACCGCCGCCCAGGTCGTCGTGATGGTGGACGGCATTCCCCTGAGCGACGCCCAGGACGGCACCGTGGATCTGGCCAGCCTGCCGCTGGAGCGGTTCAGCCAGGCCGAGGTGTACCGGGGCCTGGTGCCGGCCCGCTTCGGCGGGATCGGCGGCGCCGGGGCGGTGAACCTGGTGAGCCGGCCGGCCGGCGGCAGCGGTTCCAGCGCGCGGCTCTTCGGCGGCTCGTTCGGCGACGCCGGCGGGCGTCTGATCCAGGACTGGTGCTCGGCCGACCGCAGCCGCGCCCTGCTGCTGCTGGTGCACGGCCGCCGCATCGACAACCTGTTCGAGTTCAGGGACCACAACCAGACCTTCGCCAGCTCGGTTGACGACTCGGCCCAGCGGCGGATCAACGCCGACTTCGTCGAATGGGGCGGTTATCTCCGCGGCCGCTGGGAGAGTGGCCGGGTGCGCACCTCGCTCGCGGCCGGGTACTTCGACCGTGAGGGCGGCCGCCCGGGACCGCTGGGGTACCCCAGTCCAGACGCGAGGGTGTGGCGGAGCCGGGCCGACGGACATCTCACCCTGCGCAGCCGGGGCGAATCGCTGCGGCTGGAGGTGATCGCCTCTCGCACCCGGGAGCGGTTACGCGACGACGAGGGAGAGGTGGGGTTCGATCCCCCCGGCACCACCCGCAGCGTGAGCGACGACCTGTGCGGCCGGGTGTCGGTGAGCCGGGATGCGATCTTGCCGCAACTCGGGATCCATTGGCGCGCCGGGGTGGACTGGCGCCGGCAGTGGTACAGCGAGCAGCTCAACGAGGACGAGGACCCCCGGCGGGTGCGGACCACGGTCGGGGTGACCTCCAGCCTGCAGGTCGACCTCTTCGGCCCCCGGCTCGGTCTGCAGACCGCCTGGCGCTGGCAGTGGGCCGAGGACAACTTCCCCCCGCTACCGGCCCTGCCCTCGTTGCCGGAGAAGCCGCTGGCCGTGCCACACTTGGTGACGGCCGTCTCTCCGTCGGCGGGCCTCGTGTGGGAGGTTCTGCCCGGCCGGCTGTTCTGCGAGGCGCACGGCTCGCGAACGGTGCGGCTGCCGACCTGGATCGAGCTGTTCGGCCATCGAGGTGGCATCGAAGGCAACCGCGACCTGGTCCCAGAGGAAGTAACGACCTGGGATCTCGCCCTCAGGTGGCGGCTGCCCGGCCGCTCCTGGCGCACGCGGCTCGCCTGGTTCCAGGCCCGCACCGACTCGACGATCATCTTCATCCAGAGCAGCCACTGGACCCACAAGGCCTGGAACAGCGGCCGGACGGAAACCGGCGGCCTGGAGTGGGAGATCTCCGGCCGGCTGCCCGGCGGCGGCCACCTGGCGGCCAACCTCACCTGGCAGGAGGCCCTGGATCGGGGGTCTCAGCGCGTCTATCACGGCAAGCAGCTTCCCTTCCTGCCGCCGGTGGAAGCCGCGATCCGGATCGACCAGCCCTTACGGCAGTGGCGGTTCGGGGTGGCGGTGATTCACCAGGCGGCCAATTTTCGCGATCGTCGCAACTGGGAGCAAACGAGGGCGCCGGCCCGCACCCTCTGCAACGTATCGCTGGGCTGGACCTGGCCCGGCGGAAAGCAGGCGGCGGGCCCGGCCGTCGCCGTGACCGCCGAGCTGATCAACCTGACCGAAAACCAGGTCTACGACGTGGAAGGCTTCCCCCTGCCGGGACGATCGTTCCGGCTCTCGGCGCAGATTCGCTGAAGGCCGGGGGGCAAACAGAAAGGATAGAACGATGGCAACCTTCGCACACCGCAATGCCTTGTCGCTCCTGCTGGCCGGCGTGCTGGGCTGGGCGGCCGCCCCGGCAGTCGCCTGGGACGAATTCCTGGTCCTGACCTCGGACTACTCCACCCTGGGCGGGGTGACCGTCGTCGAACGCTACTCTCCCTGGACCGCGCAGCTGGACGTGGAAAACGTGGGCAGCGACGCGGTGGCGCGCTACCACGACGGCCTGTTCTACGTGGTGGGCCGGGGCGGCGCCAACCACATCCAGATCCTCGATCCGGCGGCCGGGTACCAGACGATCCGGCAGTTCAGCCTGGGCGCCGGAATGAACCCGCAGGACATCGCCTTCGACGAGCAGGGCGACGCCTATGTCTCCTGCTACGATACGGCGGTGCTGCTGAAGGTGGACGTCGAGAACGGCGTGGTCCTGGACAGCTTCTCGACCGCCGCCTTCGCCGACGCGGACGGGCTGCCGGAGACCGGCTGGATGCTGGCGGTGGACGATCTGCTGTACGTGACCTGCCAGCGGCTGGACCGGAACAACTGGTACCTGCCGGTGGGGGGAAGCTGCCTGGCGGTGTTCGACATGATCGCCGAGGCGTGGGTCGACGTGAATCTGGGCAGCCCGGGGCTGGACGGCATCCTGCTGACCGGGCAGAACCCTTGGTGCAAGCTGGAGCTGGCGCCGGACCGGACCCGGCTGCGCGCCGGCTGCAACGGCTGGTACGGGGTCGCCGACGGGGGTGTGGAGATCGTGGACCTGGCGGCGGGGGTGAGCCTCGGATACGAGGTGACCGAATCGGCGCTGGGCGGCGACGTGCTCGATTTCTCGACCGTCAACGGTTCGCGGGCCTTCGTCATCGTCAGCGACGCCAGCTTCTTCACCTCGGTCCGCTCGTACGATCCGTCGACCGGCGGTGACGTCACCGTGGTCGCCTCCGCCTCGGCCTACGTCCACGTCGATGTGGTGTTCGACGGCGAGAGCCAGCTCTACCTGGCCGACCGGACCCTGGGCAACGACGGCCTGCGCGTCTTCGACGCCTTCACCGGGGTCGAGCTGACCTCCGCGCCCGTTTACGTCGGCCTGCCGCCCGCCTATATCGCCCTGCCGGTGAACGAGTCGCTCGTGGAGGTGCCGCCTGCACCGGTGGCCGGGCTCCACCTGGCGCCCCCGTGGCCGAACCCGTGCAATCCCGGCAGTAACATCCGCTTCAGCGGTGAACCGGGCGTAACGCAGACCTTGCGAATCCACGACCTGCGCGGCCGGTTGGTGCTCAGGGCGAACGTCTGCACCGACGCCGACGGGGGCGGCCGGTACTTCTTCGACGGCAACGACTCGTCGGGGCGCCCGGTGGCCTCGGGATCGTACCTGGTCACCGTGGGCGAGGGCCCCCAGCTCCGGTCGCGGGGGTTGACGGTGGTGAGGTGATACCGGGGTCGTGGAGTCTGTGCCACGTGGCAAAACCCTTGATAACCGCCGTAATCTCAGCGCGTTATCAAGGCGGGGTGTTCATTGATTAAAACTGATGATAGGTAAAATCCGAGGGGCAAGCAGGCGTCAGTCCGCCAGGACCATTTCGAAGATGACCACCTGCAGCGGCTCGAGTTCCCTCTCGTCATCGGTTTCGGAAGTCTCCGCCGCGGCCCGCTGGCTGACCCGGTGAGCCCGGGCCGCGCCCTCGTAGTTCAGGATCAGGGAGAGGATTCCGCCTTCATGGACAAACCATCTGTCCCTCTCGGGGTCGGCCTCGCCGAGTAGGACCACGCGCTGAAGGTAGTGCCCAGCCGGGGAAAACAGGTCGTAGGTTGCCAGGACCCCGTCCGGGAGCTCGCGTTTACTTCGAGAATGCTCGACCCACAGACCCCTGGCATCGGTCCACATGGCCTCGATGCAGGGATGGGTTTTCCCCACGGTGAAGCTGTACCGCGACTCGTCCCGGTAGATACCCCGCAACTGCTTTTCCTGCCGGGAAAGTTCCTCGGCCGAGCGGGGCAGGGGAGAATAGGGGCGCTCGAACAGGGTTTCGACGACACCATCGGGACCGGTGATCTGGATCAGGTAACGATCCCTTTCCAGAGCGCAGTAAACCCGACCGTCCCGGTCCGCAGCCCAGGTGAAATACGGGGAAAAGAAGGTCCTCTCGTCGATGTGGTCGTCTTGCAATCTGGGAATGGTGTCCTGGTAATGAATGGACAGGATATTACCTTCGATATCCAGCGTAGCCACCTTCCGTTGCATATTTCTGGAAAACCTCCCATCCACCATGCCGTGTTGCTCGAAGGCAAAAACGACATTGTCCCCGGCCGGCCGAGCCCAGTGCATGCCGACCATGCCGCTTCCATCCTCGTCGACCTTGGGCCGGGTTACCCCCGCGGGGTCGAAGCCTGAATCCAGCCAGACGACCTTGGCGGGAAACCCGTCAACGATCCCGAATCCCCCGCCATTCCTCTGGATCAGGTCCCGGGGAACGGATGTCTCGCCGGGGCCCTCACCAAGGATGCCGATCTCGGTCAGGAACCGGCCGGCGGCGGAAAACACCTTCACATCCTTGGTCTGGCGGTCAAAAAAGAGGAGCCGACTCTCGGAATCCCGGATGACTCTTTGCACCCAGCCAAGCAGAACGTCTGCGTCATCGGCCCCGACGCGCCAGAGCTCTCGCAACCGGTAACGGATTTCCCCCTGTTCTGGTTCAGCGGAGCAAACGGTGAGGTTGGCGTCGGTTGCAGACCAGACCAGGCTCACCGGCAGACAGCAGGCGGCGACCAGTATGGCCGCCCCGAGTAACGCCCGCATTCCCTCAATCCCTTTCGTTTTCCCCCGCCAGGTCAACCCGCTCCATTTCCTCCGCCACCGCGAAGCCGTTCTCGGTGATGATCCGGCGCGCCTCGCTACCTGGCACCAAGGCGGGGTTGGTGTGGTTCAGGTGAATGAAGCGCGCCTTCGCCCGCTCGGTCGCGGGCAGTGCGGCGAAGCGGTCCATGCTGTGCCTGATCTTCGGGTGGGGGAAGCTCGACATGTCGCGGCCAGGGATCTCGCCGTCGGCGAAGAAGGTGCCGTCCAGGTAGGCGATGTCCACGCCGGCGATCTCGTCCTCGATGCGGGTGCCCTGCGTCTCCCACTCCTCCCAGCTGTCGATGTCGGGAATGAACAGGACCGACCGGCCCGGCCCCTCGATGCGATAGCCGACCACCTCCGAGTACTCCTGCCGGTGCGGCACCAGGAAGGGCTCGACCGTCAGCCGGTCGCCGAGCCGCACCGGGGTGCGGTCCGCCAGCGGCCGCAGGACGATGTTCCGGTAGCGAACCAGCTGACCCCAGGGGCCGTTGGTGGCGAGGAACTCGCGCATGCGCGGCATCGCGTACACCGGGACCTTGTCGGCGCCCATCACCTCCAGCCCCAGGTGCATCAGCCCCGTGTAGTGCCCCATGTGGGCGTGGGTCAGGAAGATCCCCGCCAGGCCCGGCTTGCCGTCGACCGGGAACAGCACGTCCAGCCAGTGTAGCTGCTCCCGGAAGTCGGGGGTGGCGTCGATCAGCCAGCGCCGTG
>CAZAHC010000220.1:0-6001 GCA_964484595.1 uncultured Fibrobacteraceae bacterium | reverse complement strand
CCAGACAGCGCTGGCCGGTGTTGCCGAAGAAGGCGCTGATCAGGTTGGGCAGGTTGGCGTCCAGGTTGGCATCGGGCATCACGGTCACGAAGTTCTTGGCGCCTCCCTGGCACTGGACCCGCTTGCCGGCGGCGGCCGCCTTCTGGTAGACGTGGCGCGCCACGGGGGTCGACCCGACGAAGGAGATGCTCTGCACGCGCGGGTCGTCGAGAAGGGCGTCGACCGCCTCCCGGTCCCCGTTGACCATGTTGACCACGCCCTCTGGGAAACCCGCCTCGTCGATCAGCTCGAAGATCCGGCTCTGGGTCAGGGGCACCTGCTCCGAGGGCTTGACGACGAAGGTGTTGCCGCAGGCCACCGCGGTGGGCCAGAACCAGAGCGGAACCATGGCCGGGAAGTTGAAAGGCGCCACGCACGCGCAGACCCCCAGGGGCTGGCGGATCGCCTCCTCGTCGATCCCGGTGGCGCCGCCGTCCTCCAGCGTCTCGCCCATGAGCAGGGAGGGGATGCCGCAGGCGAACTCGATGTTGTCGATGGTGCGCCGCACCGAGCCGCGAGCCTCGTCGATCACCTTGCCGTGCTCCTGGGTGAGGATCCGCGCGATCTCGTCGTAGTGCTGCTCGAAGAGAGCCTTGAGCCGGAACAGCGGCTGCACCCTGATGTTGGGCGAGGTCTCGCGCCACTCGGCGAAGGCCTCCTCCGCGGCGCCGATCGCCTGCTGCACCTCCGCGGCGGTGCCCAGGGGAACCTCGCCGATCACCTTCGCCGTGGCGGGGTTGATCACGTCCAGGGTGCGCTGCGAGGGGGACTCCACCCAGTCGCCGTCCACGTAGTTCCGGACCCGACCGTAGTGTTCCTTGACCTCGGGCAGCAGATTCGGGTTGCCGCTCATGAGAACCGCTCCTCCCGGTTTGTTGGTTGGCCTGCGCCTCCCGTCTCAGTCGACCCGGGCCAGGGCTCGGCCGAGCTTCTCGATCGCCTCGTCTATCTCCGCCTCGCTGACCAGCATCGGAGGGGCGATGCGCAGCACGTTGCCGTAGAGGCCGCCCTTGCCGATCAGCAGGCCTTCCCGCCTGGTTTCCTCCATCAGCGCCGCGGCTCTGGCCGGCGCCGGTTCCCGGGAGGAGGGGTCCTCGACGAGTTCCAGCGCCTGCATCAGTCCCATGCCCCGCACGTCGCCCACCCAGGAGTGCTTTTTGGCCAGGGCGTCGAGCCCCTGGCGCAGGCGCCGGCCCAGCACCTCGGCCCGTTCGACGACGCCCTCCTGCTCGATGGTCTCGATGGTGCCCAGGGCGGCGACCGCACAGACCGGGTTGCCGCCGAAGGTGGCGATCGACAGGCCGGTGAACGAGTCGGCCACCTCGGGTACGGCCACGGTGGCGCCGATGGGCAGGCCGTTGGCCATGCCCTTGGCGTAGGTGAGAACCTCCGGTTCGACTCCCCAGTGCTCGATCCCGTTCAGCTTGCCACCGGTCCGGCCGAAGCCGGTCTGCACCTCGTCGGCGATGAAGATGCCGCCGTACCGGCGCACGATCTCCACCGCCACCTTGAAGTACTCCGGGGGCGGCACGATGAAGCCTCCCACCCCGAGGATCGGTTCGGCGATGAGCCCGGCCACCCGGCCGCAGGTCTCGGTCGCGATCAGCTCCTCGAGGTCCCGGGCGCACTTGACGTCGCAGTCGGGATAGCTGAGTCCCAGGGCGCAGCGGTAGCAGTAGGGGGCGTGGGCGTGCTTGATCCCCGGCACCTGGCTGGGGATGAGCCGCCATACGTGCTGGCCGCCCAGGTTGATGGCCAGCTGCGAGCGGCCCGCGTAACTATGCCGCAGGGCGATGATGTCACCCGCGCCGCCGGCGTGGATGCGCGCGAGCAGCACCGCTGTCTCGTCGGCCTCGGTGCCGCTGTTGGTCAGGAAGGTCTTGCTCGCCCGGCCGGGGGTGATGGACGCCATCTTCTCGGCCAGCCTGACGATCCACTCGTTGGGATAGAGCGTGGAGGTGTGCTGCAGGGTGCGCACCTGCTCGGCCACCTGTTCAGCGACCGGCTCGTGACAGTGACCAAGGCTCACGGTCAGGATGCCGCCGAAGAAATCCAGGTAGCGGTTGCCGTCCGTGTCGGTCAGCACCAAGCCCTCGCCGCGAGCGAAGGTGAGGGGCTCGGCGTAATAATTGATCACGCAGGGGAACAGGAACTCCCCGTGCTTCTCGAGGATGGTCTTGCGGTCCATCTCTAGGCTCCCTGGCTGCCGGTTGCGGCCGGCGTACGCGCGATGAACTGGCCGTGACCCGGCTCGCCCACGAACTGGCGGTCGCGCACCACCGCCTTGCCCCTGACCAGGGTGTGGACGGGCCAGCCGGTGATCTCGGTTCCCTCGAAGGGACAGTAGTCACAGTTGCTGTGCAGGGACTCGGCCGAGAGGGTGACCGGGAGGTCGGGATCGAAGACGACCAGGTCGGCGTCGCTGCCGACGGTGATGGTCCCCTTGCGCGGCCAGAGGCCGAACAGCTTGGCTGGATTCTCGCACAGCAGCTCGATCATGCGGGTGAGCGGGAACCTGCCCTCGCCCACCCCCTTCGCATAGGTGAGCGGCAGCAAGGTCTCGATGCCCGGCATGCCGAACGGGATCTTGCGGTAATCACCTTCCCACATCGCCTTCTGCTCGCTGTCGAACGTGCAGGTGTCGGTGGCCAGGACCTCGATGGCTCCGTCGGCGAGTCGCTGCCAGAGCTTCTCCTGGTCGGCGGGCTTGCGGATCGGCGGGCAGGTGGCGAAATGGTGGCCGTCCTCGCGCTTGAAGAGCTCGTCGTCGAGCAGCAGGTAATGGGGGCCGGTCTCGGCGTGGACGTCGATGCCCCGCTGCCTGCTCTCGGCGACGATGTCGGCGGCCTTGCCGGTGGACATGTGGAAGATGTAGAGCCGGCCGCCGGTGGCCTCGGCGAGGTTGATGACGCGGGCGATGGCCTCGCTCTCGGTGATGGTCGGCCGGGTGAGCGCGTGGGTGTAACATCCGGTGAGCCCGTCGCGCTCCGCCTCGCTCTGGAAGAGATTGATCAGGTCGTCGCTCTCGGCGTGTACGCCGACCATGCCGCCGTACTTCACCGTCTCCCGCAGCGCGCAGTAGAGGTCGGCGTCGGTGGCCTGCCAGCCCTGGGAACGGTAGATCATGAACATCTTGAAGGTCGGCAGCCCCGCCTCGATGATCTTTGGTATCTCCGCGACCCGGTCGTCGTTCCAGTCGGTGATGCCGGCGTGCAGCCCGTAGTCGATGTAGACGTGGCCGTCCGCCTCCTCGCGACGGGCGGCGATCGCCTCCATGACCGAGGCCGGCTTGGCCTGGATGGCGAAGTCGAGGAAGGTGGTCACGCCTCCCAGGGCGGCGGACCTGCTGCCGTTGGCGAAGTCGTCGACGCTCACCGTGCCGCAGAACGGCAGCTGGAAGTGGTTGTGCACGTCGATGGCTCCGGGCAGCACCAGCTTGCCGGCAGCGTCGATGGTCTCGGCGCCGGCCAGATCGGGCCCGACCGCGGCGATGGTCTCGCCGTCGATGCCGACATCGGCCTCGCTGATCCCCGCGGACGAAACGACCTGTCCGCCCTTGATGACGACGTCGTGGCTCATCTCGTTTCCCTCCTCCCTCGCGGCGCCCGTTCCGGAACGATCAAGTCTAGGGAAGCGGCTCGGTGATGTCCGCGTAGGTCTCCGGGCGCCGGTCGCGGTAGAACTGCCACGTGTTGCGCACTTCCTCGATCAGGTCCAGGTCTAGGTCGGCGATGACCAGCTCGTCCTCGTCCTCGCCGCCCTCGGCGATGATCTTGCCGCGCGGGTCGCAGAAGTAACTGGTGCCGTAGAACCGGCCGATGTCCCACGGCGCCTCGGTGCCCACGCGATTGATGTTACCCATGAAGAAGCCGTTGGCCACCGCGTGCGCCGGCTGCTCCAGCTTCCAGAGGTGCATCGAGAGTCCGGCCACGGTCGCCGACGGGTTGAAGACGATCTCGGCGCCGTTCAACCCGAGCAGACGCGCGCCCTCGGGAAAGTGGCGGTCGTAGCAGATGTAGACCCCGACCTTGCCGAACGCCGTGTCGAAGACCGGGTAGCCCTCGTTGCCGGGCTTGAAGAAGAATTTCTCCCAGAAGCCCGCCACCTGGGGGATGTGCTTCTTGCGGTAACGACCTAGGTAGGACCCGTCGGCGTCGATCACGGCGGCGGTGTTGTAGTACACGCCCGTGGTCGCCTTCTCGTAGAGCGGAACCACCAGGACCAGCGAATGCCTGGCCGCGAGTTCCCTCATGAAGGAGATGGTCGGCCCCTCGGGCACCGGCTCGGCGAGCTGGTACCACCGTTCGTCCTGGCTGGGGCAGAAGTACGGCCCGTTGAAGAGTTCCTGGAAGCAGAGGATCTGCACTCCCGCAGCGGCCGCCTGCTCGATGAACGGCAGGTGCTTGGCGATCATCGCGTCCCGGATCTTGACGACCGGTTCGTCCGTGGCGATTGCATTGGCACACTGTATCAGCCCGCATTTCACCAGCCTGGCCATGACCGACGTCCTCCTTCCGAACCCGGGGCGTCCACTTTCCCCAAGGGTCCGCCATTCTACTGCAGACACGGTCGCTGTTCAACCATCGCCGGGGCGGGGGAAGTCGAGGCGTCGTCTCTGATGCAGTCTGTTGCCGGTTCCCGGGGTCTCCACCCCTTCAGATGTGGTAGAATGGGATGGCGAGGGCAGCAGGGGGCGGTCACTGGCCAGTGGGGGGTATTTTGCCCGGCTGAAGATCGGGAATGAGGTCTTTAACCAGAGGCTTCTCCTGGTGAAATGAACAGGCCCGAACTTTTTCCTGGAGAGAGCATCAAGTGCGGCTTTTGCAAATCATCTTCTGTTTCACCCTTTTCCTGCTTCCCCCTACGCTGGCCTCCAGCTCGACTTGGCGCGTGGAGCAGGATGGATCAGGCGATTTCCTGGCGATTCAGCCGGCCATTACGGCAGCCTCGGCTGGGGACACGATTCTTGTAGGACCTGGACACTATTACGAATACCAGGAGGTGACACTTCCCAATTGGTCCTGGCCGATTGAGGTGTACGTGTATGTGCTTGAAGAAGAATTGACAATAATCGGTGAAGACCCGGAAACCGTCATCATTGGACCCGATATTGCTGATTTCCATGACAATGGTCCAAAGGGGTTTGTGGGAGTTCAGCCAGAAGACAGGTTGAGGGTTGAAAGTCTTACTGTTCAAAATGTTTATTCTGGCATTTATTCCTGCAATGGTCAGATAGAAGTCCGAAATTTCCGAGCTGTTGGATGTAGGGCGGGCATTTTTATTTCAACCGGAAGTTATGGTTATATTGAAAATTGCCGGATTTTTGATTGCTCCGGCGATGGGGTTTTTTTTCATAGTTCGGGGAACGTGGCCGTAATTAATTCCCATTTTTCTCTCTGCACCAACGGAGTTTATCTACAAAATACTAATAACGTTCTTATTTCTGGGAATACCATTGAAGGTGACGGTACGCTTGGTGGGGGGAGAGTTGGGGTATATTTGACCGACAATTCCAGTGCCAACATCGTTGATTGTAATATCGCCTCTCTTTACAACTATGGAATTATTGCGTCATCCCATTCCTTTGCATATCTAACTGGCGTGAGGATTCTTAACGGTGCCTGTGCATTGAAAACCGACGATGGTGGGCATGTCGAGGGAATTGGAAATATTTTTTCGGGCGGCACCTTTTCCACGATTTTCGTGTCCGCTGGCTCGCTTTCACTGCAGGGAAATCACATTCTGAACAATGGCGGCCAGTCAGTTTTTCTCGAGTACTTTTGGAATCCTCCCAATGTTCATTTGGATTTAACTGGAAACTACTGGGGCACGGAAGATGCTGGAGTCATTGCGGAATGGATCACGGATTTCAACGACGACCCCTCGATTCATGCAATTGTTGATTTCGAGCCCTTTTCGGACCAACCTCAGCCTACCGACCTGAAATCCTGGGGGGAAGTGA